>NZ_JBVVQD010000028.1:0-93320 GCF_055811755.1 Mesorhizobium sp. WSM4840
AAAATAGAACTGACTGCAACTTGATCATGATAACCTCCCTATATTGTTTTTCTTGTGTATCCGGGTAAGTGCAACCGCACATTGCACAGGTGGTTTTGCAACTCTTACGGTTGACGCTTCGATTGCTCTGACGAGTCTGTTTGCCAAGCGGCATCTGCTTAGCCTTGTGAGCTTTATAATTCCCCAGATGAATGCCAGTTCCAACATCCCTGGAAGTCGACGTCGGACACACCTCATCGGCGGTTTGTTCGACCTTGCCAACCTCGGCTCACATGATCGCCGAGCGATTGCCTACCTCTGGTTGCGATGCCGACGCGGGGCCGCCAACGACAGGTCGTGCTTCTGACTAAGGCTTGAATTGCCTCGACAACTCCGAGGCGGGCAGCGGCCCAGAGAGCTGGCACAGATGTTAAAGAGGCCGCTGATGCGCCCCTTCAGTGGTGTTCAGTTCGCCATGAGGGCAACTTAGGGCTGCTCGGGGTTCTCGTCGGCCAGTTCCTGCTCTCGCCGCTCAAGCTGCTTCTGAAGCTCCACCGCTAATGCGAAAAGCTTTGGTGGCAGAGTTTGGTCGGCCTCCATGCTCAATCGCTTACGTAGCTTCCGACGATTATCTTCCGAACTGATCAATTCCCGGAAGGCATGATCCCCATTTCGAGTTGCCATAACGGTTACCTTTAGTTTTGTGCGTAACTCATCGATTACTGAAGAGTTCCATAAAAGGTCCGAAATGTTTGCTAGGAGCTTCCGAGCGATATCAGCTAACTACGCTGGATTGAACGGAAAGCTACGAACAGGCCCAGGGCAGTAGCCGTCTCGACAATAGCCTCGGTTATCTCGTCTTGGATGCGACCAAATCAGGCGCAGCCTGCCGAATTTGGTTCAATGCCGCTTTAATCGAGACGGTGTCCCCATAGTCTGCCCTATTGAGGGTTGCGGTAATCGCCTAATCTAGAACTGGACTGACCCTTTGGACGATGCTCATCCACTTCCCCCCGGATAGCGATGGGGCAACAATAACGTGTCCGAAGCCAACGCGCGAAATTTCGGCTCACGACCCCAAGCGGTCATCTGCGGTGCAGGCGATGAACGTCTCAATTGAGCCCATTCCAGACCTTCCGGTGCATGCACAGCAAAGGGCCTTGCGGCGATACAATGCCTCCGACTTCTGCTATGGTGCATTCCTCGGGCATAGGTGGTCTTAAAGAACGCCGTCGTGGATCGCAAGCTTGCTGCCATTCTTGCTGCCGATGTGCTGGGCTACTCCGCGCTGATGGAGCGTGACGGCCAAGCAGGCGGCCGACGCGCGCATGTGGGCCGGGGTCCATTTTCGCTCCGATGTGGTTGCGGGCCAAAAGATCGGTGAGGGTGTGGCCGAGCAGGTCATAGCGTTCGCGGTTCCACCGCCCCAGCGGTGGGCGCGACGCTCGCCTTCGATTGGGGGCTCCTTGGGGCTAAGCACTACGGAGCCCGAGGTTCCGTAGTGCTTAGCCCAGAGCTATCGGAAAAAGGTGGCCGAAGCGCACGGGGGAGAGTCGGATTGTCAACCGAGCATGTAGAGCGGCGACTTACGGCCATTCTAGCGGCCGACATCTCCGGCTACAGCCGGCTGATGGGCAACGACGAGGAAGGTACGCTCGCCCAGCTGAAGGCGCATCGGCGTGCTCTGGTCGACCGAAAGATCAACGAACACCGCGGGCGGATTGTCAAGACCACCGGCGATGGGATGCTGGTCGAGTTCGCGAGTGTGGTCGAGGCCGTGCGCTGCGCCGTCGAGATCCAGCGCGGCATGGCGGAACGCAATGTCGCGGTGCCGGCAGGACAACGTATCGAGTTCCGCGTCGGCATCAATGTCGGCGACATCATCATCGAGGATGACGACATTTTCGGGGATGGCGTCAACGTGGCGGCTCGCTTGGAGGGGCTCGCGGAGCCTGGCGGCATCTGCGTCTCGGGCCGCGTGCAGGAAGACGTGCAAGGCAAGCTCGACATTGCCTTTGAGGATATCGGCGAACAGAAGCTCAAGAACATCGCTCGGCCGGTGCGCGCATTTCGCGTGCGGCTCGACGCCACGGCCGCTCCGGCGCCCGCCGGCTGGCGCCGGGGATTGTTCGCCGCTCTGGCTCTGATGATTTTGCTTATTGTAGGCGCGCTGTGGGCCGGTCTTGGCTCTGAGTGGAAATTTCTCAGCATTCTGCGCTCTGGCGATCAATTCACAAAGAGTGCTGAAGTCAGCACGAAACCCGCGATCGCCATTCTCCCGTTCCTGAACCAGAGCGACGATTCGGCTCGTCAGTATTTCGCGGATGGATTGACGCAGGATATCATCAACGCACTGGGTCGGTTCTCCGCGCTGACCGTGATGTCGTGGAACGCTGTCTTCCCCTACAAGGGAAAGCCCGCAAGCCCGGAGGAGATCGGCCGCGGTCTCGCCGTCAGCTATCTGGTCGAAGGCAGCGTCCGCCAGACCGGCGACCGCGTGCGGGTCATCGCGCAACTCGTCGACACAAGGCAGGGACAGGTGATTTGGTCTGCACGCTTCGAGGAGGCGCTGGCGGACGTGTTCGCGCTGCAGGACAACATTGTCACTCGCATCGTCAGAGTCCTGGCGATTCGCGTGACCCAGATCGAACAAAATCGGGTGTTCGCGAAGCCAACCGAAAATCTCGCAGCCTATGATTACGTGCTGCGCGCCAGGCCGGCATTGCAGAGCCCGACGCATGCAAACAATGTGGAGGCGCGCGCCCTGCTCAGACGCGCCATCGAGCTTGACCCGAACTACGCTGCTGCATATGCGGCACTTGCCGAAACCTATCACATTGCCAGCTCGATGGGCTGGGCGGAATCGCCAACCGCCTTCCTGAGCCGTGCCGAGGAACTGGCAATCAAGGCGCTGAGCCTTGATGATTCCGACGTGCGCGCGCGCATCACTCTCGGCCACATCCACCTCTTTCGTCAGAGATACAACCAGGCAGAGGTTGAGATCGAGCGCGCCATTGCGATCAATCCGAACGATGCTCACGGCCTCGCCGGGCGCGGCACCATCCTGTTGTGGCTGGGACAGACGGATGCGGCGATCGAGGCCTTGGAGCAGGCGCAGCGTATCGACCCCGATCTCAATGCGATCGATCGCTTTGC
This sequence comes from Mesorhizobium sp. WSM4840, assembly GCF_055811755.1. Taxonomy (NCBI): domain Bacteria; kingdom Pseudomonadati; phylum Pseudomonadota; class Alphaproteobacteria; order Hyphomicrobiales; family Phyllobacteriaceae; genus Mesorhizobium; species Mesorhizobium sp. WSM4840. Next base: position 3,136 of record NZ_JBVVQD010000028.1, read on the forward strand.
GCTGAGCCTGGCCTACTATCTGAAACGGCGTTACGACGCGGCGATCGAACAGGCGGAACTTAGTCTTCGAACAACCGCAGGCGCGAACTTCAGCCGTATCCTGCTGGCGGCCGCCTATGCACAAGACGATCGAGCGGAGGACGCCGCGCGTGTCGTGACGATGATACGCCGCATCGACCCAACCTTCGACCCGCAGGAGTTCGGAACCAAGTTTCTAAGCTCTGGCGATCTCGAACATCTGCGCGACGGATTCCGCAAGGCCCGCCTCTACCCCGTCACAGGCGACCTGCCACCGGCCGAGAGAATGAACCGCTAATGTCCTTGAAGTAGCGCGCGGTTCTGGTTGGCCTTCGCGATGTTCGCAGCAAGGTCCTGCTGGAAGAGCGCGGGTCCCATCGGGGCCGGTTTGCCGAAAATATAAAGCTTTCCGTCGCTGATCAGCCAGTTCTCCGGGTTGGCCTCGTCGAGCTCGCCCAGGGCCAGCGCCATTGCACAAAAATTTCCGAACTCTGGCGCGTAGCGAACAGGATCGGCCTTGAAAAGCTCGCGATGTTCGGCGTTCGCGAAGAGGTAGCGGTGCTCATCCCATTCGTACTCGATCTCCGGCAGCCCGCGCGTGGGGCTTCCGATGGTGAAATAGGCGACCGGGTCATAACCCTTGATCGCCAGCGGAACCGCTTCCGTGGCAAAAGAGGGCATCGAGGTCGCAAACAGGGCGGCTGTGACCGCCAGAACGAGGCGAATGGCATTTCGCCGAGAGACATTGTGCATGGCGAATTCCCTGATTTGACCGTCCCGGGCCGCTACCAGCCCCGCGGCAAGCGAAGCCGTCTGCGTCATTCCGTTCGGGCACTAATTATCGCTCTTGTAGCGCTCGGCCGCAACACGTTTCGGAGATTTTCGGAGTTCGAGTGTGGTGAGGCCAGCGCCCATTGCAGGGGCGCCGGGCTCCATTCTTCGTCTGCTTAGTCCGCATCGCGGTCATCGTGCTCATCGCATTGAGGGACTGCTTCCCACCCTTACCCGACATCCGGCATTCTTCGAGTGAACGACCAATCTCGGGCCACAATCTCGATGGACTTAGAGCGGGTGGTTTTAGCCGCATTTCTGCGACGCCAGGAGAAAAGTGATCCTGATCGGTCAAAGCCTTGCCTCATCGGCCGAAAGTGCATGCTCTCGCGTGCCGGAGACGATGATCTCCAGGACCTCATGCTCGTCGGTGTTTTTGATGTAGCGATCGCCGACGTTCTCACCGCGCTTCAGCACCATCACGCGGTCGCCCACAGCGAAGATGTCAACGAGGCGGTGGGAGATGATGATCTGGGCAACGCCCTGCTTCTTCAGTTCCAGCATGGTTTCGAGCAGCCGCTCGGTCGCCATCACCGAGAGATTGGCGGTCGGCTCGTCGAGGATCACCACGCGCGGCTGGAAGGAGATAGCGCGGGCAATCGCCACCGATTGCTGGCGGCCGCCCGAAAGGCTCTCGACCTTTTGATAGACGGAGTTCACGTCGACCTTGAGCCGCTTCAGCACACTGTCGGCTTCCGCGTACATTTTCCGCCGATTGACGAAAAGGCCCCTGCGCGGCCAACGGCCAAGAAAGATGTTCTGACCGACATCCATATTCCCGCAAAGAGCGAAATCCTGGTAGATCATCTCGATGCCGGCGTCGCGGCTTTCGTGCGGGCTCTTGAAGTGCACCGGCTGCCCGGCGACGAAGACCTCGCCGGCGTCGCGCTGGTAGGCGCCGGTCAGGATCTTCATCAGCGTCGACTTGCCGGCCGAGTTGTCGCCGACGAGGCCCAGGATCTCGCCGGGATAGAGCACGAGGTCGACGTTGCGGAGCGCCTGCACCGCACCGAAGGCTTTTTCGATGCCCCGCATTTCTACGATCGGTGCAGGCGTGGTCGGGTCACGCATGGGTGGTCTCCGCCGTTTTTGTGCGCCGCGCGAGGCGCGCCCGCAGGCGGCCAAAGATGTTGGCCTGGCGCACCCAGATGTCGATCAGCACCGCCACGATCAGGATGCCACCGATGAAGACGTTGATCCAGTGCTGCGGCATGGTAAAGCCCTGGACGTTGAGCTGCAGCAGCGCCCGGATCAGGGTGATCACCGCCGCCCCGGCGAGCGCCCCGATCACGGTGCCGTAGCCGCCGAAGATCGAACCGCCGCCGATGATCACCGAAGCGATGGCGTCGAGCTCGCGGAACTGGCCGGCTACCGGGTTGAAGCTGCGGAAGTAGGCGACGTTGATGATCCCGGCCATTGTCGCGCAGAGCGCCGCCAGCATGAGCGCGAAGAACCGCACCCGGTTGGTGTTGATCCCGGCATAAGCGGCGGCGCGAATGTTGCCGCCGGTCGCATAGACCTTCTGCCCGAACGGCATGTAGGCGAGCACGACGCCGGCAATGAGGGCGACCAACAGCATCCAGATGGTCTGGACGCTCACCACCTCGGCGATCGAGCGCAGCAGCCCGTCCGGCAGCGAGATGCGGTAGTGCAGCAGGATATCGTTCACCTTGCGGCCAAGCAGGTTGTAGCCCTCGGGCCAGCCGGTGAGCTGCTGCCCGGCGACGAACCAGGCGGCGAGGCCGCGGGCGATGTAGAACATGCCGAGCGTGGCGATGAAGGCCGGCAGCTTGAAGCCGACGGTGACGATCGCGTTGACGAGGCCGGCGCACATGCCCGCGAGCAGGCCCATTGCCACGGCGGTCACGGGGTCGGCGCCGAGGACCTTGAGGAAATAGGCGGCGGTGCTGCCGGCGAGAGCGAGCACCGCCCCGACGGAGAGATCGATATCGCCGGCGGCGATGACGTAGGTGAGTCCGATGGTGATCAGCGCAAGCTCGGTGTAGTTGAGCAAGATCGCGAAGCTGTTGGACAGGTTCCACCAGTAGTCCGGCCGCAGCGCGAGGCCGGTCAGCCACAGGAGCGCGGTCAGGATGATGGCGAGCGCGTCGCGCCGGGCGAGGAACTTGCCGAACCCGGTGGCCGACAACGCCATGTCGGTCGCCATCGCGCCCTTGGTCTGCACCCCCTCGATCGCGATGCCGCCGATCTCGTAGGCCGGTGGCGGCGGCCGGTCGCGGAGCCAGGCCCAGAGGCGCCCTGCCACCTGGCGGCGGATGAGATAGGGCTCGATGAGCACCGCGACGACGAGCAGCAGCCCGAGGAACACCGGCACCGCGCCGACCGGTAGCGAGAAAACGGCATTGACCGTGATCTCCTCGTCGCCGATCTTGATGATGCGCGTGATCGGCCAGCCCTCGCGCAATACCTTGTCGAGCAGCACCACCAGCAGGGCGCCAAGGCAGGATCCGGCGACCCGGCCGCGGCCGCCGAGGATCGAGGCGCCGCCGATGATCACGGCGGCAATGACGGTCAGCTCACCGCTGACGCCGTAGAGGGGCGTCACGCCCTTGTCCTGGGCAGCTGACATCAAACCGGCCAGCGCCGCGCAGAGCGAGGAGATCAGGAAGGCTCGGATGCGCACCCAGTTGGTCGGGATGCCGGCATAGGACGCCGCCTGCTCGTTGCCGCCGGTGGCGAAGGTCTCGTAGCCCCAGCGCGTCTTGGCAAGCACATAGGCGCCGATCACGGCGACAACGAGGAAGATCACGATCTGGTTGTTGAAGCCGAGGAGGTTGGTCTCGCCGAGGTGAAAAAAACCCGGATAGCCGGTCGCCTTGGCAGGGTAGTAGATCGCCTGGCCGTGAGTGAGCGCCAGCACGAAGCCGCGGCCGATGAAGAGGACGGTCAGCGTGGCGATGAACGCCGGCACCTTGAGGATGGTGACGAGCACGCCGTTGATCAGCCCGATAAGCGTGCCGAGCAGCAGGCAGAGGATCGCCGACGTGACGACGCCGAGGTCAAGGAAGTTCGGCGCGAACAGCCTGGCAAAGACGACGGCGACTAGGCCGTAAGTTGAACCGACCGAAAGATCGAGGTCCTTGTTGACGATGACGAAGGTCACTCCGACCGCGATGATGGCAACCCGCGAGGTGTCGCGGAGCAGCGAGTGAAACGCTCCTGTTGACCCGAAGAACGCGGGATTGACGAGAGCGCCGCCGAGATAGAGCAGCAAAAGCAAGGCAACGAGCCCCACCTCCCAGCCGCCGACAATCTGGGACGGCGCACGGCCGAGCGATGTGGTCGCGGTAAGCGCCATGGTCTCTTCTGGTCGATTTCCTGCTGCCGCATTGCGGGAGAGCCTGCGCCCTCCCGCAATGATTTCAGACGTTCCGAGTGGACTCAGTTCTCGAAGCGCTTGCCGACGTCCTCGACGGTCTCCTTCGTCACCAGTTGGGCGCGTGTGTCGAGGTTGGCCGCCGCGATGCCGCGATCGATCTCCAGATAGAGTTGCATGACCGGCCAGAAGCCCTGCAAGAAGGGCTGCTGCCCGAGCGCGCCGGTCAGATCGCCGCTCTTCATCGCATCCTGCTGGGCCGGGCCCAGGTCGAAACCGTAGGCGCAGATCTTGCCGGTCATTCCGGTCTGAGCGACGGCCTTGGCAAGCGCCGGCGTGAACACGTTGTTGCCGGCGAACGCGCCAACGACATCGCCGCGCGATTCGAACAGCGTCACGATGCCGTTCACCGGATCATTCGGATTGGTGTCTATACCGGTGTTCTCCGGACCCGCGTCGACCTTGAAGGCATCAAGCTTGCCGGCATCCCTCAAGCCCTTGACGATGGCGTTGAAAGCCGAAGTGACGCGATTGTTCACCTCGATGTTGCCCATTGCGGTCGACGACGGCAGGACGATCGAACCCTTCTCGATACCCTTGTCCGCGAGGCACTTGACGAGCGCCTCGCCGGCGATTGCGGCAGCGGAGGCGTCCTGGCCAGTGTGGCCGATGCCGCTGCGGTTGAGGATCGTGCCGTCAAAGGAATTGGTCGTAGCGACCGGTATGCCCTTCGCCTCGGCGGCCTTGACGATGTCGTTATAGGCGCCGACCTGGGGCGTTGTCATGATCAGCCCGTCGATCGTCGGATCCTGCACGATCTGGTTCAGGATTTCGATCTCGCGGGCAGGGTCGTCGGTCGGCGATTCCGAGCCGAGCAGCAGGACCTTGGCGCCGATCAGGTTGCCGGCGACGGTCGCGCCGACGTAGACCGGATCGAAGAAGCCATTGCCGGCAGTGTGTGTCACGATAGCGAAAGTGAGGTGACCATCGGCCGAATGGAAGTCCTTGGTACCGGGGGCCTCCTTTGCGGCTTCTTCGAAGCTGTAGCCGCCGACCGCCTTATCGACGCCGCCCGATTGTGCGTAGGCGTTCGATACGCCGAGCGATAATGCCGCGGCACACGCCGCGAGCGAGAAAATACGTTTCATGATTTTCCTCCCTTGCAACCAACGGTCGGAAGCCGTTCGGGCGCATTTATTCAGGATTCCGAATGCTTCCTCCCACCCCGTATATTCTGCCCAAAGCCTGCCCACGTAAATAGTGCTAGCGCGACGCGGTGTCAGACAGACGAGGAGACTTGGTGTATTATGATCCCTACCTGGGCCGCATTTCAAAAGGGAGCGACACAGAGAGCACCAAGAATAAAGTTTCACAAACGCGTAGGGAGGATACCGCGATGAATCTGCGACCAGACCCCACATTCTATGCGTCACCGAAGCTGGCTATGGAAGGGCCGCCGGAAACTCTGGCCTACACGTTGATGCTTAGCCCGGACTTCTCGCAACCCGACGGCCTGGCTGTGGTGAATGTCGATCCAAATTCGCCGGAGTTCGGCAAGATCGTCCACACTGTCATCATGCCAAACAAGGGCGATGAGTTTCATCACTTCGGCTGGAATGCGTGTTCTTCGGCGCTATCACCACTGACTGGCCACGCCTTTTTGGAGCGTCGTTATCTGATCATTCCGGGGATGCGTTCGTCGCGCATCTACATAATTGATGTGAAGGGCGGGCCGACGGCCGCCAAGATTCACAAGATCATCGAACCCGCAGAAGTCTTTGCCAAGACGGGCTATTCCCGCCCGCATACGATCCACTGCGGACCCGAGGGCATCTATGTCTCGACCCTGGGCGGCGGCGGCAAGGACGGTACCGACGGTCCTCCGGGCATCTTCATCATGGATTGCCAGACCTTCGATGTCATTGGCCGCTATGAGATAGATCGTGGCGCCCAGGACAAGCACTACGATTTCTGGTGGAACCTGCCGCGCGACTACATGGTCAGTTCCGAATGGGCCCTGCCGCCGCAGTTCGAAAACGGCATCGTCCCGGAGGATCTACTGTCCAACAAGTACGGCCACCGCATGCATTTCTGGGATCTGCGTGCGCGTAAGAACATTCAGACGATCGATCTGGGCGCCAATCACCAAATGGCGCTCGAAATCCGCCCGGCGCATGATCCAGTCCAGCAATACGGCTTCTGCGGCGTTGTGGTCGATACCACCAATCTCGAAGGCTCGATCTGGACTTGGTGGCGCGACGCAGATGGCAAGTTCCAGGCCAAGAAGACGGCGATCATCCCGCCTCAACCGGCCAATGCCGACGATCTGCCGGATCTTCTGAAGGGTTTCTCGGCGGTGCCCCCGCTGGTCACCGACATCGACCTCAGCCTCGACGACAAATATCTCTACGTGGCTTGTTGGGGTACGGGTGAAATGCATCAATACGATGTCAGCGACCCGATGAAGCCGGTTCTGGTGGGCAAGGTCGAACTGGGTGGGATCGTCAAGAAGACCAAGCACCCCTGTGGCAAGGTCTTCGGCTATGGGCCACAGATGGTCGAGATTAGCCGCGACGGCAAGCGTGTCTATTGGACCAATTCGCTCTATTCGACCTGGGACGATCAGTTCTATCCCGGCGAGCGCGGCGGGGCTATGGTGAAGGCCGATGTTGGCGCCAATGGTGGCCTGACGCTCGACACCAACTTCTTCGTCGAGTTCCCCAAAGGCTATCGAACGCACCAGATCCGACTTGAAGGCGGCGACTGCTCTACCGACAGTTTCTGCTACCCATCGGTCTAGGTGTCGCCCGAACTCCTTTCGACCACAGCCGGCCTCTGGTTTGCTGTGGTCGCCAGCGGGATTTACCATGGCGTAAACCCGGGTATGGGCTGGCCGCTTGCTGTTTCGGCCGCCCTGATGGAACGGCGGGCCTATGCGCTGCCGGGCGCACTCCTGGCGCTGGCGTTCGGGCATCTTGTCGCCATGACGGTGGTCCTCTTGCCCTTCGCGCTGATGACCGTGCTGGTTGATTGGCAAACCGAGATCCGCGTTGGCGCAGGTCTAATTGTCGTCGCGCTCGGAGTCTGGCTGCTCTTCAACCGGCGGCATCCTAGATTTCTGGCGCGCGTGCCGCCGTCGCGACTGGCGCTCTGGTCCTTTCTGGTCGCCGTCGCGCATGGCGCCGGCCTGATGCTGGTGCCGATCTACCTCGGCCTGTGCGGCGTCGTTGAAACGGATGCTGGGCACCGTGCCGCGACCGCCCTCATTGCACGAACTGCAGCGCTCTCGATCGGCGTGGCAGCGGTCCACACCGGCGCGATGATCACTGCGGGCGGCGCTTTGGCCTTCGGCGTCTATCGGTGGCTGGGATTAAGGTTTCTTTCGAAAAGCTGGTTTGACCTAGATGTGGTCTGGGCGCTAAGCCTAGTTCTGGTCGGGGCGATCGGCGTATTTTCCGCGCTCTAGTTGGTCACCACGATCCGCGTGTTGCGGAAGCCGGCTTGCCGCACCATCGAATAGAAGGCGGCGGCATTGGCCGGGTGCAGCCGCACGCAGCCATGCGACGCCGGGCGCCCGAGAGATTTTACCGCGCCGGTGCCATGGATGGCGTAGCCGCCGCGGTAGAATACCGAATGAGGCATCGGCGACATGTCGTATTTGCGCGAATACCACATCCGTGCCGTTCGTTGCGGCCGGTAGCTGCCGCGCGGCGTGATATAGCCTTTGCGCGCCGTGGATACGCGCCATCGGTAAACCGCCTGACCGTATCTTACAGTCATCGTCTGCGATGACACGTCGATCCTTGCAACCAGCTTGGCTGCCCAGCCCTCGACCGAAGAACCGAGCAGCATCGTTGCCAGTGCCGCCATGAAAACGGTTTTTTTCATGCGATCAAACCCCTTTGACTGCCCCTTGCCTGCTTGCCTTCACGCAATTCTTCATCTTTTTAATCGCAAGTGAATGAGGTAACCACACACCTCTGACGAATTCACCAATCCAAAGCAGCGAATTTGAACGATTTCCCGCGATAGTTGCCGTGACGACACGTAACCACGTAACTAAGGCGCGAACCCGCCAACAGGCTTGCCAAAGCGCATCGTTGGCTGCTCAATTCGCCGAATGAACGAAATGAATGAACGGCTCCTGAAAGCGGTCGGTGATCGGGTCGACGACCTGGTCGCGTTGACCGCGGACCTGATTCGCTTTCCGACCATCAATCCGCCCGGCGAAGCCTATCGGCCATGCGCCGAATACGTCGGAGCGCGGCTGAAGAAGCGCGGTTTCGAAGTCGAATTCATCCGCGCCGAAGGCACGCCCGGTGACACCGACCGCTACCCGCGCGTCAATGTCGTCGCCCGCTTCGATGGCCGCTCGCCCGGCGCCTGCTTGCATTTCAACTCGCATATCGACGTGGTCGAAGCCGGCGACGGCTGGAGCCTCGATCCCTTCGCCGGCATTGTCAGGGATGGCAAGGTCTATGGCCGCGGCGCCTGCGACATGAAGGGCGGCCTGGCCTCGTCGATCATCGCCGCCGAGGCCTTCATGGAGGTCTTCCCCGATTTTCCGGGGGCCATCGAAATATCGGGCACGGTCGACGAGGAGTCCGGCGGCCTCGGCGGCGTCGCCCATCTGGCAAAGCTCGGCTATTTCTCCAAGCCGAAGGTCGACCACGTCATCATCCCCGAGCCGTTGAACAAGGACCGCATCTGCCTTGGCCATCGCGGCGTCTGGTGGGCGGAGATCGAGACCAAGGGGGAGATTGCGCACGGCTCGATGCCGTTCCTCGGCGACAACGCGGTGCGCCATATGGGTGCCGTGCTAAAGGCCTTCGAGGACGAGCTGTTTCCGGCGCTCGACCGCAAGGTCACGCGCATGCCGGTCGTGCCCGACGGGGCCAAGCGCTCGACCATGAACATCAACTCGATCCACGGCGGCCAGACCGAGGATTTCCGGCCTGGCCTGCCCTCGCCCAACGTCCCCGATTCCTGCCGGCTGACCATCGACCGCCGCTTCCTGCTCGAAGAGGACCTCGGCACGGTCAAAAGCGAGGTGACCGATATCCTCGACCGGCTGAAGCGCGAGCGCAAGAAATTCGACTACGAGATCCGCGATCTCATGGAGGTGCTGCCGCTGATGACCGAGCGCGATGCGCCGGTGGTCAAGGCGGTGGCGCAAGGCATCATGGAGATATTCGACCGCGAGCCCGACTATGTGATTTCGCCCGGCACCTACGACCAGAAGCACATTGCAGGCATCGGTCACATCTACGACTGCATCGCCTATGGCCCGGGCATTCTCGACCTCGCCCACAGGCCCGACGAATGGGTGGGGATATCAGACATGGTCGAATCGGCCAAGGTGATGGCGATCGGGCTCAACGTGCTACTGAGGGGCGCGGGCGCTCGGTAGTCGGTGATGGGCGAAAAAACATTCCTGCCGGCGCTGCCGGAAAACACGAAACGCAATTTACTCGTTGGTGAAATCACGCTTCTATCCACCGGGTTTTGAGCATGTTTTTGAGCATATCGGGAGTTGCACGATGAAATTGTGGAAAACCATTCTCACCGCCGCGGCCCTGGTGCTGTCTGCCGGAACATCGGCATTTGCCGCGCGGACCGATCTGGTCATCGGCATTACGCTCGAACCTCCGCATCTCGATCCGACCGCAGGTGCTGCGGCGGCGATCGACGAAGTGCTTTACGCCAATGTGTTCGAGGGGCTGACCCGCATCGGTCCGAACGGCGATGTGCTGCCGGATCTCGCCGAAAGCTGGATGATTTCCGACGACGGCAAGGTCTACACCTTCAAGCTGCACACCGGCGTGAAATTCCATGACGGCACCGACTTCAACGCCGACGACGTGAAATTCTCGCTCGACCGCGCCCGTGCCGACAACTCCGTCAACGCACAAAAGGGCCTGTTCGCCGGCATCGATACGGTCGAGGTGGCCGATCCGGCGACGGTCAAGATCACGCTGAAGAACCCGCAAAGTTCGTTCCTCTACAATATGGGCTGGGGCGACGCGGTCATCGTCGCGCCGGAGACAGCCGACACCAACAAGGAAAAGCCTGTCGGCACCGGCCCGTTCAGGTTCCAAAACTGGGCCAAGGGCTCGTCGATCACGCTGATCAAGTCCGACACTTACTGGGGCGCCCCGGTGTCCCTCGACAAGGCAGAGTTCCGCATTGTTCCCGATGCCGCTGCCGCTGTGCCGGCATTGCTTTCCGGCGACATCCAGGCCTTTCCCTTCTTCCCCGATCCCGACAGTGTCGCCCAGATCAAGGACGACCCACGCTTCAAGGTGGTGATCGGCGCGACCGAGGGCGAAACCATTCTCTCGATCAACAACAAGAAGCCGCCTTTCGACAGACTGCAGGTCAGGCAGGCGATTTCGTTTGCGCTCGACCGCAAGGCGATCATCGACGGCGCCTCGGCCGGTTTGGGTGTGCCGATCGGCTCGCATATGTCGCCCGCCAACAAGGCCTATGTCGACCTCACCGGCCTCTATCCGCACAATGTCGAGAAAGCCAAGGAACTCTTGAAGGAAGCCGGCCTGGAGAACGGCTTCAAGGCGACGCTGAAACTGCCGCCGCCTCCCTATGCGCGGCTTGGCGGCGAGATCATAGCGTCGCAGCTTCGCGATGTCGGCATCGATCTGCAGATCGTGCCCGTGGAATGGGCGCAGTGGCTGGACCAGGTCTTCACCAAGAAGGACTACGACCTGACCATCGTCTCCCACACCGAGCCCAACGACATCGATATCTATTCGCGCAAGGATTACTACTTCAACTACGACAACCCGACCTTCGACAAGAGCATCGCCGATCTGAGCCTCACCTCCGATGAGGCCAAGCGCATGACGCTGCTCGGCGAGGCGCAGAAGATACTGGCCGACGATGCCGTAGTCGGCTTCCTCTACGAACTGCCGAAAGCCGGCGTCTGGGACGCCAAGCTCGAAGGTTTTTGGGAAAACGCCCCGATCCAGGCCAACGACCTGACCAAGGTAAAGTGGACGGAGTGAGGCAGCGTAGCGGTCCTCCCCCATGACCGCCTATCTCCTCAAGCGCCTTGCCATCGCGCTCATCACGCTGGTTCTGGCCTCGATGGTGGTCTTTGCCGTGCTGGAGATCATTCCCGGCGACCCGGCGCGGCTGATGCTTGGCATGAACGCCAGCGCCGACCAGGTCGAGTTGCTGCGCAACCAGATGGGCCTCAACGCACCCCTTGCGCTGCGCTATCTGCACTGGGCCGGCGGCTTGCTGAGCCTCGATTTCGGCCGCTCCTACACCTATTCGGTGCCGGTCATCGACCTGGTCCGCGAGCGCGTCGTCGTCTCGCTGCCGCTGGCCCTGATCGCGCTGGCGCTGTCCACCATCATTGCCATTCCGGTCGGGCTGTTTTCAGCCGGCCGGCACGGGCGGGCCGGCGACACGATTGCGATGGGCGCCGCACAGCTTGGCGTCGCTGTGCCGAACTTCTGGTTTGCGCTGATGCTGATCTACCTCTTCGCCGTCTGGCTGCGGCTGGTGCCGGCAGGTGGCTTTCCGGGATGGAGCGCCGGCGTCTGGCCGGCGCTGAAATCGCTGATCCTGCCGGCGATCGCGCTCGCCCTGCCGCAAGCGGCGATCCTCGCCCGCGTCACCCGCTCGGCGCTGATCGAAGTGCTGAACGAGGACTACATCCGCACCGCCCGCGCCAAGGGCCTGCCCTTTCGCGCGGTGCTGTGGCGGCACGCGCTGCGCAACGCGATGATCCCGGTGCTGACCATTCTCGGCCTGCAGTTCGCCTTCCTGCTCGCCGGCACCATCATCATCGAGAACGTCTTCTACCTGCCCGGCCTTGGCCGGCTGGTATTCCAGGCGATCACCCAGCGCGACCTGATCGTCGTCGAAAGCGTCGTCATGCTGCTGGTTGCCGCCGTCATCGCGGTCAACCTGCTCGTCGATCTCTCCTATGCGGTCGTCGATCCGCGCCTGAGAAGCCGCCAATGACGCTGCGCTTCGACATCCCAGAGGAAAATTTTGCCGACATCCTCGTCAAGGCCTTCACCAACCGCTCGTTCCTCGCCGGCTTCGCCATCACCGCACTGGTGGCAGCGGTCGCTATCGTCTCGTTCTTCTGGACGCCTTTTGACGTCACCAGGCTGATCATCGCCGACAAGACCCAGGCACCCTCGCCGGCGCACTGGTTCGGCACCGATCATTTCGGCCGCGACATTCTTTCCATGATCATGGTCGGCGCCCGCAATTCGATCGCCGTGGCGCTGGTCGCTGTCGGCATCGGCATGGGCGTAGGCGTGCCGCTCGGCGCCTTCGCCGCGGCGCGCGGCGGCATCGTCGATGAAGCGGTGATGCGGCTGAACGATCTCGTCTTCGCCTTCCCTGCCCTGCTGTCGGCGATCATGATCACCGCCATCTTCGGGCCGGGCGCGCTCAACGCCATCATCGCCATCGGCATCTTCAACATCCCGGTCTTCGCCCGCGTCGCCCGGGCCGGTGCGCTGGCGATCTGGCCACGCGAATTCATCCTCGCCGCGCGCGCCGCCGGCAAAGGCAAAACGCTGATCACGCTGGAGCATGTGCTGCCCAACATCGTCAGTTTGCTCCTGGTGCAAGGCACCATCCAGTTCGCGCTCGGCATCCTGGCCGAAGCCGGGCTTTCCTATGTCGGGCTCGGCACACAGCCGCCGATGCCGAGCTGGGGCCGGATGCTGTTCGACGCGCAGACCCGCATGGTGGCGGCGCCGTGGATGGCGATCTTTCCAGGCATGGCGATCGTCGTCACCGTGCTTGGCCTGAACCTGCTCGGCGACGGTATTGCCGACATCCTCGACCCTAAATCGCGGCGGCAGCGATGAGCCTGCTCGAAATCGAGCGATTGTCGCTAAGCATCGGCGATACGCCGATCCTGAGGGATGTCGAGCTCTCCGTCGCGCCCGGCGAGGTGATGGGGCTGGTCGGCGAATCCGGCTCGGGCAAGTCGATAACGGCGCTGACGGTGATGCGGCTTCTGCCCTGGGCGGCGCGCGCCACCGGGCGCGTCGTCTTCGACGGCATCGACATCCTTGCGGCCAGCGAAGACCAGATGTGCGCGCTGCGCGGCGACGATATCGGCATGGTTTTCCAGGAGCCGATGACGGCACTTAACCCGGTCAAGACCATTGGCGAGCAGGTCGCCGAAGGCATCCGCTGGCACACCAGGGCAAGCCGCGCCGACGCCGAGGACCGCGCGCGAAAAATGTTCGACCGGGTCGGCCTGCCGGCGGCACAGTTCCCGCTGTCGCGCTATCCACACGAGCTTTCCGGTGGTCAGCGCCAGCGTGTCGTCATCGCCATTGCCTGCGCGCTGAAGCCCAAGCTGCTGATCGCCGACGAGCCGACGACGGCGCTCGACGTCGTGCTGCAGGCGCAGATCCTCGACCTGTTGCGCGACCTGGTCGCAGAGAGCCGCATGGGCCTGCTCTTGATCTCGCACGACCTCGCGGTGGTGGCCGAGATGGCGGACCGCATCACCATCCTGCGCCACGGCGAAGTGATGGAGGCCGGCGACACGGCGCGCACTTTGTCCGAGCAGCTCCATCCCTACACGCGACAACTGGCGCAGGCCTCGATGCATGTGCCGGCGCGTGCCAGGACGCACAGGGTCGGCCAAGACAACCCCCAGCTCCAGGCTGCCAACCCTCTTCTCCAGGTGGCCAAACCTCTTCTTCAGGTAGAGAGCGTGACGCGGGACTATCCGGGACGGCGCAAATCGTTGCTGAAGCGCGCGGCCCCGATCCGCGCCGTCGACGATGTCTCGTTCTCGATTGATCCCGGGCAGTCTGTGGCGCTGGTCGGGAGTTCCGGTTGCGGCAAGTCCACGCTTGCCCGCATGGTCCTGGCGCTGGACGGGCCGACATCGGGAACGATCCGGTTTCGCGGTCAGGTCATCACCGGCAAGAGCGAAGCTGAGCTCAAGCCGGCGCGACGCGACATGCAGGTGGTGTTCCAGGACCCTTACGGCTCCTTCGATCCGCGCCAGAAGGTCGAAAAACTGGTCGCCGAGCCACTGCATGTCCTGGAGAAGAAGCCGACGGATGCGGAACGGCGCGAGATGGTGGCAAAGGCCTTGCACGAGGTCGGCCTTAGTCCACGCGACATGGACAAATATCCGCACGAGTTTTCGGGTGGCCAGCGCCAGCGCCTGTCGATCGCCCGCGCCATCATCACCCGCCCCAAGCTGGTCGTCGCCGACGAGCCGGTCTCGGCGTTGGATGTCTCGATCCGCGCCCAAATTCTCGACCTGTTCGCCGAGCTCAACCAAAAGCTCGGCGTTGCCTATCTATTTATCACCCACGATCTGACCGTTGCCCGCGCCATCACCGACCAGGTGATGGTCATGCATGACGGCAAGATCGTCGAGCGCGGCAGGACGAGCGAGGTTCTCGACCATCCGCAGTCCGAAGCCGCCAAGGCGCTGGTCGCAGCCGCTCCCGATTTGCATCGGGCGATCGCGAAACGGCTGCAGGAACAGGGGTGAGCGGCTTCGTGGCACGGCTAATTCGTCGGGCGCACGGGCGGGAGAATGGCTATTGACAGCCAACAGTTCTGAAACGCGCGAAGGGCCTGAGCCTCCTCCACTGGGCCTGGGCGGCTCTGCTGCGCTGTTCGGGGCGGGTGCTCTGCTGCTGTTCCTGGTAACGCGGATAGCCGTCCCAACGTTCGTCTCCGCTAGCGGGGCTGAGACTGTGGTGATGTGGTTCTTGGCCGCAAGCATCATTCTTTTTGGCCCCCTGCTTCTCACGGCTGCCCTGCTATTGCATCGAGAGCGGAGACAAGGAAGGCTGGTGTCGTTGGGCGCGCGGCTGTGGCTTCGCACTATGAATGGCGGCGATTGGCTCTGGGCTATTGGAGGGCTGGTGGCTGTCAGCGTGCTGACCGGCGGCATCGGCGCGGCGCTCCGGATGCTGCAAGACGGGAAGACTCTTCATCCCTCGTTCATGGCTTTCGAGCCGCTAGGTCCTGGGCGGTACTGGATTCTCGGCGCGTGGCTGCCGTTTTTTGTACTGAACATCGTTGGGGAAGAGTTTGTCTGGCGGGGTGTCGCACTGCCGCGGCAAGAGGTTGCCTTCGGGGGGTGGGCTTGGCTGGTCAACGGGATAATGTGGTTACTGTTCCACGCTGCCTTCCCTTGGCAAGTCCTGTTGACGCTCGTGCCGATCACGTTGCTCCTGCCCTACGTTGTCCAGCGGCGTCGCAGTACATGGGCCGGGATCGTTATCCATGCCGGGTTCGGGGCGATGGGCTTCCTGGTCCTAGCATTCGGGCTCGCCTAAGCGGCGCTGCTCTCGCAATCGGTTACGACCCGACTCGCCTCCAAGGGGCGGCGACGCTTCCATGGCCCATCAAATCGTTATCACACGATGCCTCAGCCTTGCGGCTTCACCACATCGGCAGGGCTGATTTCGAGCAGGTCGAGCGTGCGCCGCAAGAGCTGCATCTCGCTCCCGGCAAGTTGCGAATCGGCCTTGGCGATCTCGGCCATGTGGCGGGCGAGCAGCTTGCGCCGTTCGATGTCGAGGTCGCGGAACTGAGCGATGGCTTGCGAGCTGTTGGTCTCGTAGCCGAATTCGTTGAGATATTCGATGACGCTGTCGATGCTGGTTTCGGGAATGCCGAAGGCGTCCCGGCAGATACGCCTGAAGGCGGTCATTTCGCTTTCGCTGACCGACCCATCGGCCAGGATCATGCGAAACAGCATGAGCAGTTCCGCCGACAGTACAGGATCGTCCGCGACCTTGCGCACGCCGGGGTCGCCTTCGAAGATCGAGCGTATCTGGTCCAGCAAAGCGAATGACATCAGCGTCCCTTTCCGATTCGTCAAATGCATGTCGCTCAAAAGTGCGCAGCGGTTTTGAGATAACGACATGCATAAAACAAAAGAGCCAAGCGCATCGCGGCGCGCTTGGCATAGGTAGCGCGGAATCGGCCTTGCGCAAACGGGTCGGCTGTGGTTCGAACGCCCACATCTTCCCGCTGGCCAGAAGCCCTTCCCGCAACCATCCGATGTTCGATCTCGCCACCCAGACCGTCGTCATCCTCGGCGTCGCCGCCTTCGCTGCCGGCTTCGTCGATTCGATTGCCGGCGGCGGCGGCTTGATCACCATTCCAGCACTGCTGCTGGCGGGCTTCTCGCCGGTCGAGGCGCTGGGGACCAACAAGCTGCAGGGCATGTTCGGCTCGGGGTCGGCGACCATCCACTACGCCGCCAAGGGCCATGTCGATTTGCGCCGGCAATTGCCTTCGGCCCTGTTGGCGCTTGCCGGCAGTGCTCTCGGCGCTTTGCTGGCGACATTCGTGCCGGGCGACCTGTTGCGGGCTCTTCTGCCGATCCTGCTGATCGCCATCGCGCTTTTCTTCGCCCTCAAGCCAAACATGGGCGACGTCGACCGCGCCCGGCGCCTGTCGCCGTTCCTGTTCGGGCTGATCCTGGTGCCGATTGTCGGCTTCTATGACGGCCTGTTCGGGCCGGGGGCCGGTTCCTTCTACATGCTGGCCTTCGTCACCCTGGCCGGCTACGGCGTGCTTAAGGCGACGGCGCATACCAAGCTGCTCAACTTTGCCTCCAACATCGGCGGCTTCATCGTCTTCGCTGCTGCCGGGGTCGTCTACTGGAAGATCGGCCTGATGATGGGTGTCGCCCAGTTTCTCGGCGCCCGTGTCGGCGCCAGCCTCGCCATCCGCAATGGCGCAAAACTGATCAAACCGCTGCTGGTGATCGTCTGCCTGGCACTGGCCAGCAAACTGCTGGCCGATCCGGCGAACCCGCTGCGCACGCTGATTGGTGTGTGACGACGCGACTGATACTATGCGGTTGTACGAATCATGTTGGAGGAGCCACGCATGAATCTCAGTGCGCCTACGCAGCTTATTTTTATCATATCCCTTGTTATCGCCCTCATCGGCCTGCTCGCCGCTCTCGGCGTTCTTGCATTCATTCCTCTGGCCGCGGTGTGGATCGTCCTCATCGCTTATATCGTGCTTGCTGGCGGCTGCCTGGTTCGCGGCGCTTAAGCACTCAGACCTCAGGCAACTCGGAGCGCCCGGCCACAAGCGGGGCGCTTTTGATTCTGAGGACTGGTCTGCTAGACTCCTTGGGCGGAAGGAAAGCTCATGCCCGCCGAGAGCGAAGACGGAAGCCGCCATGAAATTCCCGGCCTCGGCCGGGTCGAGATGGTGCGGCGTGCGCCCGGCCCTCGGCTCCACGGCTCAGTCACCGACATCTGCGGTTATCGTGAAACCGCGCCCGGCCGCTTCCGCAACGTCGAATATGCATCGCTGACCGTGCCGCTGGTCATCAGCTTTGCCGAACCCTTCGCAATCGGGCTCGGCAAGAATCCAGGCAACAATGACCGCTTCGCCAGTTTCGCCGCCGGCCTCTATGCCGGTCCGGTGGTGATCGAATCCTTCGGCGGCGCCTGCTGCGTCCAGGTCAATTTCACGCCGCTCGGCGCCCGACGCTTCTTCGGCCTTCCGATGAGCGAACTGACCGATCGCATGGTCGGCCTCGACGATGTGCTTGGCCCCGAAGGGATCGCGCTGCGCGAAAGACTTGGTAATGCGCGCGACTGGACCGCACGCTTCGCCATCGCCGAGACGTTCGTCGCCGCACGGCTGACTGAGGCCCGGGAAACGCCGGCCGAAATCGCCTGGGCCTATGACAGGATCATCGTCTCAGGTGGCCGCATTCGCGTCGCATCGCTCGCCGACAGGCTGGGCTGGAGCCGCAAGCATCTCTCGGGAAAATTCTCCAATGCGATCGGCGTCGGCCCCAAGACGCTGTCGCGCATCGTCCGCTTCAACCGGGCGCTCGGCCTGTCAAGGCAGGACAAATCCGGTTGGGCTGATATCGCCGCCGATTGCGGCTATGCCGACCAGGCGCATCTGGTGCGCGAATTCCGCGACCTTGCCGGCGAAACGCCGACGACGCTTGCGCCCGGCCATAGGTTCTGAAACGCCCCTTGCCACGCCCAGTGGGCGCACGGGTAACATTTCTTCAAGACGTGCGAACAGCTTTCGCCCAGACTGGGTTATCGACAATCCAATTGAAGGAGATCGCCATGACCATGTCAGTCGAACCGCCCAGGCTCTATCCCACCTTGCGCTACCGCAATGCCGCGAAAATGATCGACTGGCTGGGTGAAGCCTTCGGCTTTGCCGTTCATGCCCGCTACGGCGAAGGCGACATTGTCCATCACGCCGAACTGACTTTCGGCTCCTCGATGATCATGCTGGGCACTGCACGCGACGACAAGTTTGGCCAGATGATCGGTGCACCGGGCCCGGGTGGCGGCAGATCGATCTATGTTGCCGTCGACGATGCCGATGCCGCTTATGCCAGAGCAAAAAAGGCCGGCGCCGAAATACTGGAAGAACTCACCGACCGCGATTATGGCAGCCGCGAGTTCATCTGCCGCGATCCGGAAGGCAATGTCTGGTCGTTCGGCACCTACTGGCCGAAGGCCGGTGAAAAAGCCTGAACTGGTAACGCTGCACAGGGAATGTGACGGTTGAGGGCCTGTTGGCGGCCAAGGTTTCATCGTTCGTTTCGGTGGGCTATCACAACATTCGGGGTTGACCGAAGCCTCCCCCAACTTCGTCATCCCTGGGCGAAGCAGGAGCGAAGCTCCGTCGCGGAGACCCTGGGATCCATGCCGTTACCTCAGCCGAAAGTGCAGCGGAGCAGAATTCTGCACCGTCGCGACACTTCGACGTTACGGCATGGATCCTGGGGTCTGCGCCGCGTCGCTTCGCTCCTTGCTCCGCCCCAGGATGACGAAGCGATAGGCGTTTCCGCTAATCGCCAAGGTATGCAGTCGGTCAACGCCAGCACATCCGATCCGTCAAAACTTCTGCGCCGGGGAGCTAACGCGCCAAACCAAAAATCGCGTCGCAGTCGAGGTGAGTCTCCAGCTCGGCTGCGACCTCGTCCAGTGCCCGTTCGACCTCGGCGCGATAGTCGATGCCGCCGCCCTTAACGCCAAGGTTTTCCAGAAATTTCGCCCGAAAAGCGTCAGCGGAAAACAGCCCGTGCAGATAGGTGCCCGACACCTTGCCGTCGGCCGAGATGGCGCCGTCAGCGGCGCCGTTGATGACGGCGGATGGTCGCAGCGTGTCCGGACCGGTGGTGCGGCCGAGATGAATCTCATAGCCTTCGAGCGGCAGGTCGAACTGGACCGAGCGCGCGCTGACATTGCGCACCGTCTTTTCCGGCTCCATCACCGTTTCGACGTCGAGCAGGCCGAGCCCTGCCGCCTCGGTAACGCTGCCCTCGATGCCGTCGGGATCGCGCACGACACGGCCGAGCATCTGGAAGCCGCCGCAAATGCCGACGACGTGGCCGCCGCGCCTGCGGTGGGCAAGCAGGTCGCGGTCCCAGCCATTCTCGCGGAATCTCAGGAGATCGCCGATCGTCGACTTCGAGCCGGGAATGACCACCAGCCCGGCATCCTCTGGCAAGTGCTGGCCGGGCGGCACGAACACCACCTCGACCTGAGGCTCGGCGTTGAGCGGGTCGAAATCGTCGAAATTGGCGATACGCGAAAGCATCGGCACGGCGACCTTCAGCGCGCGCTTCTCGCCGGACGCCAGGCGTTCGAGCACCACCGAATCTTCCGAGGGCAATCGCGCCGCCGCCTTCAGCCACGGCACGACGCCAAAGCAGCGCCAGCCGGTGAAGCTCTCGATCGCCTTGATGCCGTCATCGAACAGCGAGACATCGCCGCGGAACTTGTTGATGAGATAGCCGACGATCATGCGCCGGTCCTCTTCCGGCAGGATCAGATGCGTGCCGGCGACCGAGGCGATGACGCCACCGCGATCGATGTCGCCGACGAGGATCACTGGCACATTGGCGCGCGTGGCAAAGCCCATATTGGCAATGTCTCGGCTTCTGAGATTGATCTCGGCCGGCGAGCCGGCGCCCTCGACGATGACCAGATCGGCGCCCTCGCCGACCTTGGCCCAGGAGTCCAGCACGGCATCCATCAGCCGGCCCTTCAGCGCCTGGTAGTCGCGCGCCCGCGCCTCGCCGAATACCTTGCCCTGCACCACCACTTGCGCGCCGACATCGGTCTGCGGCTTGAGCAGCACCGGGTTCATGTGGACGGAGGGCACAACGCCACAGGCGATCGCCTGCAGCCATTGGGCGCGGCCAATCTCGCCGCCGGAGCTGTCGCCCGGAATGTCGGCGACGGCGGCGTTGTTCGACATATTCTGCGGCTTGAACGGTCGTACCTTCAGCCCACGGTTCCTCGCCGCGCGGCACAGGCCCGCGACCAGCACCGTCTTGCCGACATCGGAGCCCGTGCCCTGCAGCATGATCGCCTTGGCCATTAATTCCTGCCCTGTGAAACGCTGCCGGTGATAGTGGATTTCGCCGCCAGCGGCCCGCCGCGCCAGATGTAGAGCGCCAGCAGCGGCTCCTTGCCGGTGCGCATGGCGTGACTGATATCAGAGGCATGGTGGATCACCTCACCCGCCTCGCGCCTACGAAATTCGCCTTCGCCCATGCGCCATTCGGTGCCGCCGGTCAACGGAATGTAAATCTCCTCGGCGACGTGGTGGTGGTCGGGATAGACGATATCAGGTCCGAGGATCAGCAGACCGGCCGCGACCTTGTCGTTGACGAAATGGCCACGCGTGCCGAAGACTTCCAGCCAGCCATAGTTGTCGATGAATGTCTTGCCGAAATCCGCCTCGCTGTAGGTCTGCCCCCAGCACAGATCGCGACGCTCCGCAAGCAACTGGACCAGCGACTTGGCGCCTGCCGGAGCAAGCTCGACGATACGGTCGAGCTGGCGCAGGCAAGCAAGCGGATGCGGCTCGAGCGGACGCGCCGGCATGGCCCAGCCGATCCGGGCCACCGCATCGCGCACCAGCGCATCATCGAACCTTTCGAGGTAGGCATGAAAACACTCGAGCAGTTCATCGAAATTTGTGGTCACGCCTTGCTCCGCACACGCATTCGCGCACGCCGCTCCACAGATGGTTGGATGGAGATGGTCGGCTTGCGCGGCGGCATCATTGGTCTAGATTGGACGGC
This sequence comes from Mesorhizobium sp. WSM4840, assembly GCF_055811755.1. NCBI lineage: Bacteria > Pseudomonadati > Pseudomonadota > Alphaproteobacteria > Hyphomicrobiales > Phyllobacteriaceae > Mesorhizobium > Mesorhizobium sp. WSM4840. Next base: position 24,405 of record NZ_JBVVQD010000028.1, read on the forward strand.
GCGCAAAGCCAAAAAGCGACAGGCCAGCAAGCCGAAGAACATCAGGGAGCACGCGATGGACGCCGCTGTCGATGCGGGCACCAGCCAGTTCGAACTCAACGAGGACCAGCGCGCCATCCAGGAGATGGCCGAGGCATTCGCTGCCGACCGCGTCGCGCCGAACGCGCTCGACTGGGACCGCAACAAGCATTTTCCGGCCGACGTGATCCGCGAGACAGGCCCGCTCGGCCTCGGCGGCATCTATGTCAGCGACGATGTCGGCGGCTCAGCGCTCGGCCGGCTCGACGCGGTGCTGATCTTCGAGGCGCTTTCGCGCGCCGATCCGGCCTTTTCATCCTTCATCTCAATCCACAACATGGTGGCTTCGATGATCGACCGCTTCGGCAGCGACGAGCAGCGCCAGCGCTTCCTGCCGAAGCTGACCTCGATGGAATGGCTGGCCAGCTATTGCCTGACCGAGCCGGGTTCGGGATCGGATGCGGCAGCGCTGAAGACGCGCGCGGTGAAGAGCGGCGGTGACTATGTGCTGAACGGCGTCAAACAGTTCATCTCCGGCGCCGGCGACAGCGACATCTACATCGTCATGGCGCGCACCGGCGCCGACGGGCCGAAGGGCATTTCCACCTTCGTCGTGCCGAAGGATGCGCCGGGCCTTTCCTTCGGCGCCAACGAGCACAAGATGGGCTGGCACATGCAGTCAACCCGCCAGGTCGTCTTCGAGGACTGCAAGGTGCCGGCGCAAAACCTGCTCTCGGCCGAAGGCGCCGGCTTCGGCATCGCCATGGCCGGGCTCGACGGCGGCCGGCTCAACATCGCCGCCTGTTCGCTGGGCGGGGCGCAATCGGCGCTCGACAAGGCACTGTCCTACACGGCCGAGCGCAAGGCCTTCGGGTCGAAGATCAACCAGTTCCAGGCGCTGCAGTTCAAGCTCGCCGACATGGAGACGGAGCTGCAGGCAGCACGAATCTTTCTCTACGCCGCCGCCTCGAAGCTCGATCGCAAGGCCGCGGATGCCTCGAAATGGTCGGCGATGGCCAAGCGCTTCGTCACCGACATCGGCTTCAACGTCGCCAACGATGCGCTGCAACTGCATGGCGGCTACGGTTATCTGCACGACTACGGCATCGAGAAGCTGGTCCGCGACCTGCGCGTCCACCAGATCCTCGAAGGCACCAACGAGATCATGCGCGTCATCATCGCACGCGCCCTGATCGGCCGGTAAGGCAATAGGCAATAGGCAATAGGCAATAGGCAATAGGCAATAAGCAATAAGCAATAAGCAATAAGCAATAAGATGACCGGCAAGATCAATTCGTACAAGGATCTTATCGTATGGCAGCAGGCGATGGATCTGGCCGTCACCACCTACTCCTTGACCAAGGCATGGCCAAAAGAGGAATTGTATGGGTTGACCAACCAAATCCGCCGCTCAGCAACCTCTATCCCTGCCAACATCGCGGAAGGTTATGGCCGAGACAACAGAGGCTCTTATCAGCAATTTCTCCGGATTGCCCAAGGGTCGCTGAGGAGTTCGAGACGCACCTTCAGATCGCTGAACGCATTGGCCTTGCTACGCATGATCAAGCTTATCAGATCCTGTTAGCGACCGAGGGCATCGGAAAAATGCTTCGCCAACTTATTAGCAAACTCGCGCCCGAATAGGCTGCCTACTGCTACTGCCTACTGCCTTACCCAAACCACGGAGTGCCATTATGACCACCATCGCCTTCATCGGCCTCGGCAACATGGGCAACCCGATGGCCGCCAATCTCGTCAAGGCGGGATATGCAGTGCACGGCTTCGACCTGATGCCGGAAAATCTCGTCATCGCCAGGGACCATGGCGTCGTCGTCATGGCCAATGCCGTTGCCGCGGTGAAGGAGGCCGATGTGGTCATCACCATGCTGCCGGCCGGCAAACATGTCCTGTCGGTCCACGAGGACATCGCGCCTAAGGCGAAAAAAGGCGCGCTGTTCATCGATTCCTCGACGATCGACGTCGAATCGGCACGAAAAGCCCACGCCATTGCCGCCAAACATAAGCTGCTGTCGATCGACGCGCCGGTTTCCGGCGGCACCGGCGGCGCCGCAGCCGGCACGTTGACCTTCATGGCCGGAGGCTCGAAGGAAGCCTTCGCCAAAGCCGAGCCAATCCTCAAGCCGATGGCCGGCCGTATCGTCCATTGCGGCGACGACGGCGCCGGACAGGCGGCAAAGATCTGCAACAACATGATATTAGGCATTTCGATGATCGGTGTCGCCGAAGCCTTCGTTCTGGCCGAAAAGCTCGGCCTGTCGCATCAGGCGCTGTTCGACGTCGCCTCGACATCCTCCGGCCAATGCTGGTCACTGACCACCTACTGCCCGGTGCCCGGACCGGTGCCGACATCGCCGGCCAACAATGGCTACAGGCCGGGGTTTGCCGCAGCACTGATGCTGAAGGACCTGAAACTGTCGCAGGAAGCCGCGCAAAGCGCCGGTGCGGTGACGCCGCTGGGCGCCGAGGCCGCCCAGCTTTATGAGTTGTTCAATGCCCAGGGCCATGCCGGCGCCGATTTTTCCGGCATCATAAATTTCCTGCGCGGTACCCCGGCCTAATGCATGTCGCCCAAAAGCTCGCCCTCGGGCTTGACCCAGGGCTTGACCCGAGGGTGCGCAGCGATTTTGGGACAACGACATGGATAAAAACAAGAACTTAAAGCGCGTCGCATGAGTCCCATCAGACGCGCCGCGCTTTAAGCCTTGAACTCGACTGGGCTTTTCGATTTCCCGGCAAAGAGAAACATCGCAAATTTAGATTTGCTTAAACTCTCGATAACCCCCCGGTAACGATGTGCCTGTAAAACGGAATGCGAGGCGGCATATCGCATCCGCCCGGCGCTCCGGATCAGGTCTCGCGTACCGGAGCCCGTAAGTTTCGCAAGTGTCCTGGTAGCGAAGCGCCATGCGTATCTGGCAAAGCCGCGTTCCCGATGGAGCGCGGTTTTTGCGTTTCGCATTATTCAAGGACAGTGAGACGATCGCCCTGGCGCGTCTCCAGATGGTCGTCTGCCTCGTGGCGGCGGTCCTGACCGATGTCGACCCACAGGTGGTCGCTCCAATGCTCCCCAGCGCGAGGGTTCGGTGAGCGATCTGAGATTACCTAACTCCCGAAGCTCGTCAGTCCAGTCGACAGGACTATCGACAGCATCACGAAGTGGCAGCAGATCAAGGAAGACGCCAAGAACGACGCCGACCACATCCGCGCCGACGTGGAGATCAAGCGGCTTGAGCGGACCTCATGAAACCTTCTGATTTCTAAGCCGTTATCGCCGGTATGTCCGGGGCTAAATTCAAGCCGAAATCGGTCTCCAAATCACGCGATGCCGAGAAGTCGCGCCAGGAGAAGCAGTCGACTGTCGAAGTCGCGTCTGAGATCGGCGCGGCGCCGCCGCCGCTGGATTTCATCGAACCCGATCCGGAGCTGGCTCCTGAGGAGGTCGAGCAGGCGCGCAAGAGATACTTGCTGACGCGTTTCTGGATCAGCGCGCGCGGTTACTGGGGCCGCGGAGGCGATAGGCTCGCTTGGCCGTACACGATCGGGCTATTGGTCCTGATCGTCATCAATGTCGGCTTCCAGTATGGGATCAATGTCTGGAATCGCGCAATTTTCGACGCCCTTGAGCAACGCAATGCTCGCACCGTCTATGTCCTGAGCGCCGTTTTTGTGCCGCTCGTGCTCGGAAGCGGAAGCCTTGTCGTTGCACAGGTCTTCCTTCGCATGACGATTCAGCGCCGCTGGCGTTCCTGGCTCACCAACGCGGTCATCGCGCGTTGGCTTGCAAGCGGGCGCTACTTTCAGTTGAATCTCGTCGGCGGCGACCACCAGAACCCCGAAGCCCGCATCACGGAGGATTTGCGGATTGCCACCGAATCCCCGGTCGACTTCATCGCCGGTGTCATCAACGCGTTTCTGTCGGCCTCGACCTTCATCGTGGTGCTCTGGACGATCGGCGGGGCCCTGACCCTGACGATCGCAGGTTCGACGGTGACCATTCCCGGCTTTCTCGTCATCACCGCGGTATTGTATGCCGCGATCACATCCACCTCGATGGCGGTCATTGGCCGCCATTTCGTCCACCTCTCCGAGGAAAAAAATCAGGCGGAGGCCGAATTCCGCTACACGCTGACGCGCGTGCGGGAAAACGGCGAGAGTATCGCATTGCTCGGCGGCGAGGAGGAGGAGCGTAGCGGCATCGACAAGACGTTCGCCCATGTGCTCAGGCAATGGGCGCTCCTTACAGGTCAGCACATGCGCACAGCGCTGGTATCGCAGGGGGCGAGTTTGTTTGCGCCTGTCGTGCCGGTTTTGCTTTGCGCTCCAAAGTTTCTCGAAGGCAGCATGACGCTTGGACAGGTAATGCAGGCTGCCTCTGCCTTTGCCATCGTGCAGGGCGCGTTCGGATGGCTGGTCGACAATTACCCCCGTCTCGCCAATTGGAACGCCTGTGCACGGCGCATCGCCTCGCTGATGATGTCGCTCGACGGGCTCGAGCGCGCGGAACAGAGCAACACTCTGGGACGCATAAAGCGCGACGAAACTGCAGGCGATGCGATGCTCAGCCTGAACAATCTGTCCGTGTCGCTCGACGACGGCACCGCCGTGGTCAAGGAAACCAAGGTCGTAATCGGATCAGGCGAGCGGGTGCTCGTCGCCGGCGAATCCGGCTCAGGCAAGAGTACGCTGGTGCGGGCCGTCGCAGGTCTGTGGCCGTGGGGTGGCGGCAGCGTCAACATCCACGCCGACAGACGGCTGTTCATGTTGCCGCAACGGCCCTATGTCCCCACCGGGACGCTTCGCCGCGCAGTCGCCTATCCAGGCGCCGCCGATCGCTGGACGCTGGACAAGATCAAGGCTGCCCTCGACAAAGTCGGACTCGATTATCTGAACGACAAGATCGAGGACGACGCGCCATGGGACCAGACCTTGTCGGGTGGCGAAAAGCAGCGGCTCGCCTTCGCGCGTCTTCTGCTGCACAGCCCCGATATCATCGTGCTGGATGAAGCAACGTCAGCACTCGATGAAAAAAGCCAGGACAAGATGATGGAGATGATCGTTCACGAATTGCCGAAGGTCACCATCATGAGCGTGGCGCATCGCGCCGAGCTGGAAGCCTTTCATAGCCGAAAGATCACATTGGAGCGGCGCGAGGGCGGCGCAAAGCTTGTCAGCGATATCGATCTTGTCCAGCGCAAGAGAAGACGGAACTTGCTTGCGCGATTTATGGGGCGCCGGCGCGCCGTAGCGAAGCGCAGCACGACCTTGAGCAAAGCGGCGCTGCCCGAGACAAAAAAGTAAAGTCCGCCGGTCGGGCCTGGTGACAAAGGCAGCAAGGAAGAGGTCGCGTCGAGCGCACTGTGAACTAAGTGGCCCAAGAAAAAGTTCCTGGGCGTCTCTGCCGGCGCTTAAGCCGATGGCAGTGTCAGCTACGAACGTTCAAATGAAGCATCGGATGATGCTCATAATGGCCGGCGCCATTTCTTACGATGGGGTCCTCTGAGGTTATCGCCTGGATGTTTTGATCATCGGCGATCCTGTAGAGCGACACGCCATAGCCGCCACTCGGATCCATTACCGGGCCGTGTGCGACGATCAGCCCACGATCGAGCAGATCGTCCAAAAAGGCTCCATGCTGCTTCATCCACTCTCGCTCTTCGTCCGTCATGGTCGCGAGAAAGTCGGTGCGCGGCGGAATATACTTGCACAGGTAACACTTCATTTTGAGCTCCGATTTAAATCCATTTGCCTGCTTGCCTTGGCGATCGCGTCGCCGCCGGCCTTCGCATTCATTTTTTGATGGAACGTCGACGAGCGATCAGATACTATCATTTTAGGAGTAAGTCGCTATCAAAAAGATATCAACATGAAGGATCTTTCGAACCAACCCTGTCTGATCGCTCGCAGTCTTGCCTTGGTAGGGGATGCATGGAGCATGCTGATCATGCGCGATGCGCATGCCGGGCTCAGTCGTTTCGACGAATTCCGCAAGAGCCTCGGTATAGCCCCGACTATGCTGACCAGCCGGTTGGCAGCCCTGACGGAGGAAGGGCTGCTGGAGAGACGGCGATACTCCGAGCGGCCGCCGCGCGATGAATACGTGTTGACGCAGGCTGGTCAGGATCTGCTTCCAGTGCTGTTCTCACTCGTCGCTTGGGGAGGCAAGCACCGCGGTGGAGGCAATTTCACCCGGTTCTTTGACGCAGAGACAGGATCCGAAATCGACCCGATTAGCATCGACCGTTCGACCGGAGCGCCGATCGGCACCCGTCCCATTCAGATTGTTATGCCCAAGTCCACAACCAACGAGTAAGTAGCGCGGTCTATCGGCCCTTCGGATCACTTGTTGAAGTCGACGAGACACGCCCCGCCGGCACCAGTCGATGTAGACCGGCAGAATGCGGCATTCAAACGCCGGACGTCCGGTTGGACGCCCGGCGATCGTTCTGTCTTATTGCTTGCGCAAATCCGCTTGCGCCAGATCAAGCGCCTTGGCGATACGGCCGCAGGCCATGTCGATCGTCTCACGCGTCCAGATCAACGGCGGCGACAGGATCATCGTGTCGCCGGTGGCGCGCAGCATCATGCCTTGGACAATTGCGTGATCGCGGACAAGCACTGCCGCACTCCCGGCCGGCAGGAAGCGCTCCTTGGTCGCCCTGTCCCTAACGATCTCGATCGCCCCCATCAGCCCGATCGAGCGCACCTCGCCGACCAGATCGTGACCGCCGATGTGCTCCTGCAGCGCCTTGGCGAAATAGGGTCCGGTGTCGTTCTTGACCCGATCGACCAAACCTTCCCGCTCGATGATCTCGAGGTTCTTCAGCGCCACGGCGCAGGCCACGGGGTGGCCGGCATAAGTATAGCCATGATTGAACTCGCCGCCCTTCTCGACCAGCGTCGCGGCGATGCGGTCACCGACCAGCAGCGCCGACAGCGGCTGATAACCGGAGGTCAGCGCCTTGGCGGTGGTGATGGTATCGGGCTCGATGCCGAAGGTCTGAGCCGCGAACCACTCGCCGGTGCGGCCGTAGCCGGTGATAACCTCGTCCAGCATCAGCAGGACATCGTATTTGCGGCAGATGCGCTGCACTTCCGGCCAATAGCTCATCGGCGGTATCTTCACGCCGCCTGCCCCCATCACCGGCTCGCCGATGAAGGCGGCGACCTTGTCGGCGCCGGCTTCGAGGATGGCGTCCTCGACGGCCTTGGCCGCGCGCAGGCCGAAATCATGGTCGCTTTCGCCGGGCAGAGCCAGCTCGTAGGCATACGGCATCATCACATGGACGATGTTGGGAACCGCACCGTTGAGCTGCTTGTGCATCGGCTCCATGCCGCCCAGCGACGCACCGGCGATGGTCGAGCCATGATAGGCTGTCTTGCGCGAGATGATGCGGTTCTTCTCCGGCTTGCCTTCCAATGCCCAATAGTGGCGGACAAGGCGCAGCGCCGTGTCGTTGGCCTCCGAACCGGACGAGCCGAAGAACACCTGGTTGACGTGCTTCGGCGCCAGTTCCGCCAGCTTTTTGGCCAGCAGCACCGGCGTCGGGGTCGAGCATTTGAAGAAGGAGTTGTAGTAAGGCAGTTCCTTCATCTGGGCGTAAGCCGCGTCGGCCAGCTCATCGCGGCCGTAACCGATGTTGACGCACCACAGCCCGGCCATGCCGTCGAGGATTTCCGTCCCTTCGGAATCGTAGATGAACGGTCCGTTGGCGTGGGTGATGATGCGTGAGCCGGCCTCGCGCATCTCCTTGTGGTCGGTAAACGGATGAAGGTGATGCGCAGCATCGATCTGCTGAAGCTGCTTCAGCGAATAATTCTGGTAGGTCATGTCCGATCTTTCCTCTTGAACCAATCCGGCAATTGCAGATCAATCCAGCAATTGCAGCGGGGGCGGATTCGTCAGAGGAAGGCGGGCGGCGAATAGCCGATGCGGGCGCAAAGCCGCAAAAGCTCGGCGCGAAGCGTGCGCGGCGACGGCGTCACCGCCACCCCAAATGCGCAACATGTCCTCACCCGAGCCATGGGCTTCACCTTAGGCGGTCTGATGCGATCAGTTCAAGCCGTTCAGTTCAAGCCGTTCCGTTCAGCGTCCGTTGTAGGAAGACATACTTCATCGCCGCCTGTGCCGCTTGCGGCCGGCGATCGCCGCGCCCGCCATGGCCGCCCTCGGTCTCTTCGAAGAATAGCGTCTTCGTGTGGCCGACAGCCTGCAGCCGCCCGGCCATCTTGCGCGCATGGCCGGGATGGACCCGGTCGTCGGCGGTCGAGGTGGTCAGCAGCACAGGCGGATAGGCAGCATCGGCCTCGACATGCTGATAAGGCGAGTAAGCGGCAAGCCACTCGGCCTCTTCAGGCTTCGCTGGATCGCCATACTCGGCTATCCAGGATGCCCCAGGCGGCAGCTCGGTATAGCGCAGCATGTCGAGCAGCGGCACGTCGATGATCACCGCACCGAAAAGCTCCGGATGCTGGGTCAGCGAAACGCCGGTCAGCAGGCCGCCATTCGAGCCGCCCTGGATGCCGAGCGTGGCCGGCGTGGCGATGCCGCGTTTCACCAGGTCTTGCGCGACCGCTATAAAATCGTCGAAGGCATTCTGGCGATTGGCCTTGAGCGCGGCCTGGTGCCAGTTCGGGCCGAACTCGCCGCCGCCGCGGATATTGGCCTGCACATAGGCATTGCCTTTTTCCAGCCACAGCCGACCGCGCACGCCGGCATAGCCTGGCAGCAGCGGCACTTCGAAGCCACCATAGCCGTAAAGCAGCGTCGGCACCGGCCCGTTCTGATCGCGCCGCCTGACGACGAAGTAAGGGATCTCTGTGCCGTCTTTCGAGCGTGCCTCGAACTGTTCCGAGACAAGGGACGACGCGTCGAAACGTGCCGGCTGCGCCTTCACCGTCGCAAGCGTCGCAGCATTGTCGTCCGACCAGATGATCGAGCTCGGCGTCAGGAAATCGGTGAAGGAGAAGGAGACGCTGGAGCCGAAACGCTCGGCGTGGCTGATGCCGACATTGCCGTTTTCAGGTAAGGCTACCGGCTCCAGTGACCAGCCGCTGCCGCTGCGATCGCAGGCGACGACCTTGCCGCGCACATTGTCCATCAGATTGATGAACAACCGGTCTTGCGTGCGGGCGACGCCGGCGATCGAAACACGATCCGCCGGTTCGAGCACGGTTTCGACAGGTCCCAGCGCATTGGTTTCGATCCAGCGCGCGAAATCCAGTGAATAGAGGCCGTCGGGTCGGCACAGCGTGCCGTCCGGCGCCGTCCACGGGCTGCGCACCCCGAAGACGAGCTGATTCCTGAACAGCATCGTGTCGGTGACGTCGTCCGGCAGCGGGATACGCCTGTTTTCGCCGGAAGACAGACGCAGAAAGCTGTGCGAGGCAAAGAAATCGAGCGTCCGGGTCAGGAACAGATGCCGCTTGTCGCCGTCGAATTCGAGGGAACCGCCGGCAGCGAGATCCTGCTTCTGCGCCTCGAAGATCGGCGTCGCATCCTCCAGCCTGGTGCCGCGCTGCCACAGCTTGACCACGCGCGGATAACCGGACTGGGTTTTTTCGTCCTCTTCGAACGCAGCCGAGACGATGACCGTGTCCTTGTCCAGCCAGTTGAAGCCCGACTTCGAGGCGGGCGCGCGAAAGCCGCCCTCGACAAAGGACTTGGTGTCGATGTCGAATTCGCGCATCTCACTGGCGTCGCCGCCGTCCGGCGACAGGCTGAGCAGGCAGCGGCTGAAGTCGGGGTAAAGCCGGCTGGCGCCGCTGAACACCCATTTCACGCCCTCTTTCGCGGACAGACTGTCGAAGTCGATGATCGTCTCCCAATCCGGCTTCTCGGTCTTGTAGGAAGCGACCGTCGTGCGCCGCCAGAGGCCGAGCACATTGGTCTTGTCCTGCCAGAAATTATAGACGTGGCCGTTGAGCGCGGAGCCGACCGCAATGTTGTCTTCGGCGGTCATCAGGTCGAGTGCGGTTTGGAAGTAGGCCTGGTAGGACGGATCGCCCTGCAATTCACCTGTTGTAGCCTCGTTCTGACGGTGAACCCAGTCGAGCGCTTGCTTGCCTGTCCTGTCCTCCAGCCAGAGAAAGGGATCTTCGTCCGCCGAATTCGGCTGCGTCTTTGTGTTCGACATCGTCAAATGGTCTCCGATAAATTGGTCAAGTTCGGTGCCGCAAACATCGGCATGGCGCTATCAACATTCAATTGGAACACGTAAAATCGACGGATCTCCGCAGTTGCGATAGCCAAGCCTTCAGTGCGGACGGCAAGGGAAACTTCATGCAACGTCTCTACATCGCGACTGAGAGATTTGGCCCTTCCGATGGTACCGAATGGAGGAACTACATCGAGTGGTCAGGCCTCAGCCAGTTGACCGAGGTCGTCACGCTCGACGGAATGCTGTGCCCGTTCGCGCTCCCAGAGACCAAGGAGAGCCACTGGCCGCATATTGTTCAAGAAGACAATATGCTCAATTTCTTCTTGGACCTGGATTTCCTTCTTTCGGAACTGGCCGATACGGGCAACCTCAACATCCTTGGCGTGATCCGGAGGCCAACGGTCGATGTGCGCTCGCTTGATTGGGACGGGTTTGCCTTCATGGGCTACGAGTTGCTGGACAAGGACGTCAGCATCAGCGCATTGACCAATTGCGGCGGATTCCCCGACGTGTTTGCAAATGCAGAACTTTCCAGTGTCGGGCTGATAGATGACTTTGATCGCGCGGCCGAAATTCGGGATTTGCTGCATGAAATGCACCCCGAAGAACATCATGCCGACTGTGACCTCTGGGCTGTTTTCAGACGGCAGGGCAATTAAGCGACTGCACTGCGCCGATAGATGCCTCACGCCGTCCGCCGACGCAAAACCGTGGCAACCGCCAACGCCAGGCAAATCGCGCCAAGCGTGATCGGCAGGCCGTCCGCACCGAGAATATCCATGGCGCCGCCCGCCAGCGGCGGCACGGCGATGCCGCCGACGCCCCACATCAGCGAGAAGGCGGCATTGCCGGCGACCAGCGCCGAGCCGGTGAACCGCTCGCCAAGCTCGATGATCGACATCGTGTAGATGCCGTAGGAGACTGCACCCCAGATAAAGACGCATGGCCAGATCAGCGGCGTCTCGATGAGAACCGGCAGCAGCACGCATCCGAGCAGCGTTAGCGATACACAGATAAATCGGACCAGACGCGCCGTCAGCCGTTCCGCCAGCAGGCCGAGCGGCACCTGCATGGCGATGTTGCCGGCGATCATCATCGACAGCAGCGCCGACATGCGGGTTTCCGCGATGCCATAATGCGCTCCGTAGACCGGCAGCAGCGCCAGCACCGCCTGTTCGAAACCGGCGGCCACGACGACCGCCGACAGCAGCAGCCATGCCATCGGCATGAACCCCATGACCGAAACCCGGTGCCCGGCCTCATCGACCTTCGGCAGCCGTCGCAGCACCAGCGCCAGGCAGGCGCCGCAAAAAACGAATGCGGCGATGCCGACGAGAAACGGCGGCCATCCTTCGGTGCCGACGGCAAGCAGGCACAGCGGGCCGGCGGCGAAGCCAGCCGAAATGACCGTGGAATAGATCCCCATCACGCGGCCGCGGCGCAAGGGTGGCGCCAGCGCGATCACCCAGATCTCGCTCAGCACATAGAGTGGATTGGTCACCACGCCGATCAGGAAGCGCAGCGGAAACCAGAGATAGACATTTTGCGTCCAGCCGATCAGCGCCAGCATGATCGCGGAAAGCGCTGCGCAGGTGAGCGCCGTGCGCCCTGCCCCGAACCGGCGCGCCAGCGCCGGGATGAGCGGCGACGAGACGATAAAGCCGACCGGCGTCATTGCCGCCGAAAGGCCGATCATGGCCGGCGAGACGCCCTGGCGCTGCAGGATGAAGCTCAGCAGCGGATAGCTCAGCCCTTGCGCGATGGCGAACACCGAAACGGTGGCGATCACGCCGGTGATCGCCGCCCACTGCATCGTCTCGCCGCTGTTCTGTTCCGCCAGGTCCATGATCCGCACCAATAAGAACCTGCACGATTAGCGTTTCGGCGCCGTGCCGGGAAGCACCGGCGGCAAGAACCGCTTGCGCCAGCCAGAGCATGACTTGTTCAAGAGTCCCCGGCGCCATTCAGACCACTACGGAAAATACCGGGCAATCGCCCCCTTCCTGCCCTCCGCGTAAGGCTTCAGCCACTTGTCGTCGATGGAGAGCCCATCATTGTCCGACGGTCCTTCTCCAATCGTTCTGCGCCAGGCGCGGAACTTGTAGTGGTCGAACACGTCGAGCATATGCACCGCAAAGGCCGCAGCGAACGTCTTGTCGCCTTCTACAATCACCATGTTCTCGTCGTTTTCATAGGACGCCTTGTAGCCAAGGTTGTGGCTGCCGGCGATGACGGTCGCGTTGTCGGCCATCGGATCGATGATGACGATCTTGTCGTGCACGATCGCATGGCCGACGGTCAGCACTTCCGCCTGGAAATCCCGCGCAACGGAGGTCCCCGTCAGGTTGGCCGCCCTGACGATGGAGACGTTCGGCGCCTCCCAGACCTTCTCCGGAAAGACAAATGGCGATTTGCCGTCCTTGTTCGATCTGTTGGTGACTGGATCCCTGGTCGGGGCAACATAGTTGGGCATGGCGGTGTGATCGCTGATTGCGCCTTGCACGATCAGTTTTGGATTCGCCGTCGCCGCCGCGACCGCCTGATCGACGACCGAATTGTTGCCAAGCCGCGAAGGATTGAACACGAGAAAGAGCACCGCCTCCTTCGCCGCCTTGATCCGTGCGAAAACGTCTTCGAGATCGACAGGCCGCACCGAGATGTCCTTTTTGCTGCGGTCGGGATCGTTTGGCGAGAACCAGATCGTGGTCCCATTGACATGGTTCGGTGTGCGATTCTTCAGGCGAAACGGCTTGCCTTGCTTCTGCGCCACACGTCCGGCGGCGCTATCGCTCGCCGGCGGCGGGAACACGTCGGCCTTCATCCGCTCCCAATAGGCATCGAACACTTTGGCCATGGCAGGGTCGTCGCGGATGAAGGCGTTGTTGGACTGTCCGCAAATGCCCGTCGACGTCCAATTGGTGCTGCCAGTCATCACCGCTTGCGGGTTGCCCTGGGCGTCGCGGTAGACGGCAAACTTGTTGTGGCCGATATGGTTGTTGTTGAACAGACGATCGGTCAGCACGACGCCGGCGTCCCGCAGCCGCTTTCTGAAGGGCGCGTTGCCCGCGTCCCACGCCTTCGTTTGTTCATCCCTGCCCGAATTCGAAAGAATGACGTCAACGAGATCCTTGGCGTCGATGATAGCGTCGCACAACTCGTCATCGCCAAGTTCATAGAGGGCAAGCCTGACAGTGCCGCCCTCGGCCTTGGCCCGTTTCATCAGGCTGGTGAGCACATCCGGAACCTCGCCGTGAAGATAGGCGCGCATCTTGCTGCCGGGACGCTGAAGCTCGGCCCTGATCTTATCGCGCTGCCCGACTTTGATGCCGGCATCTTCCAGGGCGCGCGACAACCATTGCGTCGAGAGCACGCCGTTGGTGAAGGCGAGCCTCGCCTTGCCGAACATCGATCCCAGGAAGATGGTCGGGCTGACGGCACCTTGTCCGAGATAGCCGAGCGGCCGAGCCGCTCCGGTATAGGCTTTCTCGGGGCGCACCGGCACCGGATCGAGGCCGGGGCGCATGTCGCCGACCGGACGCACCCGGTAGGCGACCATTTCGCCATCCGGCCTGATGTCAAGGCTGTCACGGCGCCGCCGCACCGTAAGATCGCGCCAGAATGTCTTCTGCACCGGCCAGACGCCGGTATCCTGCGGAATCCAGTCCTTGTTGCGTTGCCCCCGGAAAGGCACCCAGGACGCCAGACAGCGTTCCTCGCCGGTGCCGGGATAGATGCGGACGATTTCGAAGCCGAGACAGCCGTCGATCATTCCGTCAATATCCCAGGCAATGAAGGCGACTTCATTGTTGGTCGCAGCACGCACGCTGACAACATCCGACATGGAGACAGTCTCCCTCAGGACCGGTTTCATTCAATTTACTTATTTCATATGACGTGATCGCAACGTGACACGTTTCACAGTTCGGGCCAGACCTGGTTTCGCCTGGTCGTCCGGCTGGCGAACGTCCATGTCGCTTCCCTCGTCCTAGTGGTCGCCGCCTCCGCAATGGCGGGGCGGCCGGCGGTCCATTATGCCGCCGCACTGTCGCAGCGTACGAGGACTATCATGACCGCCGCCCTTCATCCCGCCGAGCCGGCATTGGCAAACGACCGCGCCCGTCGCGGCGGTCGCGCGGGAAAGCGCGCCGGCGGATCGGCGGCGTTCGAGCAGCCGCCTTTCCGTCAGCTGAAAATCCCGCTGACGCCGACCAAGCTGGTCTCCGACGACGAGCTGGAATCGATCCATCTCGCCTCGCTGCGTGTTCTCAGGGAAATCGGTGTCGACGTGCTGCACGACGAGGCAAGGCGCATCATGAAGGCGCATGGCGCGGATGTCCGCGAAGGCAGCGAGCGGGTGCGCTTCGACAGCGACATGATCCTCGAGCTGGTTTCCCACTGCCCGTCGGAATTCACCATCCATGCTCGTAATCCGGCGCACAATGTCCGCTTCGGCGGCGACAACCTGATCATCTCGATGATGGCGTCGGCGCCCAATTGTTCCGACATCGATCGCGGCCGCCGGCCGGGCAACCAGCAGGACTACCGCAACTTCCTCAAGCTTGCGCAGATGCACAACATCCTCAATTGCACGGGCGGTTATCCGGTCGAGCCGATCGATATCCATCCGTCCGTCCGCCACCTCGAATGCATCCGCGATCTGAGCGTGCTCACCGACAAGGTGTTCCACATCTATTCGCTCGGCAAGGAGCGCAATGTCGACGGCATCGAGATCACCAGGATCGCGCGCGGCATCAGCGACGAACAGCTTCTTGAAGAGCCGTCGGTGTTCACCATCATCAACACCAATTCGCCGCTCAAGCTCGACGTGCCGATGATGGAAGGTATCATCCAGATGTCGAGCAAGGGCCAGGTCGTCATCGTGACGCCGTTCACCCTGTCGGGCGCCATGGCGCCGGTGACCATCGCCGGCGCGCTGGTGCAGCAGAATGCCGAAGCGCTGTCCGGCATTGCCTTCGCCCAGATGGTGCGCAAGGGCGCGCCCGTCGGCTATGGCGGCTTCACCTCCAACGTCGACATGAAGTCCGGCGCGCCGGCCTTCGGCACGCCGGAATACATGAAGGCGCAATTGGTCGGCGGCCAGCTCGCCCGCCGCTACAACATCCCCTACCGCACCTCCAACACCTGCGCCGCCAACACGGTCGACGCGCAGGCGGCCTATGAAAGCGTGTTCTCGCTGTGGGGCGCCATCCAGGGCGGCGGCAATCTGATGATGCATGCGGCCGGCTGGCTGGAAGGCGGCCTGCGCTGCTCCTACGAGAAGACCATCCTGGACATCGATCTGCTGCAGATGGTGGCCGAGTTCCTGACCCCGCTCGACCTCTCCGAGGAGGCCCTCGGCTTCGACGCCATCCAGTCCGTCGGTCCGGGCGGCCACTTCTTCGGCACCCAGCATACCCAGGACCGCTACAAGACCGCTTTCTATTCGCCTATCATCTCCGACTGGCGCAATTTCGAGACCTGGGCGGAAGCCGGATCGCCGACGGCTATCGAAAAAGCCAACCGGGTGTGGAAGGAGCGGCTGGCTACTTATGAAGAGCCCTACATGGACCCGGCTATCCGCGAGGAGATCAACGCCTTCGTCGACAAACGCCGGTCCGAAGGCGGCGCGCCGACCGATTTTTGACCATCTGTATTGGTTTGATGAACAGTCGACCCCCACTCCGTCGAGCTTCGCTCGACACCTTTCCTCCGTTCGACGGGGTAGAGGAAGGGCGTGAGATTATTCCAGCCGGCGCCCTTCTCCGCTTTGTTTTCAGGCCCCGCTCACTCGATTCAATCTCTTCAAAAACGGAACTATCTTCATGAAATCTCATGCAAAAGCGGTTGTCATCGGCGGCGGCGTCGTCGGCTGCTCGGTGCTCTACCATCTGGCCAAGGCCGGCTGGACCGACATCGTGCTGATCGAGCGTTCGGAGCTCACCTCCGGCTCGTCCTGGCATGCGGCGGGCGGCTTCCATACGCTCAACGGCGATCCCAACGTCGCCAAACTGCAGGCCTATACGGTGCAGCTCTACAAGGAGATCGAAGAGCTTTCCGGCCAGTCGTGTTCGCTGCACCTGACGGGCGGCGTGATGATGGCCGACACACCCGAGCGCATGGATTTTTTGCGCCTTGCCCACGCCAAGGGCCGCTATCTCGGCATGGATACCGAGCTGATCACGCCGTCCGAGGCCAAGGCGATGTTCCCGCTGATGGACGAGACGAATTTCGTCGGCGCCATGTGGGATCCGGTCGAAGGCCATCTCGACCCTTCCGGAACCACCCACGCCTATGCCAAGGCCGCCAGGAAGCTCGGCGCCGAGATCGTGCTGCGCAACCGCGTCGTAGAGCTGACGCAGGAGGTCGACGGCACCTGGAACGTCGTTACCGAGCAAGGCACGGTCAAGGCTGACCACGTCGTCAACTGCGGCGGCCTGTGGGCGCGCGAGATCGGCCGCATGGTCGGGGTCGAGCTGCCGCTGCTTGCCATGGAGCATATGTACCTTTTGACCGAGCCGATGCCGGAGGTCGAGGAATTCAACAAGTCGACCGGCCGCGAAATGATCGGCGTTATGGACTTCAAGGGCGAGATCTACACCCGCCAGGAACGCAACGGCATCCTGCTCGGCACCTATGAAAAAGCCTGCAAGCCGTGGTCTCCGGTCAACACGCCGTGGGATTTCGGCCACGAATTGCTGCAGCCCGACATCGACCGCATCGCGCCGTCGCTGGAGATCGGCTTCAAGCATTTTCCCGGCATCGAGAAGGCCGGCATCAAGCAGATCATCAACGGTCCCTTCACCTTCGCGCTCGACGGCAATCCGCTGGTTGGCCCGGTGCAGGGCCTGACCAATTTCTGGTGCGCCTGCGCCGTCATGGCCGGTTTCTCGCAGGGCGGCGGCGTCGGGCTGGCATTGTCGAACTGGATGGTCCATGGCGATCCCGGCTTCGACGTTTGGGGCATGGACGTCGCCCGCTTCGGCGAATGGGCGACGCTGCGCTACACCAATGCCAAGGTGCGCGAAAACTATTCGCGCCGCTTTTCCATCCGCTTTCCCAACGAGGAATTGCCGGCCGCCAGACCGGCGCAGACGACGCCGCTCTACGACACGATGCTGGCCAACAATGCCGTAATGGGCGACTCGTGGGGCCTCGAAACCCCGCTCTGGTTCGCGCCGAAAGGCACGGAGCCGAAGGATATCGTTTCGTTCCACCGTTCCAACGATTTCGGGCCGATCGGCGAGGAAGTGCGCACCACCCGCGAGAAGGTCGGCGTCACCGAGATCGCCAACTTCGCCAAATACGAAGTGTCCGGGCCGGGATCGGAGGATTTCCTCAACCGGCTGATGACCAACCGCATGCCGAAGATCGGCCGCATCGTGCTGACCCCGATGCTGAACGAGTTCGGCAGGCTGATCGGCGACTTCACCATCGCCAAGGCTGGTGAAGAGCGCTTCATGATCTGGAGCTCGTCGGCGGCGCAGAAGTATCACATGCGCTGGTTCGAGAAGCACCTGCCGAGGGATGGTAGCGTCCGCATCCACCGCTTCGACCAGACGCTTGTCGGCCTCTCGATCGCTGGGCCGAGATCGCGCGACCTGCTGCAGAAGCTTGTTGACGTGGATGTCTCGACCAAGGCTTTCCGCTTCATGGATTTCCGCGAGATGGCGGTCGGCGGCGCGCCCTGCATGGTCAATCGCATCACCTATACCGGCGATCTCGGCTACGAGATCTGGATGGCGCCGGCCTACCAGCGCCTTGTCTATAAGGCGATCAAGGATGCCGGTGCAGAGTTTGGCCTCGTCGATTTCGGCATGCGCGCCTTGCTCTCGATGCGCCTGGAAAAGAATTTTCCGACCTGGTTTCGCGAGCTGCGCCCGATCTACGGGCCGTTCGAAGGAGCAATGGATCGCTTTATCAAGCTCGAGAAGAACGATTTCATCGGACGCGAAGCGGCGGCCAAGGAACAGGCAGAAGGGCCGAAACTGCGCCGTGTCTCGTTCATCGTAGATGCCGCGGATGCTGACGTGATGGGCGACGAGCCAATCTGGGCCAAGGTCGGCGGCAAGGATTTTGGCACGGTGGAAAAGCCGCATGGCTATGGCGCGCCGCGCTTCGATATATCAGGCAAGGAAGTGCGCGGCTCCATGGCCGCGGAAGGCGCCTCGGCCGTGCGCGGCATTGTCGACGGCGACTGGCGCGTGGTTGGCTGGATCACCTCCGGCGGCTATGCGCATTACGTCCGGAAATCGATGGCGCAAGGCTATGTGCCGGCCGCCTTGGCCGAGAACGAGAGCGCCGGACTGTTCGAGATCGAAATCCTCGGACACCGGCGGCCAGCCCGCATCAATGTCGAGCCGCCCTTCGACCCGAGCGGCGAGAAGATGCGGACCTAGAGCACCGGACCCAAAGGCCAGCCCTCGCGCTTGACCCGGGGGTGGGACCGATTTGGGAAATCCGATGCTAGAACAAAAGAGAGAGCGACGGTGCGATTCGACTTGCCTGCCCGCCGCTCCGGCAGCGATCAGGGCTGCCACATTGTGCGGGGCATGGTCTTCATGCTAGCGGAGGCGGCGGCAACTGGCACGGGCGATGAGAACTCGTTGAAGTATTCGATGAAATGGGACGAATGGCTTGCCGAGAGCAGAATCGGCCCCTTCCCGGCGGCGATTGTCATGGTCGCCGCTTACTTGGCCTTGCAAACCGTCATATTGTCCGTTCTGGCCACTTGGGCAGGAACTGGCGTCGGCGTCGATGACGCGGAGCAGCTGATTTATCTTCCCTATCTTTGGGCTGGATATGGCGGCTCGCAACCGCCTCTCTACACATGGATCAACTGGCTGGCCGCGCAAATTTTCGGCACCAATATTTTTACGCTGAAGCTCGTCAAATACTCCGTGCTGTTCCTCGCCGCCTGTAGTGTGTTCGCCGCCATGCGGCGGTTCGGCTACACGAAAACGACGGCAGCGGCAGCCATGCTCGGACTTTTCACAATCCCGCAAATCGCCTGGGAATCACAGCGCGCCTTGTCGCATTCGGTCGCCGTTGTCGCCTTCTGCGCGCTGCTGCTGCTCGCCATGGCTAATCTGATCGAGCGGCGAAGCGTGATCGCCTATGCGATGTTTGGCTTGGCAACGGCTGCGGCAATTCTTGCCAAATACAACGACGTATTCCTGGTGGTAGCGCTTGTTGCGGCGGTGTTGTCGCTGCGCGAGTTGCGCGGCGCGATCCTCGATCCGAAATTCGCAATCAGCGTTGCCGTCGCGATATTGGTGCTGGCGCCAACCACATATTGGAGCCTCATGCATCCTGCCGATTTGCTGGCGAGAGGCGAGAAGTTCGGAATAGACCTACAGCAGGGGCGCATGACGGCCACGGCCATCGGCGCCGGCAAGTTTATCATGGGGACCTTCAATTTCGCTGTCTTGCCGGCGCTCGTTTCCGCGCTGGCTTTCGCGCTGGTGGGGTTCCGTTTCTCTGAGCGTCCCCCCAAGGCTCCGGCCAGGGAAGTTCTCTTGTGGCGTACCTTGGCGCTCGGCTTGGCCATGCTGGCGATACTTGTGGTGGCCACCGGCGTGACGGAGGTCAAGGCCCGTTGGCTGGTGCCGGTCCTGGTCATCTTGCCACTGGCGACGGCCGCCTACATGGAACGGCTCTCACCACGCGGCAGGGACGCCCAGCTCCTGGTGATCGCGGCCGGAGCGATCATCGCCGTTCTGCTCGCGCCCGCCACTTGGTACTTCCAGATAAACGGGACCAGTGGTCTCTCGCGGATGATCCGGGTGGATTACCCGGCCCTGTATCGCCAGCTGACTGCTGACGGGCCGGTGAAAACCGCAATATCCGACGGTGCATGGGTCGGAAATCTGCGGCTGGTCGACGAAAAATTGGTCGCGCTTAACCAGGAAGTGCCGAATTTCGACAGGCTGGTGCAAGAGCCGGCCGTACTCGTCTGGCTCGACCGCGACGATCCGCGGCCGGTCATTCTGGATCAGCTCAAAAAAGCCGGCCATGAGCCGGACGGCCAACCAAGGCAAATCATGGTTCCCCTATTGCCTAGCACCGACAAGTCTGCCCGGCCCGGCGCGTATATAAGATTGAAGAGAGCGGCTGCGGAAAAAGCCACAGCGCCCGAGGAAGGCGTTAGCAAAGGAGCCGAGGGTGGACAGGAACCCGACTGATCGGCCTCCTCGTCACCGCAGGATCATGCCGTTCGAGCCGGACGAAGCAGGCTCCATCGATGCGTTGCGCCTGAAGTCGCGGCGGAAGGCCGCTGAGCTCAACCAGCATGTGCTGGGCTTCGGCGCACTGGCGGAAGCCGAGTGGCACGCCGCCGGCATTGCCGCCCCCGACCTGCCCGCCATGCGTCAGTACCGGCTCGACCGCATCCGCGCCGAGCTGAAGCGCCGCGACTATGCGGGGGCCCTGTTCTACGATCCGATCAATATCCGCTACGCGACCGACTCGACCAATATGCAGCTCTGGGTCGCGCACAATCCGACAAGGCATTGTTTCGTTGCCACCGAAGGCCCGGTGGTGCTGTTCGACTATTTTTCCTGCGAGCACCTTTCCGACCACTCCGGCGTGGTCGACGAGGTGCGGCCGGCAGTGTCGTGGATGTATCTCTACAGCGGCGAACTGACCGAGCAAAAGGTCCGCCGCTGGGCGGCCGGCATTGCCGATCTGGTGAGGGAGCATGGCGGCGGTATCAGCCGCATCGCCGTCGATCACATCAATCCCGAGGGCGTCGAAGAGCTCGCCCGCCTCGGCATCTCGATCGGCAATGGCGAAGCGCTGATGGAAAATGCACGTCTGATCAAATCGCCCGACGAAATCCTGGCCATGCGCCGGTCGATCGTCGCTTGCCAGGCGGCAATGGGCGAGATGGAAGCAGCATTGAGGCCAGGCATTTCCGAAAACGAACTGTGGGCCGAACTCCACCGCGGCAACATCGCGCGTGGCGGCGAATGGGTCGAAACCCGGCTCCTGACGTCCGGCCCGCGCACCAATCCCTGGTTCCAGGAATGCTCGTCGCGAACGATCGAAGCCGGCGATCTCGTCGCTTTCGATACCGACCTGATCGGCCCCTACGGTTTCTGCGCCGACCTGTCGCGCACCTGGCTCTGCGGCGACACCGAGCCGTCCAACGAGCAACGCGACCTGTTTCGCATCGCCGCCGACCAGATCGCCCACAACATCCGCCTGATGCAGCCGGGCATATCCTTCCGCGACCTTGTCGAACGCTCGGCGGTGCCGCCCGGAGATTGCTTCCCGGCGCGCTACGGCGTGCTCTATCACGGCGTCGGCCTGGCCGACGAATACCCGACGCTGCCGCATGCGATCGACTGGACTGAAGACACGCCCGACGGCGTGCTCGTGTCAGGCATGGTGCTTTGCGTCGAAAGCTATATCGGCCGGCTTGGCGGACGCGAGGGCGTCAAGATCGAGGAGCAGATCCTGATCACCGAAACCGGCAACGAGCAGCTTTCGACCTATCCGCTCGACGAGCGGCTGCTCGGCGGCTGACTGTTTTTATGCGATCGCCGCGACTGCCTCACGCAGCGCCACCACGATCTTTTCCGGTGTCGCTCTGGCAGTGATGAACGGCAGGCCCTTGCGCCGCCTTGTCCAGCCAACGGCCGCTACCTTCTGTGCCGCAGGCTCGAAGCGCCGCGCCAGCGCCCAGCTCTGGCAGTCGATGGCCGCGACATCGGCCTTGCCCTCGGCAATGGCGACGATCGAGGCGCGGTGGCCACCGCTTTCGCTGCGCTCAGAGAAGATGTTCAGGCTTTCGCCCAGCGCCTCCAGGTCACGCGTCAGCCCGACGAAGCCCGACATCGAATCGGAGTGGTTGAAGGTGAAGCGCATGTTGCGCAGCAGGTCGAGAGAAACAAGAGGGCTGCCGTCATCAGGTGCTCGAACAGACGGCGAGCCGTCCGCGCGCATCACGATGGCGCTCGAATAGAGTTCGCCCTGCCCGCCCTCGTATGCGTCGTAGCTCGGCTGGCCGACCACCTGGACATGCTCCGACAGGCCGAGTTCCATCGGCCCCCAGCAGGTCTGTGCGAACAGCAGCGCCGGATGCAGCCAAAGCCCGTGAAAATCCAGCTCGTCCGGCGGCAGCGTCGCCGGATCGGGCGCGATCACCTTTCCGGCGGCGTCACGGATGCCGCCGTCTACAGGCCACAGATCGGCATTGACGCGAGCGATGGTCTGCGGCGCGTCGATGCCTCTTTGCCGGAAGGCATCACGCAGCCGTGCCCATTGGGCATCGACCTCGCTCCGCATTTCGGGCCAGTCATACATCGGCAAGGCGGCAACGAAATCGCTCGTGCCGGGATTTTGGTCGCTACGCTGAGAAACTGACGAGACCATTGACGCGCACCTGGGCATCGCCGCCGGCGATGCCGCAAAATTCATTCTTTCGGCGGCTCGGCGGGCACCGGCGCACTGCCAAGCCCATTGAGGCTGCGCGCCCTGACGCGCGGCTTGAACGCCCGGCCCGGTTCCGGCGTGCGCCGCAGCACCGGGTGGACGATCGGCTCCTTCGCCTTGAACGCATAAGCCTTGAGCAGCGCGAAATAGTTTGGATAGGCGTAGCCATTGTTCATTCGTAGCCACTCGTCACGGCGCTCGCGAAACAACTTCGGCAGCCGGTACCAAGCCACCGTCGGGCTCTTGTGATGCACGAAATGCAGATTGTTGTTGAGGAACAGCAACGACAGCGGCGAACGCTCGACAATCACCGTTCGGCCTTCCGGATGCTCCGACCATTGATGCTCGGCGAAGGTACGGATCGAGATCAGCGACTGGCCGAGCCACACCGGCACTAGCACGTAGAGCCACAGCGGGATGCCGAAGCCGAACTGCACGACCGGCAGCACCACGGCGAGGCCGATGGCGTGCAGCAGCCATGCCTTGCGGATCACCTTGTCGCCGGCAAGCATCTGCTTGGCATCGTCGATGAAGAAGCCGGTGCACGACAGCCACGGGCCGAGAATAAGGCGGCCGATCATGGTGTTGTTGATTTTCAGCAGGAACTTCATCGCCGGCGGCAATTCGTCATGGTGCCACAGCGCCTTGTAGTAGCTTTCAGGATCGTCAAGCGGATCGGTCAACCGTTCGTCGGCATGGTGGCGCAGATGAATGGTCTTGAACCGGCGGAACGGCCAGACGAGGCCGATCGGCAGGAAGACGATAGCTTCGTTGAGCTGCGCATTGCGGGTCGGATGGCCGTGCAGGACTTCGTGCGCCAGCGAGGATTGCAGCGCAGCCATCAAGGCCAGAACGACGAGCGCCAGCAACGGATAGGACGGCCACAGGAACAGGCCGGCTGCGAGCCATGTGCCGTAACAGAAGAACGCGAGAAACACGGTCGGCCATTCGATGGCCGGTGCATTGCGTCGTCTGTTATTCATGCTCGTCATGGATCGACCACTGCCCTTCCAGTCGCCGGAACCGTTTTTGATTCCTGACAGTATTGTGTCAGGAGCGTTGACATGCTGCAACGCGACAAAGCGCACAAAATGTTGCGATTGCGCATTTTAAGTCGCATATGTTATTTATTGTAAACGAGCTGGCGGATTCATTTACGCCTGAGGTGCCACTTTGGCGAACTCGGCGGAATTTTTTCCTCCCAATGGCCGGAATGACGATATGGACAAACGCGACCTGTCGACGATCTTTCGGGAGCGCCTGAAAATGCTCCTGACACGATCCGACTTGAACCAGTCCGCCTTCGCGACGGCGGTGGGCATCGATCGCTCGGCGCTTTCGCAGCTGCTGTCCGGCGCCTCGACACGCCTTCCCCGCGCCGAAACGCTGCTCAACATCGCCGCCGAATTCAAGGTGTCGCTCGACTGGCTGCTCGGCCTCAGCCAGGACGAAGGCGTCACCGGCGAAATCCGCGAGAGCCTGGAGATCGAGGAAGCGCCCGACGGCTTCGACCGCACGCTGCTGGCCAAATGGCATGCCGAGGCTGCGGGCACGAAGATCCGTTACGTGCCCGCCGGCATTCCCGATCTTCTGCGCACCGAGGCGCTTGTCGACTACGAGGCTGGTATTGCCAACAAGAGCCGCGAGGCGCAGGCCGGTGAGACGCAGTACCGCATCGACTACAACCGGCGGCCGGAAACCGACATGGAAGTCTGCATGCCGCGCCACACGCTGGAGATCTTTGCGCGCGGACTGGGCGTCTGGGACCGTTTCCCTGAGGCCGACCGCCACCAGCAGCTTCTTCACATGGCGACGCTGCTCGACGACCTTTATCCCACCTTCCGCCTGTTTCTCTATGACGGCCGGATGCGCTACTCGATCCCCTACACTATCTTTGGGCCTTATCGCGCCGCCATCTATGTCGGCGACATGTATCTGGTGCTGAACGCGACCCAGCCGGTCCGCACGCTGACCAGCCATTTCGACAATCTGATCCGCGCCGCCGACATCAACGCACATGAGGCGGCCAGCTTCACGCAAAGGCTGGCGGAAATGCGATTTTAACGGCTTGTTTACCACGCCGACATTGACGCCATATAAAGATTTCTTTATATCCTTATCTCGACAAAGAATTCCCGGAAGGCGTATTTCCAATGACCAATCCAATTGACGCGCTGCTTGCCGAAAAGGGCGTTCTGCTTGCCGATGGCGCCACCGGTACCAATCTGTTCGCCATGGGGCTCGAGGCTGGCGAGGCTCCAGAGTTGCTGAACGAGACGGCTCCCGACACCATCACCAGTCTGCACCAGAACTTCGTCGATGCCGGCGCCGACATCATTCTCACCAACTCCTTCGGCGGCACCCGCCACCGGCTGAAGCTGCACCATGCGCAGGACCGCGTGCATGCGCTGAACAAGCGCGCCGCCGAGATCGCCCGCGCTGTCGCCGATAAAGCAGGCCGCAAGGTCATCGTGGCGGGCTCGGTCGGCCCGACCGGCGAGTTGCTGGTGCCGCTCGGCGCGATGACCTATGACGAGGCGGTCGAGGCCTTTGCCGAACAGATCGAGGGCCTGAAGGCCGGCGGCGCCGAAGTCGCCTGGATCGAGACTATGTCGGCGCCGGACGAGATCCGCGCCGCAGCCGAAGCCGCGATCCGCGTCGGCCTGCCCTATACCTATACCGGCTCCTTCGACACCGCCGGCCGCACCATGATGGGGCTGTTGCCGAAGGACATCCATGGCGTCGCCGATGGGCTGCCGCAGGCGCCGCTCGGTGTCGGCGCCAATTGCGGCGTCGGCGCCTCCGACATCCTCGCTTCGCTGCTCGACATGACCGAGGCGAAGCCGGAGGCGACGGTGATCGTCAAGGGCAATTGTGGCATTCCGGAATTTCGCGGCGCAGAAATCCATTATTCCGGCACGCCCGAACTGATGGCCGACTATGTCAGGCTGGCCGTCGATGCCGGCGCCAAAATCGTCGGCGGTTGCTGCGGCACCTCGTTCGCCCACCTCGCCGCCATGCGCAAGGCACTCGACGCGCACACCAGGTCGGATCGCCCGACCGTTGAGAAAATCGTCGAGCGCATCGGCCCGATGCGCAACAAGCAAGCCACAGTCAACACCGTCGAGACCAGCGAAGCCCGCCGCGAGCGCCGGCGTAGCCGCGCCTGACAAATGTTGAAAAAGGCCGGCAAGGTTTTCCTTGCCGGCCTGTCTCACCCGCCCGTGTGTCGGTTTCCCGTATCAGGACGATTCCATCTGAGGAAACCGGCCGTCATCACCATTACCGGTTACCGCCGAGCGCCGAGGCAAGGCGCACCAGCGAGAGGAACTCGGACCGGTACCCAAACGGGTCGGCTCCCCGGGCGGCAGTGGCAATCTCCAGGATCTTGTCGTAGCCGAACTTCGCGGTCGCATCCTCGTCGCGCAGCTTCTGGCCGAAGGCCGCGACGGCAACGGAGAAACGCTGGTCGGTGCTGGCCTGGTCGAAATCAGCCACTTCATTGGCCGATGTGACCGGCGTGGTGATCAGCTTCGAGGCACCCTCATTCGGCAACTTGTAGCGGATCTTCACGAACGCATATTCGTCGGCATTGGCGACGCCGCCATTGTTCACTGCAGCCTGGCCGTAGCGCAGCGGATCGATTTGCTCGCCGCCGTTGCCTTTCGGCGTGATCTCGTAGATCGCAGTGACCGAATGGCCGGAGCCGATCTCGCCGGCATCGACGCGGTCGTTGTTGAAATCCTCGCGGTTCAAGGCGCGGGTCTCGTAGCCGATCAGCCGGTATTCCGAGACTTTTTGCGGGTTGAACTCGACCTGGATCTTCACGTCCTTGGCGATGGTGAACAACGTCGAAGACGCATCCTCGACCAGCACCTTCTCCGCCTCGGCCAAAGTGTCGATATAGGCGGCGGTGCCGTTGCCGTTCTGGGCGATGGTCTGCATCATCTGATCGTTCAGATTGCCGCGACCGAAACCGAACACCGACAGGAACACGCCGGTCCTACGCTCCTTTTCGATCAATCGCTTCAGATCGTCGTCGTCGGTCTGGCCGACATTGAAGTCGCCGTCCGTGGCCAGCATCACGCGATTGATCCCGTCGTTGACAAAGGATTTCTGCGCCAGCCTGTAGGCTTCCTTGATACCCGCCTCGCCGGCAGTGCTGCCGCCGGGCGCCAACGTGTCGATGGCATTGAGAATCTTGTCCTTCTCCGAAACCTTCGTCGGCTCCAGGACAGTGCCGGCATCGCCCGCATAGGTGACGATCGAAACCGTGTCGTCGGGCTTCAATTTGTTGACCAGAAGCCGGAAGGCGGACTGCAAGAGCGGCAACTTATCCTGCTCGTTCATCGAGCCCGACACGTCGATCAGGAAGACCAGATTGGCCTTGGGCTGCTCGGCCGGCTTCGCGTCGAAACCTTTGATGGCGACATGCATCAGCCTGGTGTGCTCGTTCCACGGCGTCGGCATGACGCTGACGGTCGAGTTGAACGGCGTCGAGGCAACGTCCGGACCTTTCCAGTCATAGGGGAAGTAGTTGATCATCTCCTCGACGCGGACCGTGTCGGCCTGCGGCACAACACCATCCCTGAGCGAACGCCGCACGAAGGAATAGGAGGCAGTGTCGACGTCGATCGAAAAGGTCGACACCGGGTCTTCGAGCGCGGCACGCACCGGATTGCTCTTGAAATCCTCGACGCGGTCGCGGTTTTGCTCCTGCGGCAGCATCTGGTCGGCCGGGGCGGTCGAAGGCTGAGCCATCAACTTGGATTGGGCCACAGTACCGGTCACACGGCCAACCCGCGCGGCGCCATCGGCTGCAGGAGCCGCGGTACTTGAACCGCCAGCCAGCGCCTCGCGAGGCGAGGGCTCGGGCGCATTGCGAGCCACCATATCCTGCTGCACCAGGCCACCCATCGCGTTCGATTCGGGCTTCGGCGGCGATGCCGGCGCAAGCGCCTCGGCTGCGTCGCGGCTTTCGACGTCGGCATCGGCTTTCTTCCGCTTGTCGGCCTCGGCTACGGTGAGCGGCCTCACCGTTGCCGGGCCTTTAGCCACTGGTTTATCGGCCAGCGTTTCACTGATCTTCTCGTCCCCACCGGAATGGAACGGCTGCTCCTGCAGCATATAGATGGTGACGTATCCGGCGATCGGCAGGACGATGAGCCCGGCAATGGCCGGGGTGGCGAGGAGTTTCTTTTGCATGATTTCGCTCCAGAGCTTTTGTGCTCGCTCTGTGAGACGAAGCCCTTTCGCCGATCCTTGGGCGGCAGGTGACGTTTTTTCGTCCAGGTCGTAAGCCCGCATGGCGGCCTCGAAGGCACGCGCCTTCGCGTCGGTGCCCGGTGCCGGTGCTGCGATGTCGCGCAGCCTGTTGAGTTCGTTGTCGTCAACCATGATCACACTTCCCCGGCTGAAAGCATGAGCGTCTTCAGCCGTTTCTTCGCTTCATGGATGTGCCAGGAAACCGTCGACTCCGAGATGCCCATCGCCTCGGAAGCGAGTGCGTGGCTCAGCCCTTCGCCATAGACGAGCAGCACCGCGTCGCGCTGCTTGTCCGGCAGCATCCGCACCGCCGCCCAAAGCGCCTCGGCTGGATCTTCGGGCTCGGCCGGGGCCTCTCCCGAGATCAGCTCATAAGCCCCGTAGGCTTCGGTCTTGATCGTCTCGCGGACGGTTTTTCGCATCATGTCGCGTGCCGCATTCAGCGTCATGGTGTAGAGCCAGGTGGTGAAGGCGCCGCTGCCATGATAGTCGCGGATCGCCCGGCCGAGCCGAACGCAGACTTCCTGGGCGATATCCTCGGCGTCGGCCTTTTTCCCGCACCAGCGATACGCGGCGCGATAGACGAAGTCATAGTGCCTTTCGAGCAATTTGCCGAAAGCCCCCCTGTCTCCGCCCTTCGCCCGACCGATCAGCTCGGCGTCGGAGGCTTCGCTTTCATCCAGCATCAGCGCCATCATTTGCCTGTTGGACGAAGGCTAGCGGCGATTCCTTGGGCAATGGAAAGAATTTTTTTGTCAGCCGTCAGACGACGACCACGGTCGCGCGATATCCACGCAGGCCAACAGGGCAAGTCGCAATGGGGCAACCCCTGCAAATCCGTGCGGCATTCGGCGACGCTACAGGCTCGCGAACGCGGTCATGTGGAAGGCTTGAACCTGTGGTGGATAGCGATAGGCCGCGCCGTAGGGACAGGCGTTGCGGTCGAGACAGCCGCCGGTCCGGCAAGGCGCGCCGTTTTGCCCACGCACATGCGCCAGACATGTTCCATGCGCGAAACCATCTGCAGAATAGGCACCGACCGGACAAGATTTCAGGCAAGGTTTGTCGAGACATCCATCGCAAAGGTGAATCACGTCGCGGGGTTCTGGAAGCGCTATTTCGTCCTCGAACAGCAGCGCGCCGCGATAGGCGTGCCAGAGCCCGTATTGCGGATGCATGAGGATGCCGAGCGGCGACGGCCGCAAGCCCTCCGCCCGCATCGCCCATTGCTGGAACGGCAGATACGGCCTGTCGGAGGGCGAAACCGCCCGCGCCCCGAATGTCTTCGCCACCGCGCCGATGACTTCGCGCGACCAGGTGTCGAGCGGATTGGCAACGGTCTGCAATTGACTCTCCCGCCAGCGCAGGAAATGCGGCCATGGCGCGGCGCCCGCCTGCCCGACCAGCAGGACGGATTTGGCGACAGCGCCGGAGAGACCGGAGGGTGTTTCCTCACCGCCTGCAAAATTGAAGCCGCCGCGAAGCATGAGGCCGGAGGCGGAAAGCGCTGCCGCCATATTTTCGATCAGGCTGCGCTCGAGGATCATCCCTTCCTGTCCGGCTCGGAGAAGGCGCTCCGCCAGACTTCCTTGTGGATGATGTTGGCGACTTTAGCCCCGCCTGACTCGGGCTCCTTTCAGGTGAAGGCGTCGGCCATCGACGCCTTCTTCCTGGCGATGAACTCCTTCAGCCCGTCGTCAATACCCTGATCGAGATGCGGCGCCTCGTAGCTTTCCAGCCAGCGGCGGGCGAGTTCGTTGGCGCGCTGCGGCGCGGTTTTTTCGCCCTCGGCCAGCCACTGCTCGTAGGAATTGTTGTCGGCGATATTGGAACGGTAGAAGGCGGTCTGGAAATTGGCCTGGGTGTGGTCACAGCCGAGATAGTGGCTGCCCGGACCGACCTGGCGGATGGCGTCCATCGCCTGGCCGTTTTCCGACAGGTCGACGCCTTCGGAGAACTTCTGCGTCATGCCGAGCTGGTCGATGTCCATCATGAATTTTTCGTAGCAGGAGGCGAGCCCGCCCTCGAGCCAGCCGGCCGAGTGCAGCACGAAGTTGGTGCCGGCAAGGATCGTCGAGTTCAGTGTGTTGGCGCTCTCATAAGCCGCCTGCGCGTCCGGTATCTTCGAAGCACACAGCGAGCCGCCGGTGCGGAACGGCAGGCCAAGCCGGCGGGCGAGTTGCGCCGCACCATAGGAGACGAGCGACGGCTCCGGCGTGCCGAAGGTCGGCGCGCCCGACTGCATCGAAATCGACGAGGCGAAGGTGCCGAACAGCACCGGCGCGCCCGGCCGGATCAGCTGCGTGAACGACGCGCCGGCCAGCACTTCGGCCAGAACCTGGGTCAGCGTGCCGGCGACCGTCACCGGGCTCATTGCGCCGGCGAGAATGAACGGCGTGACGATACAGGCCTGGTTGTGGCGCGAATAGACTTTCAGCGCGCCCAGCATGGTCTCGTCGAACACCATCGGCGAGTTGGCGTTGATCAGGCTGGTCAGCACCGTATTGTTCTCGACGAAATCGTCGCCGAACACGATCTTGGCCATCGCAACCGTGTCTTCGGCGCGCTCCGGCGCGGTGACCGAGCCCATAAACGGCTTATTCGAATATTTGATGTGGCTGTAGATCATGTCGAGATGGCGCTTGTTGACCGGCACGTCGACCGGCTCGCACACCGTGCCGCCCGAATGGTGGATCGACGGCGCCATATAGGCGAGCTTCACGAAATTCTGGAAATCCTCGATCGTCGCATAGCGCCTGACGCCATCGAGGTCGCGCACGAAGGGCGGGCCGTAGACCGGCGCGAAGACCGTGGCGTTGCCGCCGATCTGCACCGAACGTTCTGCATTGCGGGCATGCTGGGTATAGACGGACGGCGCGGTTTTCAAAAGTGAGCGGCAGAGCCCCTTCGGGAAATGCACGCGCTCGCCCTTGACGTCGGCACCGGCTTCTTTCCAGAGTTGCAGCGCCTCGGCGTCGTCGCGAAAGATGATGCCGATCTCCTCGAGCACCGTGTCGGTGTTCTTCTCGATCAGCGCCAGCCCTTCCTCGTCCAGCACCTCATAGACGTTGATCTTGCGCTTGATGTAGGTGAGCTGGGTGCCGGGGCCGCCACCCGAGCGCGCCGCCCGCCGGGCAGCGGCGCCACCGCTGGCGGCGCGTCCGCGCCGCGCGTTTGACGCTTCCTGGTCGACCGCCGTGTTCTCACTCATGATCGTTCTTCCCTGACTTTGTTCTGGCGCAATTGTTACGGCCGCATATCGCGGCTTCTGGCCGGATCGTAGTCATGCACCCTATTCGAAACGGCCCGCCAGCGCCAACGCCTGTCGCAAAATCGACAAGAATTCCAATAGATTTGCAGTCGCTTTCCTTTTGCGGGAAGTCGCAAATCAGCTATGGACGCAAGCCTGTAGCGGGTTAGGTATTGACGTGATATTTGAGGCCCCGCAACTGTATCCGTGCGGCAAGGAGCTGGATTAAAAATGGCCGACGACGAGATCATCCTTTCCGAGCTTTCCGACGACGAGCTCGTGCAGCAGATGCACGACGATCTTTATGACGGGCTGAAGGAAGAGATCGAGGAAGGCACCAACATCCTTCTCGAGCGCGGCTGGGCGCCTTACAAGGTGCTGACCGAGGCGCTGGTCGAAGGCATGCGCATCGTCGGCGAGGATTTTCGCGACGGCATCCTGTTCGTGCCGGAAGTGCTGTTGTCGGCCAACGCGATGAAGGCGGGCATGTTCATCCTGCGTCCGCTGCTCGTCGCCACCGGCGCGCCAAAGCAGGGCAAGATGGTGATCGGCACCGTCAAGGGCGACATCCACGACATCGGCAAGAACCTTGTCGGCATGATGATGGAGGGCGCCGGCTTCGACGTCATCGACCTCGGCATCAACAATGCGGTGGAAAAATATCTCGACGCCATCGAGCAGCACCAGCCCGACATCATCGGCATGTCGGCGCTGCTGACGACGACCATGCCCTACATGAAGGTCGTCATCGATACGATGAAGGAAAAGGGCATCCGCGACGACTATGTCGTGCTGGTCGGCGGCGCGCCGCTCAACGAGGAGTTCGGCAAGGCAGTCGGTGCCGACGCCTATTGCCGCGACGCTGCCGTGGCGGTCGAGACCGCCAAGGACTTCATGAAGCGCAAGCACAACGTCCGCGCTTCGGCCTGAGCTTTTTAACCAATTCCCCGCAGGGACTGGCCCGGTGCCGTCGGCCGCGCGCCCCATTGACCTCGGCGGCAAGCTCGCCACTGGATTCTCGATCGGCATAGGCATTGCCATCGGCATGGCGCTGGCTGGCTAGCTATTGGGAAGCACGGTACTTCCGCGATCACGCCATACCTACGGTCCCAACCTATGTTAGCTTATTCGTGCGGCGGACCCCAACGCCGCCCGGCCGGCGCCCTACAAGGCACTCTACCCCAACGCCCCCCAAAGCGGCGCCGGCCACCCCTTATCTGCATCGCACTGACAAGGAGAAGCCCGCGCTCCTCCTCTGAGCGCGGGCCGATCGGGCTGCGGCCCGATCTGCAGCGGGGGCCAAGCGGGGGATAGGCCCACCGCTCCCAGACAACTGTTAGAAACTCCTAATGTTCCGCTTGATCAGCACCGCAAAACGGAGGCGTGATGCCGGTCACTCTTCCTCCTGTTAGGCACCAAATTGACTCTAGGCTCATCCGGTTTGATGACTAAGGGAACGGATCATGACCATTTTACTAAATTAGAAATGTTGCATGGAATGACCTATAGTTCGGCCCAACCGGCGAACGGACCCAATTGCCCGCTGGTTAGGCCCGGCGGCCAGCTTGTCGCCCCCCGATTGGCTGTCGGGCCGTCTTTCAAACGCCCCGTTTGGCCCAAACGTTCGACAAGCGGAACCTTGCCGAGGTGCTGCATCATCATCTCCCCGACCATGAGCCGCTGCCGACCGAACAATAGGTTCCGCCAGCCGCTCGACATGGGGGCAAAATGCGGCTCCTCATAGTCCGCTGGCCTGGCTTGCCCTTCGGATGTCCAGCATCAGGAACATGCTGACGAACAGTGTTCGTTCGAATGATGCTATTCCGTTGCCTTGAGCGTAAGTTTTTGGTCAGCCAGCACAGCGCCTCCTCTTAAGCTAGCTGGCCAAGGCCCAGCGGCCTCCAGCTGCCAGTCCCCCTCGCAACCAAGCCGCTGGGCCGTTCCCGCTAGAGCGAAGCGCGTTGTCTCGTCTATCAGCAACCTCTTGACGTGGTGGCGATCACAGCCACTGTGCGAAGGCGGTAAGCGAGGGACCGCGTAAGCGTCTCCATCCCCTCCTACGGATTCCCGCACTCCATCCGCGATTCTACAAAGGTCAAGCGCGGCCAGCATATTGAGCTTTCTGGCGAGATTACGCGCATAGACGAGGAGGCCGGCAAGGTGACGATCGACCTTGGATCGCTGGTTACGGTGGGTTTGGATAAGGTCAGGCGGATGGAGAAATACCGGCCGCAGGAGCGCAGGAAGCCGCTGCGTGACATGTTGGGCTAGCATGGAAGTCCAACAGAACATCCGCAGCGCCTGGGTCGCCCTCAAACTGGTTCGCATGGCTATTGAACAGACCTGCCGGCCCGGCTTGCCTCCGAGCGAGGAAGCAGTTTTGTTGCTATTCGGATCCGAGCCTGCCCATGAAGGCGAAGCCCTTGCCAAATCCATCATTGAGACGATTGAAAGGCTGGCCCGATGATTCGCCTTGAATCAGTGCCGCGACGAGGAGCGAGCAATCGAGCTCCTCCGGAAACGAAACATTCAAGTCACTCTGAGTTGCCATGCGAAGGGATTTCAATCTTGCCGTCTTTGCGGCGCGTTCGGCGCGCTCAGCCTCAGCGATTACCTTCGCGGAGCGCCTAACTGTGCTATTTCCCAGCCAACACATCTATTCGATCCAGCAGAATTCCGATGCGCCGGTCATGCCCTGACTCTTTGAGATTGTCGACGTTCATTGTGATGAAGTCGGTTTCGATCGGTGAGGTTAAAACCTGCACTCCCGCCATGCGCGGGCCGATCGCCTTGGGAATAGCCGTTGGCGCGCGCCGCCTAAAGCCGACCCTTGGGCGCGCGTCTGGACTCCAATCGGCAACAAACGCGTTGTTGACTTTGGGAATGGGAGGCGTGGAAAAATCGCGCTACGATAATCGGTCTGGCCAGTGGCGAAAGCGCGCTAGACACCGCCAACACTGGCGACCTTCGCGCAATGCAACTTGGTGGGCGTCGATTGCTGCGGCAAGCGCAATCCTGATCGGCCTGATCGCCCTCAAAGGCGGATCTCCCTAGGCGCACTGCAAACGTTCATTGCCACCACCCTAGGTGCCATAGCCACCGCGCCAGCACCACCGCGATGGCAGATGTAACGGCAATGATCGCGACAAAACGAGCGCGCTGCACTGAAGCTGTAGGGTGGCGCCTTTTAGTTCCTTCATAGGCACTGTAAATGCGGCGACCATCCTCTTCAAAGCGGTCGCTGTTTGGGTAAGCCTTCGTGGGCTTTTGTCGCGGTCGAAGTATTCCCATAGCACCAGCCCCTCCTTCGAGCCGATACTATCCTGTTGCTGCTTGCTCGTCACGGCGTTACAATAAATATCCGTTGGAATGCCAGGATATTTAGATATTTCGCCCGCGCGGCTGGGGGATGGCAGACCAAGGAGGAGACCGAAGCATAAGTACGACAGCCCGTACTTATGCTATACCAGGCCGAGGCGGCGCGTGACGCTGGCATGTCTTGACATCAACAAGCAACAGCGCCCCGCAGCGAACATACCGGTGAAACTTTGGACGGGAAGTTGAGCGCGGCAAGCCTCGCTCGGAGCGTTCGGGCGGGTTGAAGCGCCTATTCTGACTCTTTTGCCTCTTCCTTTTTCAGGATCGGCGTGTCGGCAGTTGTCGGCGTATTTGCGACGCTTGCGACTGTGGTTTGCTGATCTACGCTTGCAGCTTTGGTTTGCTGATCTACGGAAGCCGTCGTTTTAGTGTGGCCAACACATTCCGCTGCGGCGCCGGACACCGAAAGGCCCAGAGCGGCGACAACTAAGAGAGCGGTCTTCATCCTATGGCTCCTAGCTTCTAGCTTCGTTGTTGAGGGTACCAGAAAAGATTAACGGCATATCCCCCGCTCGAAAAGTCAACTTTTCGTGCCCGCCCCAACGAAAATAATTGCAATAGGCGGACACGACGTCCGCGCTTCGGCCTCATCTGGGCGAATTCGGCATGGACCAAAAACCGATCCGCGCCTTGCAGCACGACTTTCTTGTTCCCAGATGTTACAAGGACTTAATGCGCATCGCTTGAGCTATCTTGAGAGCAATGCGCGTTGGCGAGACTGCGGATCAGGGGTTCTCGACCGTGTCCTCAACCGCGTTGGCTGTCGATTTGACGTCCCTGCCGACGCCACGGATGGTGTTGGCACAGGCCGAAAGTGCCAGGGCGCAAGCGAGAATTGCGATCGGTGCAATGCGTAGCGGTTTCATGAATGGTATCTCCCTCAACAGATAGATTCGTGGGACAGCAACGAAAATCGGTTAGACTGGTTCTATGAGCATTGCGCGAAAGCTACAACCCGATCAAGGCGACAGGCTGCTTGTCATCGCCTGCGGGATGATTGCGCGCGAAGTTCTGGCCGTCAAGGAGCAGCTGGGCCTCGACCATCTCGAGCTGACCTGCCTGCCGGCGGAGTTCCATTTCTACCCGGACCGCATCGCGCCGGCCATGGACAAGGCAATCGAGAAGGCCAAGGCGGACGGCTATAGAAACATCTTCGTCGGCTATGCCGATTGCGGCACCGGCGGCCTGCTTGACCGCGTCTGCGAGAAGCATGGCGTCGAGCGCATGGCCGGTCCGCACTGCTTTGCCTTCTACCAGGGCATGGACGCCTATGCGAAGGTCGCCGACGACGACATGATGTCGTTCTACATGACCGATTTCCTGTGCCGGCAGTTCGACGCCTTCTTCATGAAGCCGCTCGGCCTCGACAGGCATCCCGAGCTGATCAAGGACTATTTCGGCAATTACGAGAAGCTGATCTATATCGCCCAGACCGACGACCCGGAACTCGACAAGGTCGCCGAGAAGGCGGCGAAAATGCTCGGCCTCGCCTATGAGCGCCGCTCGACCGGCTATGGCGATCTGACGACGGAGCTGGCCAGCGCCGCGGCACACAGCTGACCGTTCGATCTGACGACGGAGCTGGCCAGCGCCGCGGCACACAGCTGACCGTTCGATCAGGCGGCACCATCTTCCGCTGCAAGCCCGGCGAGCACAGCGGCAAAGCTCGCCTTGCAGACGAAGCCCAGCCTGTCCCGCGCCCGCGAGGCGTCGTAGACGCGGTCGATCGAGGAAAACATCGTCCAGCCCTTTCGCGCATAGAGCGCCGGAAATTCCGGAAAATAGCGGGCGACGACGGGCGGCGCGTCAGCGATCAATGCCTCGCAATCATCAGGCCGGAACGGCGTTGGCGCCGAGATGATGAAGATGTCGAAGCCTAGTTGTGGCGCCTTCTCCAGCGCCGCGACATGGGCCTCGGCGGCATCTTCCACCGTCAGTCGGCGGAACAACAGCTCATTGACCTTGGTGTTGGCGTCCGACTGCTCGATCGCATGCGCCATGTCGTCTGCTTCGGGAAAGAACCGGGCAGTGCGCAGCACGATCACCGGCAGTGCGGACTGGATGTGATAGAGGCGGCAAAGATGCTCGGCCGAAAGCTTGGTTACGCCGTAGATGTTGCGCGGCTCGGGCGACACGTCTTCCGTCAGCCAGGCGGCCCTGCCCGCACCGCCGGTCAAGCCGGCGCTTATGGCTTTCGAGACCATCAGCGAGGTCGTCGACGTGAAGATGAAGCGCTGAACGCCTGATGTCACCGCCGCGTCGAGCAGGTTGAGCGTGCCGCGCACATTCGTCTCGATGAAATCCTCATTACGGTTGTGTTCGATGTCAGGCTTGTGCAGCGCGCCGCTGTGGATGATCGCCTCGATGCGGTTTTCCCTGACCGTCCGCATGACCAGATCACGGTCGGCGACCGAGCCGATCACCTGCGTTTGCGCCGACGGGGCGGGATCGAGGCCGATGACGCCATGGCCAAGAGCCCGCAGGCGCGGCGCTAGCGCGCTCCCCAGCCAGCCTGACGATCCCGAAAGCAAGATCCGCATCGGCGAAATCACGATTTTTAACCCGATCGCTGTTAAGCACGGATGACAGGTCGCCGCGAACGGGTAAGTTGTATGCCAAACGAGAAAACAGGCTGATCCAGCTTTCGACCAGGACACGCACCGATGGTCGCTCGCCTCCTGATTGCCGCAGGCGTTGTCTGCTTCGCTCTGCCCGCGCTCGCCGATGGCGAGGTGCAGAAGCTGATCACGCCCGCCGACAAGGTGCGGCTCGACAAATATGACGAGACGCGCAAGGCAGCCCTTGACGAAGCCAGGGCTGGCGACGCCGCCGATATCAAGCAGCTCGACGCCTTGCTGGCAAAGCCGTTGGTCTCGTTTTCCGACAAGGACCTGACCGGCAACTGGCAGTGCCGTACCATCAAGGCCGGCGGGCTGAGTCCGCTCGTCATTTATGGCTGGTTCAAGTGCAAGGTGAGCGACGACGGTTCGGGCTGGATGCTGGAAAAAATCACCGGTTCGCAGCGCACCAAGGGACGTTTCTTCGACGACGGCGAAAAGCGCTCGATCTATCTCGGCTCCCTTTCTGTCAACGACGATCCTGCAAAACCCTATGGCGGCGGCCCACAAAGCGATCAGGTCGGCTATACCTTTCGCAACAGCGCCAACGAATGGCGCATCGAGTTCCCGGCGCCCTATTACGAATCGAAGCTCGACATCCTTGAATTCAAGCGCTGAGCCCGCGATCCCTAGCTTGCGGCGTGCTGCGGCAGGTGCGCGGCAAGCCTGAGGCAGGCGATACGATTTCAAGCTACGCGCTGCGGCAGGCGGCATTCTCACGCGATAGCATCGAGGCGGTCAGGGATGCGCAGCCGCAAGCTTGCCACATCATATCCCGGCCTGCCCTCGAAACAGTGGTCATCCGACGATCTGGTTCTATCTCTGGACCGGCGCAAAAACCGGCGTCTGGCAACGAGCGCCGATTTACCGGACAGCGCCCCGGCGATAAGCTTGGCCCCTATGAGCGAAATCGACCACCGCACCATCATCGCCAGCCTTTCGGTCGGTGATCGTCGCGACCTCACCGCCAAACTGGACAGGCCCGGCATTATCCGGCTGGCTGTTCACGGCGGGCTGGTCGTCCTGCTGGGTGCGCTGATCGCCGCCCGCATTCCGTTCTGGCCGGTTCTCGTGCTGCCGCAGGGGATCCTGATCGTCTTTTTCTTCACGCTGTTGCACGAAACCATCCACGAAACGGCCTTCAGGACGCCGTGGCTCAATCGCGCCATCGCCACCGTGACCGGCTTCCTGATCCTGCTGCCGCCGGCATGGTTCCGTTATTTCCATTTCGCGCACCATCGCCACACGCACGATCCGGACAATGATCCCGAACTGATGGCTCCGAAACCGGAGACCATAACCCAGTACCTGCGCTATCTCTCCGGCGTCCCCTACTGTACCGGCATGGCGCGCGTGATCGTCGTCAACGCGGCCGGCCGCAACCGCGACGGCTTCGTGCCGGACAATGGCCGCGACAAGGTGATTTCGGAAGCACGTTGGTTTCTGATCGCCTATGCGGTGCTGCTGGCGGCCTCCCTGGCCGTGCAGTCGGCGCTGCTGCTGTGGGTCTGGATTGTGCCGGTGCTCGTCGGCCAGCCGTTTTTGCGGGCCTATCTGTTGGCCGAGCACGCGCTCTGCCCGCATGTCGCCAACATGCTCGAAAACACCCGCACCACCTTTACCACACGGCTGATACGCTTCGTGGCGTGGAACATGCCTTACCACTCCGAGCACCATTCCTATCCGGCCGTTCCCTTTCACCGCCTGCCGCGTTTCCACCAGATTGTCGCCGAACATCTGCGCACGACCGAGCGAGGCTATGTCCGCTTCCACAGGAAGCTTGTCGGCAGCTTCGATCGTCGCGCCGGCTGATCCATACCAAGCCAAATACCGAAAACTTTCATCTTTCCCTTTCGGCCTCCAATTGCGTCGCTTTTGAATGCGCGCGCGTCGTCCCATAACAAGCAGCCCAACAGCGGTTCCGGCAATGCTCGGAACCACTGCATCGGCCTGAAGATCGATCTCCGGAAAGCACGATGCAGCTGAGTCAAAGTGGTAGAGCGTCCTTTGTCCATCCGATTGGACCACGGCGCTCTACGGGAGCAGGAATTCATGGCCGATCTGATCGTCGTCTACTGGCGCGACATCCCCGCCCAGGTCATCGTCAAGAAAGGCCGGCAGAACGCCAAACGCGAAATGCCGCTGCGCTTTACCGAGGCGATCGACATGTGCGCGATGCGCACCGGCGCCGGCGGCACCGACGACTACCTGGCCGAATGGCGCAAGGCCGACCCCGTGCCGGTCAGCGATGATCTTGAAGGCGAGGCTGAAAAAGCCTTTCAGGACATCGACGCGAAATACGACCGCGAGCGGCTGGTCGCTCTGGTCAAGGCGGGCGGAAAAGAAGATGTCTGAAACGAACCCGGCGATTACCCAGGCCACTCTGGTCAAGAAGGCAGCGCCGAAATCCGACTACAAGCCGGCCGACGTGTCGCCGCAGCGGCGCGTGCAGCGCTCCTTCGCTGTCAGGCTGTGGTCCGTGCGCCACTCGCGACTGCTCGAATGGTTCTACGCCAGGTTTGCCGACATGTTCCTGACTCTCCACCCGCTGTGGAAGGGCATCGGCTACAGCCGCGTCGAAGGGCCGGTCAAATTCGTCGAAAAACGCGTCAAGGGTTTTATGTTCGACTGCCGCATGTGCGGCCAGTGCATCCTTTCTTCCACCGGCATGTCGTGCCCGATGAATTGCCCCAAACAATTGCGCAACGGTCCTTGCGGCGGTGTGCGCGCCAACGGCAATTGCGAGGTCGAGCCTGATATGCCGTGCGTCTGGGTCAAGGCCTGGGAAGGCTCGCGAAACATGGTGCATGGCGACAAGATCCTCGACGTGCAGAAGCCGGTTGACCAGTCGCTGCGCGAGACGTCGGCCTGGCTGCGGGTGACTGCACAGGCCGCCGCCGCTCGCGAAGCCGCCCGCAACGCTGCGAACCCCGGGGCATCGGCATGATCGCCCGCCAGCCCGACGAGAACCCGGCCGGCATCCATCTGCCGCTCGACCCCCTGCCCGGCCACACCTCGTGCGGCCGTCTGGAGCGCGTCTTGCGGCGCGGCGAATTCGCGGTGACGACCGAGCTCAACCCGCCCGACAGCGCCGACCCCGAAGACGTCTACAACCGCGCCAAAATCTTCGACGGCTGGGTCGACGCCATCAACGCCGTCGACGCGTCGGGCGCCAACTGCCACATGTCGTCGGTCGGCATCTGTGCGCTGCTGACCCGCATGGGCTATGCCCCGATCATGCAGATCGCCTGCCGCGACAGGAACCGCATCGCCATCCAGGGCGACGTGCTGGGCGGGGCGGCGATGGGCGTCGCCAACATGCTGTGCCTGACCGGCGACGGCGTGCAGGCCGGAGATCAACCCGGCGCCAAGCCGGTGTTCGATCTCGACTGTATGTCGCTTCTCGAAACCTGCCGCATCATGCGCGACAACGGCAAGTTCCTGTCCGGCCGCAAGCTGACGACGCCGCCACAGATCTTCCTCGGTGCTGCGATCAATCCTTTCGCGCCGCCTTACGATTTCCGGCCATATCGGCTCGGCAAGAAGATCGCCGCCGGCGCGCAGTTCGTGCAAAGCCAGTACTGCTTCGACGTGCCGATGTTCCGCACCTACATGCAGCAGGTCCGCGATCTCGGTTTCACGGAAAAATGCTTCATCCTGTGTGGCGTCGGGCCGCTGGCCTCGTCCAAGACGGCCAAATGGATCCGCTCCAACGTGCCGGGCATCCATATCCCCGATTCGATCGTCAAGCGGCTGGAAGGCGCCCAAGACCAGAAGAAGGAAGGCAAGCAGCTCTGCATCGACATCATCAACGAGGTGAAAGAGATTCCCGGCGTCTCCGGCGTCCATGTCATGGCCTATCGCCAGGAGGAATATGTCGCCGAGATCGTCGATGAATCGGGCGTGCTGAAGGGCCGCCAGCCCTGGAAACGCGAAATCCGCCGCGACGACCAGCTCGTCGCCGAGCGGCTCGACCACATATTGCACGACGAGATCACCGAAACGCAGGTCGACATGGTCAAGACCGCGCATTGATGGCGCGGACGGTCACCATTCGCTTGATCGAATTCAGAAACGATATAAAGAAGTCTTTATATCACGAGGGAGAGATTTCATGACCCGGACGATCGTCGCCTCGGCGACACGAGAAATCATTATCGGCTTCGACCAGCCCTTCTGCGTGATCGGTGAGCGCATCAATCCAACCGGGCGCAAGAAGCTCGCGGCGGAGATGATCGCAGGCAATTTCGATACCGTCATCAGGGACGCGCTCGAACAGGCCGCCTGCGGCGCGACCATGCTCGACGTCAATGCCGGCGTCACCTCGGTCAATCCGAACGAGACCGAACCCGGCCTCCTGGTGCAGACGCTGGAGATCGTGCAGGGCCTGGTCGACCTGCCGCTGTCGATCGACAGTTCTGTGACCGCCGCGATCGAGGCGGCGCTCAAGGTCGCCAAGGGCCGGCCGTTGGTCAATTCCGTCACCGGCGAGGAAGAGAAGCTCGAAGCCATCCTGCCGCTGGTCAAGAAATACAATGTTCCGGTTGTCGCCATCTCCAATGACGAGACAGGCATTTCGATGGATCCGGATGTGCGTTTCGCCGTCGCCAAGAAGATCGTCGAGCGCTGCGCTGATTTCGGCATTCCGGCGCATGACGTGGTCGTCGACCCGCTGGTCATGCCGATCGGCGCGCTGGGCGACGCCGGCCGCCAGGTCTTTGCCCTCCTGCGCCGGCTGCGTGAGGAGCTCAAGGTCAACACCACCTGCGGCCTGTCAAACATCTCGTTCGGCCTGCCGCATCGCCACGGCATTAATGCCGCCTTCATCCCGATGGTGATCGGCGCCGGCATGACCTCGGCGATCATGAACCCGGTGCGGCCGCAGGAGATGGAAGCGGTGCGCGGCGCCAACGTGCTGAACGGCACCGACGAGAACTGCACCAACTGGATCAGGACCTACAAGGACTACAAGCCGGCCGAAGGCGGCCAGGCGATCGCGGCGCCCACACAAGTCAATGCGCCGGGCGAAGGCAATGGCAATGGCGGCCGCCGGCGCGGTGGCCGTGAAGCCCGTATGGCCCGAGGATAAGCGCGCAATCGTGAACTCTCCTGCCAACATCACCGATCCG
Source organism: Mesorhizobium sp. WSM4840 (assembly GCF_055811755.1). Lineage (NCBI taxonomy): Bacteria > Pseudomonadati > Pseudomonadota > Alphaproteobacteria > Hyphomicrobiales > Phyllobacteriaceae > Mesorhizobium > Mesorhizobium sp. WSM4840. Next base: position 66,676 of record NZ_JBVVQD010000028.1, read on the forward strand.
CTCGTGCTGTTCATGCCATCCGGCAAGCGCGGGCGGTTTCCGGTCGGCACGCCGGTGCTCGATGCCGCACGCCAGCTCGGCGTCTATGTCGAGAGCGTGTGCGGCGGACGCGCCACTTGCGGGCGCTGCCAGGTCGAGGTGCAGGAAGGCAATTTCGCCAAGCACAAGATCGTTTCCTCCAACGACCACATCTCGCCCAAGGGCGCCAAGGAAGAGCGCTACGAACGCGTGCGCGGCCTCCCCGAACGCCGCCGCCTGTCCTGCTCGGCGCAGATCCTCGGCGATCTCGTCGTCGACGTGCCGCAGGACACGGTCATCAACGCGCAGACCATCCGCAAGGACGCCGACACCCGGGTCATCGCCCGCGATTCGGCAATCCACATGTGCTATGTCGAGATCGAAGAGCCCGACATGCACAATCCATCAGGCGATCTCGATCGCCTGAAGATCGCGCTGATGAAGGACTGGGGGCTCAAGAGCCTCGATTTCGATTTCCATCTGTTGCCGCAGGTGCAAGGCATCTTGCGCAAGGGCAACTGGACCGCGACCGCCGCCATCCACAAGGATGCCGAAAGCGAGACCGCGCGGGTCATCTCGTTGTGGCCCGGCCTCAAGAACGAGGCTTACGGGCTTGCCTGCGATATCGGCTCGACCACCATCGCCATGCATCTGGTGTCGCTGCTGTCGGGCCGCGTCGCCGCCTCGTCGGGCACGTCGAACCCGCAGATCCGCTTCGGCGAGGATCTGATGAGCCGCGTTTCCTATGTGATGATGAACCCGGACGGCCGCGAGGGCATGACGGTCGCGGTGCGCGAGGCGATCTCGGGTCTCGTCGACAAGGTCTGCGCGGAAGGCAATGTCCAGCGCAATGACATCCTGGATTCCGTCTTCGTCGGCAATCCGATCATGCACCATCTGTTCCTCGGCATCGACCCGACCGAACTCGGCGGCGCACCCTTCGCGCTGGCCGTCTCGGGTGCCGTGCACATCAAGGCGTCGGATATCGGCCTGAAGCTCAACCAGGGCGCCAGGCTCTACATGCTGCCTTGCATCGCCGGCCATGTCGGCGCCGACGCGGCGGCGGTGACACTGTCGGAAGGCCCGCACCGCCAGGACGAGATGATGCTGATCGTCGACGTCGGCACCAATGCCGAGATCGTGCTCGGCAATCGCCAGCGGGTCGTGGCGGCCTCCTCGCCCACCGGTCCGGCCTTCGAGGGCGCTGAAATCTCGGGCGGCCAGCGCGCCGCTCCCGGCGCCATCGAGCGCGTCCGCATCGATCCCGACACGCTGGAGCCGAAATACCGCGTCATCGGCTCGGAACTGTGGTCCGACGAACCCGGCTTCCTCGACAGCGTGCAGGCAACCGGCGTCACCGGTATCTGCGGCTCCGGCATCATCGAGGTGGTCGCCGAAATGTATCTGGCCGGCATCATCTCCGAGGACGGTGTCGTCGATGGCGGGCTCTCCGCCCGCTCGCCGCGGGTCACCGCGAATGGCCGCACCTTCTCTTACGTGCTGAAGGAGGGTGAACCCAGGATCACCATCACCCAGACCGATGTGCGCGCCATCCAACTCGCGAAGGCCGCCCTCTATGCCGGCACCAAGCTTTTGATGGAAAAGCAGCATACTGATCATGTCGATCGCATCCACTTCGCCGGCGCCTTTGGCTCCTTCATCGATCCGAAATACGCAATGGTGCTGGGACTGATCCCCGACTGCGATCTCGACAAGGTCTCGGCCGTCGGCAACGCCGCCGGGGCCGGCGCGCGCATGGCACTCTTGAACCGCGGCTATCGCCGCGAGATCGAGGAAACGGTGAGCCGGATCGAGAAGATCGAGACCGCGCTGGAGCCGAGATTCCAGGAGCATTTCGTCTATGCCATGGCGCTGCCGAACAAGGTCGACCCGTTCCCGAAACTATCGGCGGCGGTGAAACTGCCACCGCGCAAGACCGTCAGCGAGGACGGCATTGCCGGCGATGCCGCCCCGCGGCGGCGTTCGCGCGAAGGCCACGCGGCACGGCGTGGCCGGGGGTAGCATCCCGCTGCTAAAAGCTGCACTTCGCCCTCATTCTCGTTTGCATGCAAATGTTTCCGGATCAGCCCAAACTGAAACAAGGCGCTGTTTTCGTGAAATCCACCAGATACATGCATGGCGCATTTAACCGGCATCGAACGGCAGGCAGGAAATAACTTTCAGCCGCCGCAGCACTCCAAGGGAGATGAAGATGTCGATGTTCGAGAGCCTCGGCCGCTTTGGTGCGGCCATCAGGCATGCGCACAACAGGAACAGGTCGGTCCGGGCCCTGAACAGCCTGCCGCCCGAAATTCAGAGGGACATCGGCTGGCCCGTGTCGCCGCGCGAAGACCCGCAGGTCACCTCCCCGGCCCTGCTTCTGGGTTCGGCGCGCTGATGACCTTCGCCGACAAATGCAAGCTGCTGGCCAAGCGCCGGAGCCGTCATGCGGCTCCGGCAGCAAGCGACAGTCGGCTGCGCGCCGCACTGCTGCCTCCGCGATGAGCGTTGCGGCGGCACATGGGCAATGACCACCGCCGGTCTTGCTTATGGCTGAATCACACAACCGTGTTGAAACCGTGCAAATCTTGACATTCTGGGCGAAGGCACGATCTTCGATAGCGAGGGGTTCTCTTAGTCGGCTCAGCCGAAGTCCGTGTGTCCGCATGCCAAGTATCAAAAGCCACGTCGTTTCCTTCGTGCTCAGGTATAGCCGCAAGAAAGCCTTCTCCAGCCCGGAAAACCTGCAGCGCTGGATTGCCTATGCGCGCAAGACGGAGAACCACCAGCCGCCCGCATCGCTGCGATCGCGTTTCGAGATCACAACGTGCAGCGTGGACGGTTTTCCCGTCTACGAGATCGCGCCAAAGACCGGCGAGCGAAAGCGTATCCTCTACCTGCATGGCGGCGCCTATGTCTTTCAAATCACGTCCTATCACTGGGGACTGATCGCCGATATGGCCGACAGGCTGGGCTTCGGTATCACCGTGCCGATCTATCCCATTGCTCCCGAACACGATTTCCACGCCATGTTCGGCATGGTCGGCAAGGTCTACCGTCAGATGCTCGACGAGACGGAAGCGCAAGACATCGTCTTCATGGGTGATTCCGCCGGCGGCAACATGGCCGTGGTGCTGACCATGATGGCCGCGGAAGACGACCAGCCCTTGCCGTCGCGCCACGTGCTGATTTCGCCCGGCCTCGATTTGTCGCTTGCCAACCCCGAAGTGTTCGAGGCGGAACGCTACGATCCGTGGCTGGGAATTCCTGGCGGGCTGGAGGCGGTCCGGCTCTACAGTGCCGGCATAAATCCCAGCGACTGGCGCATCAGCCCGCTTTACGGTGACCTCTCGGTGTTGCCGAAAACGCTGCTTCTGACCGGTTCGCGCGATATGCTGACCCCCGACAATCTGGTCTTCGCGCAAAAGGCCCGTGCCGCCGGTGTCGAGATAGAGGTCGTCCACGAGCAAGGCATGTTCCATGTCTGGCCGCTGATCGACATGCCAGAAGCGCGTCGCGCGCGAGACAGCATCGTGGCGTTTTTAACCAGCGAAACCGAGAGCTATCACGCCAAGGCCGGCGAATTGGCGCTGCAAAGGACAGATCGCGACGTCACCGCTCACAACCTGGCTGCGCCGTTGAGGTCCTGAATCAAAATTTCCCGGTTTCCCTGAACACTTCGAAGGTCGCACGGATGTGGTCGGCGACCGCCTTCACCGGCGCGCTGGCGTCCGGCGCCACGACCATGGCCAGATTGTAGGTGCCGATATCCGGCATGCCGTCCTTCGGGCAAAGCTCGACCATGTCGCTGCCGAGGAACGATTTCGGCAGCGGCGCCACCGCGAGGTCGGACATGATTGCGGCGCGCTGGCCGGCCGTGTGCGCGCTCATATAGGCGACGCGATAGTTGCGGCCCTCACGGCCGAGCGCTTCGAGCGCCCCGGCCCGCCAGGCGCAGCCCTCTTCCCACAAGGACACCGGCAGCGGTTCGCGCAGATGCGCGCAGCCACCCTTGGCGCCGGCCCAGACGATCGGTTCGGTGAGCAGCACTTCGGCGCCGAGTGCGCTGGTCTTGTAGGAATTGGTGAGCAGCGTGATATCGAGCGCCCGGTCGTCCATGCGCCGGCGCAGATTGCTGCTCTGGTCGATGGTGACGTCGACCGCGATCGAAGGATGCGACTGCGCAAAACGCTTCAGCACATGCGGCAGCACGCGCTCGCCATAATCGTCCGGCGAGCCGAGCCGCACCACCCCGACGATATCGGGGATGATGAACTTCGATACCACCTCGCGGTTGATCGACAACAGCCGGCGGGCGTAGCCGAGCAGCATCTCGCCATCCGTGGTCAGCGTCACCGAGCGCGCATCGCGCGCGAACACGGAGCGGCCAAGAATGTCCTCCAGCTTTTTGATCTGCATGGAAACGGCCGACGGCGTGCGGAAGACGGCATTGGCCGCGGTGGTGAAGCTGCCGGTCTCGGCGATTGCCACGAAGGTGCGCAAGACGTCGAGATCGAGCAGCGGCAACGGATGATTGAGTGGGGCGTTCATCGGGATCCATCTTCAATTTTTCTGATGCAAACCATCATTCCATTTCGTTTGATTGAACATCACTTTGGGAGGATAGTCAACTCCATCGAAGGCAGACGTATCGAAAGTGCCTTGAAACGGCCCATGACACGGATCTGCAATCGACACGAAATGAAGCTGAAACAAACCTGAAGTAGCGCTTCGTGTGCGGAGCGACCGGCAAACTCCCGGCTCAACGTAAAGGAGAATGAAAATGTCCATCCTGTCATCCATCGGCCGCATCGCGACCGAATTCAGCGCGGCTCGCGCCCGCTACCAGACCGAACGCGCCATCCGCTCTCTGCCGATCGAACTGCAGAAGGATATCGGCTGGCCCGAAGCCGCCGACACCAAGACCGGCACTCGCCATGGCGTTGGATCCTGGGCTGGTGGAGCAAAATAGATCGTGTGTAGTCAAAGCTGAAGGCCTGCCGCGCAGATCATGTCCGGCAGGCCTTTTTATTTGTAATCAAATGTTTTTTGGAGCCATGTCACCGCCGCATGGCGCATATGAACAGGCTGCATAGCAGCCCATATTTCGAGCTAACGCCCTATAAATAATCACAAATCTTGCCAGTTGCCAAAATTTGTCACATTCCGTGTCGCTTTTCATATCAAGTGGTTCGCTTTTGCGATTTAGTTTCCCCTCACGTAAGCCTATATCAGCGCCAGCCAACGAGCTGCCCCACTCCATCAAGCGAAGGCGACCCGTCTGAGCAACCGAATGGAGATGATGATGAAGCTTTTTGCCCGCCTTTTTTCTCGCCGTGAAATGAACCTGACGACCGCGCTCGAGCGCCAGCGCCTTGCCAACACCATGCCTGGCCAGACCGGCGCCGTGGCCGCCGCGCGCCTCGGCTTCGTCGCCTGATCTGACAAGCTCGCAAGCGGCGCTCCCTGCTGCTGCTTCGAAGTTGATCACAGCGCCGCTTCGGTTTTGCCGAGGCGGCGTTTTTTTGTCATGTGCCGACCACATGCCGCATATTTTGCTCAATCCGGCGGCATGTTGGGACCGTCAACGTATAGCGATTGCCCATTTGCGACCCGTGTCGCAAATAAAGTCTTTCCGTCGCCGCCTAGCCAATTGACAGGAAAGGTTTTTCCTGATGTCGCTATGCTGATCGCGACATCCTGTTCGCGCCATTGCAGCGTGAGGGCTACCCTGTGAACGTCGTAAATCATCCGGTCAGGCGATCGTTTGTATTCTTCCTGGTCCCCGATTTCACCATGATCGCATTTGCGACGGCGCTCGATCCGTTGCGCTCGGCCAACCGGATGCTCGGCTACGAGGCCTACCGCTGGCGGCTCGCCAGCATCGACGGCAAGCCGGTGCGAGCCTCGAACGGGGTCGAATGCGCCGTCAACACTTCGCTGGAGGACGAACGCAAGAAGATGTCCGGCCCCGAACGGCCGAACATGGCGGTCGTCTGCAGCGGCATCAATGTCGAGCGCTACCAGAACAGATCGGCCTTTGCCTGGCTGCGCGAGGAATACAACCGCGGCGTCGCCATCGGCGGCCTGTGCACTGGCGCGCATATACTGGCTTCCGCCGGCCTGTTGTCCAACAAGCGCTGCGCCATTCATTGGGAAAACCTGCCGGGCTTTTCCGAGGCGTTCCCGAAGGCCAATGTCTTTGCCGACCTCTTCGAGATCGACCAGAACATCTATACCTGCGCCGGCGGCACCGCGGCGCTCGATATGATGCTGAAGCTGATCGGCGACGATTTCGACGACAACCTCGTCAACCGGGTCTGCGAGCAGGTTTTGACTGACCGCGTACGCAGCCCGACCGATCGCCAGCGCCTGCCGCTGCGCGCACGCCTTGGCGTACAGAACTCCAAGGTGCTGACCATCATAGAATTGATGGAGGCAAACCTGTCCGAGCCGCTGTCGCTGATCGAGATCGCCGATCACGTTGACCTGTCGCGCCGGCAGATCGAGCGCCTGTTCCGCACCGAGATGGGACGATCCCCTGCCCGCTATTATCTGGAAATCCGCCTCGACCGGGCCCGGCACTTGCTGATCCAGTCATCGATGCCGGTGGTCGAAGTGGCGGTCGCCTGCGGCTTCGTCTCCGCCTCGCATTTCTCCAAATGCTACCGCGAGCTCTATGCGCGCTCGCCGCAGCAGGAGCGCGTCGATCGCAAGCAGTTGCTGGTCGCGTAGACGCCATGCCTCCCGGCGAGGAGCTCGCCAAGTCTAGAGGGTCCGATACTCTAGCGACTGTCGAACATCCAGCTTCGGTCGCGCCACATTTTCTCGCCGACCAGGCAGTCGGTGGCCGGCTTGTCTTGCGCCAGCACGACCGGCAGATGCGCCGCTTCTTCCGCCGCCCATCGCGGTGAGTCAGGCCCGGCAAGCTCGAGCACCAGCTTGCGGCGGATCGCTTCGGGAAACTGCGTCCACTCATTGACCGGGATCATGAACGCGCCGGGCCCACCGATGACGCAGTCGGTGTAGTAGCGGTCGAGATAGTTGACGTCGTAGACGCTGGTGAAGCCGCTCCGGGTCATCAGCGGCAGGCCATTGATGGTGATGCCTTGCTTGACCAGCCCGTCACGGGTGATGTCGACGGGAGCACCTTGATTGTTGGGGCCATCGCCCGAAATGTCGATGACGCGCTTGACGCCTTGAAAGCCGCTTTCGGCGAAGAGATCGCTGCCGAATTGCAAGGCACCGGAAATCGAGGTGCGCCGGGCGCTGTTGGGCATATGGGCGGAGAGTTGCTCGACCACCCGCTCCGCGTCGGCACGATTGGCGATTACCGTCCACGGCACGATGACATGCTGCCAGGTCGTGCCGGCCCATTCGACATAGGTGACGGCAATCTTGCCATAGGCGCCATCGGCGATGGCCTGCAAGACCGTGTCGTGCGTCAGCGCCGCGACATAGCCGCGACGCTGGATTTCGAGTTCGGCCGGCGACATCGAAAGCGAAACGTCGACGGCTAGAACCAGCTCGATGTCGACAGGCTCGGCGGCGCGGGATTCCGGCGTCAGCCAAGGCACCAGCGCAAGCGCGGCCGTAGCAGAGAGGAGATGTCTTGCGTGGGGAAAAGCAGACATGCGGTAAGGTAAGCGAGAATCGTCGTGTCATAAAGCGAAAAGCCCGGCGCCGGGCTAAGTCTTTGCGTTCACGTTTTTGCGAACCCGCCCCTTACCCTCCTGCGGGAGGACCCGTAGACAGTCAACGCTTAGCTGCGTGGATTGAGGTTCTCCGGATCGTAGAGCGGTCTGTAGCCGACGGCGGCCACTTCGACCGGGTATTTCTCGCCGAAATATTCGACAGTCAGCTTGCGGCCCTCCTGGCAATACGCCCAGGGCAGATAGGCGAGCGCAATGTTCTTGCCGATGGTCGGGCCGTAGGCGATCGAGGTTGTGAAAGACCGGCGGCCGAGTTCGTCGACCAGCGTCTCACCCGTTTGCGGGTCCATCACCGGCATCGTGCCGACGGGATGACGGGCAACGCCCCTGGAATCGATATTATCCGTCATGACAAGCGTGCAAAGCATGGCCGGCTGATGCGCGCGGGCGCGATATTCCAGATGCTTTGCCTTGCCGCTGAAATCAGCCTCCTTCACCTTCGGGCGGGCAAGATCGGCCTCCAGCAGATTGTACTCGGTCAGAAGGTCGGCATTCTGCAGGCGCAGGCTCTTCTCCATGCGGCGGCTGTTGGCATAGGTCTCGACGCCAAAGGCCATTACGCCGGTCGAACGCAACGCGTCCCATACGGCCAGCCCGTCTTCGTATCGCATATGCAGTTCCCAGCCCTGCTCGCCGACATAGGAGATGCGGAAAGCGGTCACGTCCTTTCCGGCGATCCTGACAGGCTTGATTGCCGCAAAGGCAAAGTTCTCCGGCGTCAGGCCATCCGGGTCCTCGACGACCTTCTGCAAAGTCGAGCGCGCGTTCGGACCCCAGATGCCGATGGTCACGTATTTTTCGGTCACGTCGGTGACGGTGACGTCGAACCCTTTGTCTTCTGCCGTCCGCCGCATGTACTGGAAGTCGCGCGGGCCGGCATCTGCGCCGTCGATGACCCGGCAGCGGTCGGCCATGCGGATGACCGTCAGGTCAGCGCGCACCATGCCGTGATCGTCGAGGAAATGGGTGTAGATGCCTTTGCCGATATTGCCGTCGCCGCCGATCTTGGCCGCGCACAGCCACTCCATCAGCGCGACATGATCCGGACCCTCCACATCGTACATCGCGAAGTGCGACAGGTTGACGATGCCGCAATCCTCGCTCATTGCGAGATGCTCGGCGTTGGAGACGCGCCAGAAATGGCGGTTGTCCCACTCGTTTTCGCGTACCGGCACCCGGTTGCCGTATTTTTCGAGCAGGTGCTCGTTGGCGGCATAGCCATGGGCGCGCTCCCAGCCGCCGAGCTCCATGAAATAGCCGCCGAGTTCCTTCTCGCGCTCCCAGAAAGGCGAGCGGCGCACGTTGCGGGCCTTGGAGAAGGGCTCGCGCGGATGCACCGCCGGATTGTAGACCTTCATCGCCGTTTCGGTGCAGCGGTCCCAGATGAACTGCTCTTGCGTCTGGTGCGGATAGAAGCGCGAATAGTCGATGGCATGATGGTCAATCGACGTCCGGCCGTCCGTCATCCAGTCGGCGATGAGCTTGCCCATGCCGGGGCCGTCCTTGACCCAGATCGCGACGGCATACCAGAGGCCCCGCACCTTCTGGCTCTCGCCCATGGAGGGGCCGCCGTCTGCCGTCACCTGCAGAAGCCCGTTGAAGGAATGACTCTCATTGTAGCCCAGTTCGCCCAGGATCGGCGTCAGTTCCATGGCCCGCTCGAGCGGGGCGAGGATCTGTTCCATGTCGAGGTCGCGCTGCGAGGGCGAAAGACGGGCCTGGTCCTTCTCCAGAAGGTCGCGCGGATGGCAAAGGCGCGGATTGGTCTCTTCGTAGTAGCCCCACTCGATCTGCCCGCCTTCGGCGGTCTTGGGATCGCCGGTGTCGCGCATGTAAGCCGAGTTGCCTTGGTCGCGCAGCAGCGGCCAGCCGATCTCCTTGCCGGTGCCGGCGAACTCGGTGTACGGCCCGAAGAAGGTGAGCGGATGGTCGATCGGCATCACCGGCAGGTCCTCGCCCACCATTTCCGCGATCAACCGGCCCCAGATACCCGCGCAAACAATCACATAGTCGGCTTCGATGGTGCCGCGATCGGTCACCACGCCCTTGATGCGACCGTTCTCGACGATAAGCGACCTGGCCGGTGTGTTGGCGAAGGATTTGAGTTTGCCGGAGGCTTCCGCCTGGTCGACCAGCTTGCCGGCGACCGTTTGCGAGCGCGGGATGACGAGACCGGCATCGGGATCCCAGAGGCCGCCCTGCACCATCTCTTCTTCGATCAGCGGGAACTTCTGCTTGATCTCGGCCGGTTCGATCAGGCGGGCACGCGTGCCGAAAGCCTTTGCCGAGGCGATCTTGCGCTTGATCTCCTCCATGCGATCATCGTCGCCGACGCGGGCGACCTCAAGGCCACCGATGCGGGCGTAATGGCCCATCTTTTCGTAGAAATCGATGGAGTAGAGCGTCGTCCAGCAGGACAGGAAATCATGGCTGGTCGTGTAGCAGAAGTCGGAGGCGTGCGCCGTCGAGCCGATATCGGTCGGGATGCCCGATTTGTCGATGCCGACGATGTCGTCCCATCCGCGCTCGATCAGGTGGTGGGCGACCGATGCACCGACAATGCCGCCCAGCCCGACGATGACGACCTTCGCCTTTTCCGGAAACCCTGCCATTGCCCGCGACTCCAAAAGTGCTGCTGCGGGCGCCCGCACCCGCTTGATCGGCGCACAATATGCAGGCGACGGCCATCGTGCTACCGCCTGTTTGCGACACGCTGCAGGTGCGGCGCGACCCCGGCGCATAACCCGAAAAATCGGAACCGATTTCCACTGGGATTATGCGCAGAAAAAACTCTACGGCGTCCTGTGCGCGTCCAAAAGGACGCGTGGCACTGGTGTTGAGAGATCAGCTGCTTCAAGGGAAAATGATGCGCGCCAGGCTGGAGGCGGAACTCATGATCCATTTTTTGGAACGACGTGCAACACTGCGGCGCGACGCCCTTTGATGCTCGCCCACAGCGCCTTGAAGGGACCGGCGAGCAGCAGGAACGGCGGGATCAGATTGGGAAAGTAGATGCGGGTGTCGTGGGCCAGCACCCCGAGCACCAATGCCGTAAACAGGACGCCGGCGGAGCGGGAATCGTTAAGTTTCGATGATCCGAAACCATAAAAGGCCGGGCAACTGCCCGGCCTTCGAAAGACAAGTCGTCGTTTGATTACGCGTTACTTGATACGGGCGACGCCGCCTGAGATTTCGATCGTTTCCGAACCGGTCAGCGCCTCGAGGTCGCCATTCGGCATGGTAACGAAACAGCCGGTCGGGCAGAATTCCGCGGTTTCGCCGGCGGCCAGCGCCAGCTCCGTCTTGCCACCGCCTTCGGTCACGACGAGTGTGCGGGTCTCGGCGTCCTTGTTGGTCGCGCTGGCGGCGAAGGCTGAACCGCCCACGGCAAGAAAAGCAATGGCGGCGACGAGAGACTTCCACATTTGCAGTATCGGTGTTTCCACCGCCTCTGTTGCATTTCGCAAGGCATTCTCGCCCTTTGCATGTGAGCTTATATGAGATGCAAGCTGAACAGCAACTGAATGCCGCATTCATGCCGCAATTGGTTTTCGGAACGTTCAGCCGAAGCGCCGTGTCGTTCCACAGCAGTGTTGGGAATTGAAATAGATGAATGGCAAAAAGCCTTATCCATACCCGCCGCACACCAATCGTGAACTGGAGATGATGCTTGCTGGGGCCAAGCCCTTAGCGATGTTCGCCCACGAGCGCGTGGACGGCTTTGAAAAATCCGATGCATTGGCCAATCAGGACTTCGCCACCCATGTTGCAAATGGAACGCTGTCCGAGCATCTCCGAACTTTCGAAGCAAAAGGACCGGGAGGAACCCGGCTCAACATCGACTATTATTTCTACGCCCGCGAGGGCGAAGCATGGAGAGTGGAAGCCTTTTCGCTGCTTCTCGAGCTTCTACACCGCGGCGCCTGGTGCCCGCAGTTGGAATGGCTATCGGGAAAGCTCCTCGGATACACTGACGAGCAGAACCGGCATCACCTCTCAAGAACCAATCCGTCAGATCAACTCGATCACATAAACTTCTAGGGTGATCCGCTTCCACGCTTTTGCTTGGATCTCAGCCTTCAATCGGGATCCGGCTTGCGGGTCCTGCGTCCGGATCTAGCCAGGCGTTTCGTCTCGGCCGCGGCTTCAGCAACCGCGCGTTCCTGCTCGGCGAATTCGGCCTCGATCTGATCGTCATCGATCGGCCACGCCTCATGCTTCTTGGTCTCGACGACGGCGCGCGGCGCCGATGGAATTTCGATATGCTGGTCGGCGAACTCATCGAGGACGGCAAACCGGATGTCGTTCTGCACGATGTTGCCGTTCATCACGTCGGCCAGGAACACACGGATTTCGAATTCGAGAGCGGCCGGCCCAAAATTGGTGAACAGCACGAAGGGTTCTGGATTTTTCAGCACCAGCGGATGGCCCCGCGCAATCTCCAACAGGACAGCATGGGCCTGCTTGACGTCGCTGCCGTAGGCGACGCCGACCTTGATGTCGATGCGCCCGAGCTTGTTGCGGTGCGTCCAGTTGCCGACGGCATTGTTGATCAGGTTTGAATTGGGCAGGATCACCGACTGGCGCTGGAACGTCTCGATCTCGGTAGCGCGCACGCTGATCTTCTTGACCGTGCCGCTGATCTCACCGGCGACGATCCAGTCGCCGACCTTGAAGGGCCGCTCGGCCAAAAGGATCAGACCGGAGACGAAGTTGGAGACGACATTTTGCAGGCCAAAGCCGATACCGAGCGACAGGGCGCCCGCGACAAGCGCCAGGTTGGAGAGATCGATGCCCGCCGCCGAGACGCCGACGAGCGCTGCGAGCGCCACGCCCGCATAGCCGACCGCCAGCCGGATCGAGTTTCGCACGCCGGTATCGACTTTGCCGCGCGCCATCACCGAGCCGTCGAGCCAGCCCTGGAACCAGCGCGTCAGGAAATAGCCGATGATGAAGACAACGATGCCGGTCAGGATGCCGGTCACCGAGATCGTCACCGAGCCGATGGTGAGGCCCGTCGCCAGCTTGTAGGCCCAGGCCTCGATGTCGCCGGGCTGGAAGCCCCACATCAACAGGATCAGCGGCAGGAATACCAGCACGATCATCAGGTTGATGGCGACGCTGACGACCAGGCCGAGCTGGTCGAGCGTGGACCCCTCGTAACTGGAATTGGTCGATAGCCAGCGCCCGATCGACGTGTTGGCAAAGCCGCCTTCCTCGCTGATCGCCCGCGCCGACAGGAAGCCGATATAGGCGGTGACCAGAATGGTTCCGGTGACCACGACCTGCAGCGAGACGAAAATGGCAAGGCCAATATAGCCGAGCAGCGCCGTGGCAATGGTGAAAAGGCCGAGCGCGACAGCGGTGTAGCGCAGCCACGCCGGCCAGGGACGCCAGCTTCCGTCGGCGGCCTTGAACGGTTTCAGCAGCCCCATCAGGATCAGGATGACGCCGACGATAATGGTGCCGACAAAACTTCTGGCGATGGTCAGCGACAGCGGCGAGCCCATCTTGTCATTGACGACCGCCAGGAAATTGTTGACGCCGATCACCACCGCCATGGCGGTCGTCAGCCGCACCAGCCAGCGGGCCGGACCCGATTCAACGGGTATCAGCCGCCAGTTCGGCAGCCGCGGTTCCAGCGCCGCATTGGTCAGCCGGTTGACGCAGAACACCACCGCGATGACCGCAACCAGCGCATTCAGGAAAACGCCAATGTCGCCGCGCAATACATTGTAGTAGTTGAAAAAGAACACGGTCGAGACCAGGAAGACGCCGACCGCCAGTGTCGGCAGCAATGTCGACCAGAACGCCACCGACAGCCGGCTGAGATAGGAGGGATCTTCGACGGAAGGGTCAGCTTCGAAGACACGCCCGAACAGGCGCCGCCCACCGACAAAAAGTACCGCCGCCAGGGAAAGTGCCGTCAAGGTCGCGGCCAGCACGGCCTGGAACTTGAACTTGAAGGCGAAGGTCAGCCACGATGACACCGCCTTGTAGAAGCCGGTAAATTCACCGTTGGCATCGGAAATGACCTCAGGGCTCAGAGCGTCGGACAGCACGTAGCGCTTGGTGAGCAGATTGCGAAACAGCTCGCTGCGCATATTGGCGATCTTGGCGATGAGGCCGCTGATGCGGATCGACAGATTTTGCGCCGCGGCGATGACAGCATTGATCTCGGCCTTTTCGGACGCCAGCGCCTGGCGTTCGCTGGTCACGATGTCGGGCTCGGGCGGCTGGCCCGCAGCCGGCGGCGCCCCAAGCTGATCGAGCCTTGCGTTGATCTCCGAAAGGCGCGGGCGGAAGGCAAGCGCGCTGTTCAGCGCACCTCGCGACATTTCCTCGAGCTGCAGGCGGATATCGACAAGGCTGGCGTCGTCGTCACCGTCCTCCTGGATCTTCTTTTCGAGATTGTCGGTCCTCGTCGTCAGGTCCTGCAGGATTTTCTGCTGGTCGGCGACCACCCCGGAGGCAGCCTGGTCAAGCCCCTGCGCCACCGCATCAAGAGACAGCGGCGCCGAGGCAACGATCGCCAGGACCAGAACGAAGCGGAGCAGTCGGAAAAGCATGATCGTTTGGCGACTCACAGGCGGCAAGGCGTTCTAAAGCTCGTCCTTGATAAAGACGCTCATACCAGGGAGCAAGCCGTCCCGCTCTGCTCGTCGATCTCGGCGTCGGCCAGTCGAAAAGCGATGGCGCAATATTGGCTTTGCGGCAGCGGCCTGCTCTATAGTGTGCCGCATCGCCCAAAACGGATGACAAAAAGCCAGAACGGATAACAAAAAGAATGGCGGAATATTCGGCCTTCTCGCTTCTCAAAAACGCGCTGACCGGCAACAAGGACTGGAAACCGGCCTGGCGCAAGCCGGACCCGAAGGCGTCCTATGACGTGATCGTCATCGGCGGCGGCGGCCATGGCCTGTCGACCGCCTATTATCTGGCCAAGGAGCACGGCATCACCAATGTCGCGGTGCTGGAAAAGGGCTGGCTCGGCTCTGGCAATGTCGGCCGCAACACGACGGCCGTGCGCTCCAACTATCTGCTGCCGGCCAACACGCGCTTCTACGAACATTCGATGAAGCTGTGGGAGAACCTCTCGCACGACCTCAACTACAACGTCATGTTCTCGCAGCGCGGCTGCCTCAACCTCGCGCACACGCCTGCCCAGCTGGACGATTTTGCCCGCCGCGGCAACGCCATGCGCCATCTCGGCGTCGACGCCGAACTGATGACCACGGCCGAGATCGCACGCCTGGTGCCGGCGCTGGACGTCTCCGCCACGGCGCGCTTCCCAATCGTCGGCGGCCTGATGCAGCGGCGCGCCGGCACCGCCCGCCACGATGCCGTCGCCTGGGGCTATGCGCGCGGCGCCGACCGTCGCGGCGTCGACATCATCGAGAATTGCGAGGTCACCGGCTTCCTGCGCGACGGCGACCGCATATCAGGCGTCTCGACGTCGCGCGGAGAGATCCGCGCCAGGAAGGTGGCGGTCGCGGTGGCCGGCAGCACCGGGCAAGTCATGCGGCTCGCCGGCATCGATACGATGCCGATCGAGAGCCATGTGCTGCAGGCCTTCGTGACGGAATCGCTGAAGCCGTTCATCAACACGGTCCTGACTTTCGGCATGGGCCATTTCTACATGTCGCAGTCGGACAAGGGCGGCCTTGTCTATGGCGGCGATCTCGACGGCTACAACAGCTACGCCCAGCGCGGCAGTTTGCCTGTTGTCGACGAGGTGATGAGCGAAATGCTGGCGCTGTTTCCGGGTCTCGCCCGCGTTCGCATGCTGCGCTCCTGGGGCGGCGTCTGCGACATGTCGATGGACGGCTCGCCGATCATCACCATCGGCCCGCTGCCGGGCATGTATCTCAACTGTGGCTGGTGCTACGGCGGCTTCAAGGCGACGCCCGCCTCCGGCTGGTGCTTTGCCTGGACCATCGCCAAGGATGAACCGCACGACATCAATGCGCCGTTCACGCTCGATCGCTTCCATCGTGGCCTGGTGATCGACGACAAAGGCCAGGGCCCGACGCCGCGGCTGCATTAGACCATGATCCCGAACCGAAGGTCAGCGTAGCAAAAAGTGGAAACCGGTTTTCGGCCAAGACCATGGTCAAACGAGAAGATACAATCGCATGCTGATTACCTGCCCCTATTGCGGCCCGCGCGACGTCATCGAATTCACCTATCAGGGTGACGGCAACCGCGAGCGCCCTCAGCTTGGCTCGCAGAACCTCGATGCCTGGAACGCCTATGTCTACGACAGGTTGAACCCGGCGGGCGACCACAACGAGATCTGGCAGCATTCCGGCGGTTGTCGCGCCCATCTCAGGGTTGTGCGCAACACGCTGACGCACGAGATCTCCAGCGTCGCCTTCGCGCGCGGCGACCACAAGTCAGCTGCTCGGCACAAGGCGGAGGGCAAGACATGAGCCCGCGCCGCACCGATGCCGGTGGCCGGATCGACCGGCTGCGGACCATCCGGTTCACCTTCGACGGCACGCCCTACACCGGCCATGCCGGCGACACGCTTGCCTCAGCGCTGCTGGCCAACGGCGTCACCCTGTTCGGGCGCTCGTTCAAATATCACCGCCCGCGCGGCGTGCTGACATCAGGCGTCGAGGAGCCGAACGCCCTGGTGACGGTATTGCGGGACGAGGTTCGCGAGCCCAACATCGCCGCGACCATGGTCGAGATCTATGACGGGCTGACCGCTGTCAGCCAGAACCGCTTTCCATCGCTGGCCTGGGATGTCAGCGCCGCCAACCAGCTCGGCGGCAGGCTTCTGTCCGCCGGCTTCTATTACAAGACCTTCATGGGACCCGCGATCGGCCCGCTGAAGAGCACGCGTTTCTGGATGTTCTGCGAGCATTTCATCCGTCGCGCCGCCGGTCTCGGCCGCGCCGGGACCGCTGCCGACACGGCACGTTATGAGCGCATGAACGCCTTCTGCGATGTGCTGGTGGTCGGTTCCGGTCCGGCCGGACTGATGGCCGCCAGGGCAGCCGCCGATCAGGGCGCGCGCGTCATCCTCAGCGAGCTCGAACCGCGCTTCGGCGGTTCGGCCAACTGGTCGGGCGAGACGATCGACGGGATGCCCGGGGCGGACTGGGCAGCGCGAGCCGCCGGCCAGCTCGAAGCCTATGACAATGTCCGCCTGCTGCCGCGCACCACGGTCTGGGGCTATTACGACGGCAACGTGCTCGCCGCGCTCGAACGGGTTACCGACCACAAGGAGAGGCCCGGCAAGGGCGAACCGCGCCATCGCTACTGGATCATTCGCGCCAAGTCGGTGGTCCTGGCCACCGGCTCCTTCGAGCGGCCGCTGGTGTTTCCGGGCAACGACCGGCCAGGCGTGATGCTGGCCCAAGCCGCCGAGCGCTATGCCAACGAGTACGGCGTGCTGCCGGGCCACAGGATCGCGCTCTTCACCAACAATGACAGCGCCTATCGCTCCGCCCTGGCGCTGAAGAAGGCCGGTGCGGCGATTGTCGCCATCGTCGACGTGCGGCCGGAGCTTTCGAGCGAGATGCGCGAACTCGCCGATGAAGCGGAAGCCAAAATCCTTTCCGGTCACGCCGTGGTCGCCACCGAAGGCGGCAAGGCGCTGTCCGGCATCAAGGTGCAGCGCTTCGACATGGTCAACGGCGCGCTTGCCGGCGAGGCGCGCAGCATTCAAGCCGACTGCCTGCTGATGTCGGGCGGCTGGTCGCCGACCATCCATCTGGCCAGCCAGGCCGGCGCCAAGGCGGAATGGAATGCCGCCCGACAGGCCTTCCTCCCACCGAAGCCAATACAGCAGTGGATTGGCGCCGGCGCCTTCACCGGCAGTTTTTCCACCGCCGAGGCAATCGCCGAAGGCCGCGCCGCCGGCCTTTCCGCGGCGGGTGGAACGGGTACGCCAGCGGCCTTGCCGGTCGTCGAAGCCGCACCCGGCGATCCCGATCCGGCGCCGGTGTTCGAGATCAGGGCCGATGGAAAAAGCTTCGTCGATTTCCAGCACGATGTGACCGCGGAGGATGTGCGGCTTGCGCATCGCGAAGGCTTCATCTCGGTCGAGCATCTGAAGCGTTACACCACACTCGGCATGGCGACCGACCAGGGCAAGAGCTCCAACATACCCGGCCTAGCCATCATGGCCGAAGCGTTGGGCAAGCCGATTCCCGAAATCGGTACGACCCGTTTTCGTCCGCCCTTTTCGGCCGTGTCGATCGGCTCGCTGGCCGCCGAACGGTTCGGCGACCTGAGGCCCGAGCGGCTGACGCCGATGCATGACTGGCACGTCGCCAATGGCGCAACCATGTATTCGGCCGGCCTCTGGTATCGCCCGATGATCTACGGGCTTTCAGGCGAGACGATCGAGCAGGCCTATGTGCGCGAAGCCAGGGCGACGCGCGAGAGCGCCGGCATCGTCGACGTCTCGACACTGGGCAAGATCGCCGTGCAAGGCCCGGACGCCGCGGAATTCCTCGACCGGATCTACACCAACATGTTCTCGACGCTGGCCGTCGGCAAGGCCCGCTACGGGCTGATGCTGCGCGAGGACGGCCTCGCCTTCGACGACGGTACGACATGGCGGATCGGCGAACAGGACTTCCTGATGACCACGACCACGGCCAATGCCGGCAAGGTGATGCAGCATCTGGAGTATTTCCTCGACGTCATCTGGCCGGAGCTGAAGGTCCACGTCACCTCGGTGACCGACGAATGGGCGGGTGCGGCGATCGGCGGGCCAAAGGCGCGAGCCATTCTTGCTGCTTGCGTCACCGGCACTGCCGTCGACAATGCCGCACTGCCTTTCATGGGCATCGTGCACGGCAAGATATCGGGTGTGCCGGTGATGATCTGCCGGCTTTCCTTCTCCGGCGAAATGGCGTTCGAAGTTTACTCCGGCGCCGGCTACGGCACCCATGTCTGGGAAGCGTTGATCGAAGCCGGCAAGCCGTTCGGACTGGTGACTTACGGGCTTGAGGCGCTCGGCACGATGCGCATCGAGAAAGGCCACGTCACCGGCGCCGAGATCGACGGCCGCACCACGGCACGCGACCTGCATCTCGACTGGATGCTGTCCAAGAAGAAGCCCTTCATCGGCTCGGCGATGATGGATCGCGAGGGCCTGATCGCGCCCGGCCGTCTGGAACTCGTCGGCCTGGTTTCGCTGGACAACCAGCCGCTCAACGGCGGCGCGCACATCGTCGAGGCGCTTGACGAAGCCAATCCGCACGATTCCATCGGCCACATTACAGCTTGCTGTTATTCGCCGGCGCTCGGCAAGTACATCGCGCTCGCTTTGGTCAAGGACGGCAAGGCACGGCGCGGCACGCGCGCCCATATCTCCGATCCCCTGCGCAACCGGTTCGGCCCGGTCGAGATCGTCTCCAACCACTTCTTTGATCCGGACGGGAGCCGCATGCATGGTTGAGCGCCAATCACCGATTGAGTTGGCACCGCTTGAGCCGGAACTGCGCACCGGCTCGCACGGCGATTTCGAACACGGCGTCGATGTCATCCTCTCCGAAACCAGGCCGGGGACGATCCTGCAGCTCGCTGCCTGGCCGGGCCAGGAGAAGGAGTTGATATCAGGTATCCGCACTGTTACCGGCCTCGCTCTGCCCGATGGCGCCGGCGCCGGCAGCACCGACGGCGTGAGGTCGGTGTTCGGCTTTGCGCCGGGAAAATTCACTGTGGTCGATGAGGCCGAAGGCCTGGCATCGGCCTTTGCCAATGTCGTCACCCCGGCGATCGGCACGATGACCGACCTGTCGCATGGCCGCACCGCGATCCGCATCGCCGGACCGAAGGCCGAATGGGTGCTGGCGAAATTCTTCGCCATCGACTTCGCGCTGCCGGCCTTCCCGGTCGGTGCCGGCCGCTCGACCATGCATCATGACGTCTTCGCCCAGATCCAGCGCACCGGCGCCGACCAGTTCGACATCTATGTATTCCGCTCGTTTGCGCGCTCGTTCTGGAAGGCGCTCTGCCATGCCAGCGAGGAAGTCGGCTACGAGGTACAATAGACCGAGACGGCGTATCGTCACCTCACGTGGCGAACGTCACCCACTCTTCCAGCGGCGCGCGGTCAGTGCGGAACTCGTTTTCGGGCTTGGACGTGTCCTCATGGCCGAGCGCCATGCCGCAGACGACGATCTCCTCGTCGGGAATGTTGAGCACCGGCCTGATCTGCTTGTGATAAGGGGCAAAGGCGGCTTGCGGGCAGGTGTGCAGGCCCCTGCCCCGTGCCGCCACCATGATGTTCTGCAGGAACATGCCGTAGTCGATCCACGAGCCCTTGTTCAGCCGCCGGTCGACGGTGAAGATGATGCCGATCGGCGCATCGAAGAAGACAAAGTTGCGGTCGTGCTGCGCGCGCATCCTGTCCACTTCGCGTCGGCCGATGCCGAGCACGCTGTAGAGGCCGAAGCCGTTGGCCCGCCGCCGCGTGAGATAGGGTTCGAAGAACTGGTCGGGATAGTAACGATACTCGTCCCACTCAGCCTTTTCGGCGCGGATGCCGGAGTTGAGGATAGCATCGGTGATCCGCTGCTTGACCTCGCCCTTGGTGACGTAGACCCGCCAGGGCTGCATGTTGGTGCCCGAAGGTGCACGCGCGGCAACAGAGAGAATGGCGCGGATCGTCTCGTCATCGACCATGTCAGGCAGAAAGGCACGCACCGAACGGCGCGAGGTTATCGCCTCGTCGACGATCGCCGCATCCTTGGCAATTCGGGTGTTGTTTTCCAGCATGGGCCGTCCTTAGCGCGTGACCCCGGAAACCGGAATCGGTTTCCGGAAAGGATCATGCGCAGTCTAGAAATGATAGAGCGTGCTTTGCGCGTCCAATTGGACGCGCGGCGCTCTATCGTGGGTCTCAACCGGACGCCCCTCAACTCGCCGTTCGTAGCCGAGCCCTTTGCCTGAACCGTCAAAATGGCGCAAGTAAATCTTGGGGCCTCATGAAAATGCTATTGATTTTTTCACGAACTTGACTTCTCATGAAATTCGCCCCGTATTTTTCACCAAAAGGGCTTTTCACCAAGAGAAATGGCTTTGCCCTCAACCGCCATCAGATCGGAGCAGGAAAACCGCGAACGGCTGCTGGCCGGCGATATCAGGGCGCTGCGCCGGGCGCGCGGGCTGACGCTTGCCGAGATTGGCCTGAAGCTCGGCCGCTCCGTCGGCTGGGTCAGTCAGGTCGAGCGCGGTCTGTCGATCCCATCGCTTAGCGATCTCAGAGCCTTCGCCGAATTGTTCGGCGTGCCGGTCAGCCTGTTCTTCAGCCACGACGTGCCCGTCGAGAACGAGCGCGGCGTGGTCGTGCGCGCCGGCAGCCGCCGCACGCTTGGTACAAGCGATTCCGGCCTGGTGGAGGAGCTTCTGTCGCCCGATCTCGGCGGTAGCTTCGAGATGCTGCGTTCGGTCTTCGCGCCGGGTGCTGAACTGAAGACCGAGGCGCGCCGGCCGACGGAGGAAGCCGGGTATGTCGCTTCCGGCAGCTTCGACATCGAGATATCAGGCGTCTGGCACCGGCTTGGTGAGGGTGACTCCTTTCGCTTCGACGGCAAGCCGTTCCGCTGGCGCAATCCTGGGGCGGAGCCGGCGGTAGTCATCTGGGTGGTTTCGCCACCCGTCTATTGAAGGTTTGGAGAAGAATATGGCCGGTTTGCCGACCACGGCACGTGTGGTGATCATCGGAGGCGGTGTCGTCGGCGCCTCCTCGCTCTACCATCTCGCCAAGGCGGGCTGGACTGATTGCGTGCTCTTGGAAAAGAACGAGCTCACCTCCGGCTCGACCTGGCATGCGGCCGGCAACGTGCCGACCTTCTCCTCGTCATGGTCGCTGATGAACATGCAGCGCTATTCGACCGAGCTTTATCGTGGGCTGGCCGACAAAGTCGGCTATCCCATGAACTATCACGTCACCGGCTCGCTCAGGCTGGCCCATACGGCCGAGCGCATGCAGGAGTTCCAGCGTGCCAAGGGCATGGGCCGCTATCAGGGCATGGACATCGACGTGGTCGGGCTCGACGAGATCAAGCGCCGCTACCCGTTCATCGAAACGCATGAGCTGAAGGGCGCGCTCTACGATCCGAACGACGGCGACATCGACCCGGCGCAGCTGACCCAGGCGCTGGCCAAGGGCGCTCGCGACATGGGCGCGACGATCATCCGTTTCTGTCCGGTCATCGGCGTGCGCCGCGAGAAGGACGAGTGGGTGGTCGAGACCGCGCAGGGCGAGGTCCGCTGCGAGATCGTCGTCAACGCCGCCGGCTACCGCGCGGCTGAAGTCGGCAAGATGTTCGGCCGCGACGTACCGATGATGGTGATGAGCCATCAATATATCCTGTTCGAGGAAATCCCCGAATTGGCCGCATGGTCGAAGGAGCAAGGCAAGAAACTGCCGCTGCTGCGCGACGTCGACACCTCCTACTATCTCCGCCAGGAAAAGAACGGGATGAATCTCGGCCCCTATGAGCGCAATTGCCGTGCGCATTGGGTCGGCCATAACGACCCGATGCCCGATGATTTTTCGTTCCAGCTGTTTCCCGACGATCTCGACCGGCTGGAGGACTATCTGGCCGATGCCGTCGCCCGCGTGCCGATCCTCGGCACCGCCGGCCTGTCCAAGGTCATCAACGGCCCGATCCCCTACGCGCCGGACGGCAACCCGCTGATCGGGCCGATGCCCGGCGTGCCGAACGCCTTCGAAGCCTGCGTGTTCACCTTCGGCATCGCCCAGGGCGGCGGCGCCGGCAAGGTGCTGGCCGAATGGGTGACTGAGGGCCAGACCGAATGGGACATGTGGTCCTGCGATCCGCGCCGCTTCACCAGCTTTGCCTCGGCCCCGGATTACTGCGTCGCCAAGGGCATGGAGATCTACGGCAACGAATACGCCATCCAGTTCCCGCGTCATGCCTGGCCGGCTGGGCGCGACCGCAAGCTGTCGCCGATCCACGATCGCATCAAGGCGCTCGGCGCCCGCTTCGACGCCTATAATGGCTGGGAGCGCGCCACCTGGTACGCGCAGGCCGGCGACGACGTCTCGGAAGCCGCGACGCTGACCTTCCGCCGCGATGGGCCCTGGCAGCACCGCATCCGCGAAGAATGCCTCGCCGTGTGCGACGCCGCCGGCATTTTGGATCTGCCTGGTTTTTCCCGCTTCAAACTCGACGGTCCGGGTGCTGCCGAATGGTTGAGCCAACAGGTTACCGGGCTGGTGCCGAAACCGGGCCGCATCGGCCTCGTTTATTTCGCCGACGACAAGGGCCGCATCGTCACCGAAATGTCAGTGGTGCGGCACGACGAGAATTTGATGACGCTGATCACCGCCGCGGTGGCGCAGTGGCATGATTTCGAGTGGCTGAAATCCCGCATGCCGAAGGACGCTTCCTTCAAGCTGATCGATCGGACGGAGGTATACGCCACGCAGGTCCTCGCCGGTCCCAACGCGCGAAAAATCCTCGCCGATGTCTGCGCCGCCGACCTTGCTCTGCCCTGGCTGACGCACCAGGAGACGACAATCGCCGGCCGTTGGGCAAGGCTTATGCGTGTGTCCTTCGCCGGCGAACTCGGCTGGGAAATCCACACCAAGGTCGACGACACCGCCGCCATCTTCGACGCCGTCTGGGCGGCTGGCCAGAAGCATGGCCTGAAGCCGTTCGGCATGTACGCGCTGGATTCGCTGCGGCTCGAAAAAGGCTACCGCGCCTGGAAAGGCGACCTGTCGACCGACTATTCGATCCTGCAGGGCGGGTTGGAGCGTTTCGTGAAATGGGACAAGCCGGAATTCCGCGGCAAGGCGGCACTGCAGAACGAGAAGCAGCAGGGCGTCAAGAAGCGTTTCGTCACGCTGGTCGTCGAAAACCCCGACGACTGCGATGCGCCCACCATGTCGACGCTGTGGCATGACGGCCGGATCGTCGGCGAGACGACGTCCGGCGGCTGGGGTCATCGCATCGACAAATCGATCGCGCTCGGCATGCTGCGCGCCGATCTTACTGAGCCGGGAACCGCGGTCGAGGTCGAAATCTTCGGCGAGCGCTTCAGGGCAATCGTGCAGAAGGACGAACCGCTGTGGGATCCAAAGAACGAGAGGTTGCGCGCGTGAAGACTGTCATTCTCACCGATGGCGGCATGGGCCAGGAACTGGTACGCCGCAGCAGCTCCGAACCCACCCCGCTATGGTCGGCCAGGGTGCTGATCGACGAACCGGACTTGGTGCGCGACCTGCATGCGGAGTTCATCCGGGCCGGCGCCCGCGTCATCACCATCAACACCTATTCCGCGACGCCCGAGCGGCTGGCGCGGGAGGGCGCGGAAGAGCTGTTCAAGCCGCTGCAGAAGCGCGGCATCGAGCTTGCGAGGCAAGCTCGCGACCAGGCCGGCGACGCGGCAATCGCCGGCTGCCTGTCGCCGCTTTTCGGCAGCTACGCACCGGCACTGACGATATCCTTCCAGGATACGCTCGACATCTACCGCCGCATCGTTGCCGAGCAGGCTGACGGCGTCGATCTGTTCCTGTGCGAGACCATGGCGTCGGCCGAGGAGGCGCGCGCCGCTGTCACCGCGGCTTCGGAAAGCGGCAAGCCGGTGTGGGTGTCGTGGACGCTTGCCGATCACGGCACGCCGCGCCTGCGCAGCGGCGAAGCCATAGCGGCTGCGTCGAGCGCTCTCGACGGGCTGCCGGTCGCAGCTAGACTGATCAATTGCTGCCGGCCCGAAGCGATTGCTGCAGCACTGCCCGAACTGATCGGCCTCGGCGGTCCGGTTGGCGCCTATGCCAACGGCTTCACCTCGATTGAGGCGCTCAAGCATGGCGGCACCGTGGAGGTGCTGCACGCCCGCCACGACCTCGATCCGCATGCCTATGCCGGCCAGGCGGTCGGCTGGGTCGAGGCCGGCGCCAACATCGTCGGCGGCTGCTGCGAAGTCGGACCGCCCCATATCGCCGCCCTGCGCGACCGGCTCGAACAGGCCGGCTACGAAATTTCGGGAGTAGCATAATGCCCAGACCATCATCGCGCATTTCCGGCATCGTGCCTTCCGGCAAGGACGGCTGGGAGGTTCATTCCGCCGCCTGGGCGCGCAAGCAGGCCGGCGAGGACATCATCATGCTGTCGGTCGGCGACCATGATTTCGACACGCCGGCGCAGACGATCGAAGCCTGCGTGACCGCGGTTCGCGCCAGCAACCACCACTATACCCCGCTTGCCGGCATTCCGCGCCTGCGCAAGGCAATGGCGGCCGCCTCGACCGCCTGCACCGGCATTGTGACCGACTCCGATCAGGTCATCGCCACGCCAGGCGGACAAGCAGCGCTGTATGCGGCGGTGCAGGCCGTTCTCGACCAGGGCGACCATGCCATCGTGGTCGCGCCCTATTACGCGACCTACCCCAACACGTTCAGTGCAGCGGGCGCCGATTTCACGGTGGTCGAGACGCCCGCCGAGGATGGTTTTCAGCCGCGAGAAGCCGACATTCGCGCGGCGCTTCGGCCGAACACGCGCGCCATCCTCATCAACACGCCGAACAACCCGACGGGTGCTGTCTATTCGCGCCAGCGGCTTGAAGAGCTGGCGCAGATCTGCCGGGAATATGACCTCTGGCTGCTGTCGGACGAGGTCTATTGGACGCTGGGCGGTGGCGAGCACATCTCGCCGCGTTCGTTGCCCGGCATGGCGGATCGCACGCTGGTCATCAATTCCATGTCGAAGAGCCACGGCATGACCGGCTGGCGCATGGGCTGGCTGACCGGGCCCGAAGAGATGATCTCGCTGCTGACCAGCCTCAATCTGGTGACGACCTACGGCCTGCCGGCCTTCATCAGCCTCGCTTGCGCCGAGGCGCTGGAAAACGGCCACGGCGTCAAGGAAATTGCCGAACGCTATGCTGCAAGGCGCACCATCGTCCTCGATGCCATGCGCGGCATGAACAACGTCACCGTGCGCGGCTCCGAAGGCGGCATGTATGTCATGCTCGACATCTCGGCTCTCGAGCCGGACGACGAGAAATTCGCCTGGGCTCTCCTCGACAAGA
Source organism: Mesorhizobium sp. WSM4840 (assembly GCF_055811755.1). Lineage (NCBI taxonomy): Bacteria > Pseudomonadati > Pseudomonadota > Alphaproteobacteria > Hyphomicrobiales > Phyllobacteriaceae > Mesorhizobium > Mesorhizobium sp. WSM4840. The sequence goes on from NZ_JBVVQD010000028.1 coordinate 92,439, forward strand.
AAAAGGTCGGCGTGATGCCGGGCTCAAGCTTCGGCGAGGCGGCCGCCGGCCATATTCGCGTCAGCCTCTGCCAGCCCGAGGCGGTGCTTTTGGAAGCAGCCACTCGCTTGCGCCGCTTTGCTTCCAGCTATCGCCGTGAGGCTGCATGAGCGCCCTGCCCCCCAAAACCATTCCGACCAAAGTCATCCCTACGAAAGCAAGGGCCGTCATCATCGGCGGCGGTGTCTCGGGCTGCTCGGTCGCCTACCATCTGGCCAAGCTCGGCTGGACCGACATCGTGCTGCTCGAACGAAAGCAGCTGACATCGGGCACGACATGGCACGCCGCCGGCCTGATCGGCCAGTTGCGCGGCTCGCAGAACATGACGCGGCTGGCGAAATATTCGGCCGATCTCTACATCAAGCTGGAAGCCGAAACCGATGTCGGCACCGGCATGCGCCAGGTCGGCTCGATCACCGTGGCGCTGACCGAGGAGCGCAAGCACGAGATTTATAGGCAGGCGTCTCTCGCCCGCGCCTTCGATGTCGACGTGCGCGAGATTTCGCCTGGTGAAGTCAAGGAGATGTATCCGCATCTCAACATTTCCGATGTAGTCGGCGCCGTGCATCTACCGCTCGACGGCCAATGCGACCCAGCCAATATCGCCATGGCGCTGGCCAAGGGTGCGCGTCAGCGCGGTGCGACGATCGTGGAAAATGTGAAGGTCACGAAAGTCCATACCAGGGATGATCGCGTCACCGGCGTTTCCTGGACGCAGGGCGACGAGCAAGGCATGATCGAAGCCGATGTCGTCGTCAATTGCGCAGGCATGTGGGCGCGCGAGCTCGGGCGCCAGAACGGCGTCACCATCCCGCTGCATGCCTGCGAGCACTTTTACCTCGT
>NZ_JBVVQD010000029.1:0-90813 GCF_055811755.1 Mesorhizobium sp. WSM4840
CATCGGCGGGGGGCTGATTGGAGCTGGTTGGTTGGGCTGCTCATTTTATGAGGGCCGGTTTAGATGTCGTCGTCTATACCTCGATGGAAATTCCCAAGTTGATGTTGGCGTGATTCAAGGTGGCGTGGCGACCTGCGCCATGCCAACGGTTGTCGTGACCAAGCCGAGCCATACTCCATCGGAGCTTCGCCGTTTGGCTTCAACGAAGAAATTCTTACCAAATGCAGCCCGAGAACCCGGAATTGTTCCGCTCAGACGACACAGAGAAGTTGAATTTCGTTTTTGCACAGCTTGAACTAAAGAGAAGCTGCCGACTGGCGGATCTTGTTCAAAGCGTCATCAGAGCTAAGACCGCAAGAGATGAGCAAATAGATGGATGCGCCCCGAGAATTCGCAGCAATTGTGACCGACGATCTTGTCGACGGATATGGGCACATGAATATGGTGCACTATCTGGCAGCGTTCAGTAGAGCTGCGGATATACGGCTCGACGCTGCCATACGTTTAAGTCCGGATGGCTCGGTGATCTCTGGCCTTGTCACCGCCGAAGCGCGTGTCGTTTACAAGAAGGAAGCGATGCGTGGCGACGATTTGCTCCTCACTACTTGGGTAGCCGACCTTGACGAAAAGCGAGTCCATGTGGCGCAAGCGATGTTGCGCGGCGACGGAACTTTACTATCGACAGCTGAACAGCTTTTCCTGAATTTCAACCTGCTATCGCGCCGCGTAGAACCATTCCTGCCGGATGTGATGGCCGAGCTTGGGCGCAGTGCCGAGGCGGACAGTGGTACATTCGATCCGGGCATTGTCAGTCGCCGAATGGCCATACCGAGAATAGTTTGAACTGTACTGATCTTCGTAAGTCTCTTTCGCGGTACCTCGATGCGTGTTTGTGAGGAACGATCAAATCTGACACGGCTTCGACATGATGATTTTCAGAGGTTTCGATAACTCCAACGATCACGAGACACCGGCGGGTTCGGGACGTTTGTCAAGTGAAATGAAGATTTGACCCCCCTGTTGCCTCACCGGAGAGTTTTACCGCGCCGTGATAGAAGTGGGTCATTTTGTCCTCCAGCCGCGAAAGGAGAAGCAGGCGCACGTTTTATCCAGTCGCCGTCGAGGATGATCCGCCCTGTCAGGTGAGCCCGCCATGCCTTCACGACCCTTTGCACCATTCTCAGGCTTTCGTGAAGCGCGACCGATCGGCACCCATGAGACGCTGTAGCACCGTCGCCGCCGAGATCGCAGGCTCGGCCTCAAGTCACGCCCTGATCTGGGCCTCGTACGCCGGAACGCATCGTCCCTTGCCCATGACCCCATGCGCCGCGCAAAGGCTCGCGGCCATCGCATCGGCGCACCCCGGATGGTCGCATGACGCTTGGTCCTGAAGACTTCAGTGCCGCTGTTGGCGGCCCTCCGGAGTTCGACCTTCTGTTGACAACGAACCTTTCCCTTCTTTTTGCCGCCCGTGCGGGCGGCTTGCTTCCACTAGGCTTCATAGGAAGCATCGGCGAGTTATCCGACACCCATAAACTTCGCGAAGCCGCGACGCATGCGCGGCGGCTTGGCTTTGCCGGAGCTTTGGCGATCCATCCGACGCAGATGGCTATATTCAATGAGGCTTTCTCGCCAAGCGCACAGGAACTCGAGTGGGCCCGCCGTGTCGTCGCGGCGGAAAGCGATGCCGCAGGGCGGGGTCTGTGCGCCTTCGCAATGGACGGCAAGATGATTTGCCCGCCGGTGGTGCGGCGGGCCCACGAAATGCTGACCCTCGCCGGCAGTAACTGACCTATGGCTCTGCTCAACGGGCGGGACAGGGCGCCTGTCCCGGCATGAGCTCGGCAGTATTGCCGCTTGATTGCCATCTCGTTTCGAGATAGATATAGAGAATCTGGGGAGAGTGCCTCAGTTGGGCCCCTAAACCGTGGATATCAGACAGTTAAAATACTTTGTCGGCGTAGTGGAAGCAGGCAGTTTTACGAAGGCCGCTGCGCTCCTTCACGTCGCTCAGAGCGCCCTTAGCCTGCATGTGCGTCAACTGGAGGAAGGCTTTGGCACTCAGCTACTGGTACGCGACAGGACAGGCGTCAGCGTAACGGCGTCCGGATCCAAACTGCTCGAGCGAGCGCGGGCGATTCTCAAGGAAATTCGACTCACCGAGGCGGAATTGACCAATACAGCCGCTTCCCCTGCCGGCGAGGTGACCATTGGCATTCCGTCCGGAGCCGCTCGCGTCCTGAGCGGCCCGCTGCTTGAGTCAGTGAGAAACGAATTGCCCAAGGTGTCTCTCAAGATGGTCGAAGGTATGACAGGACCGCTGGAGGAGTGGATGGCTGCTGGACGATTCAATCTAGCGGTTCTCTACCGCACCGCGGACAGTGTGGCGCGAATGACGGTGCTAGCGCGCGAAGAGCTTTGTCTGGTGGTGCCGTCAGGTGAACCGCCTTTCGAAGAGTCGATATCGCTGGCGGACCTGCATGCGTTCCCGCTGGCGGTTCCCATGCGCAATAACAATGTTAGACGGTCGGTGGCGGATGTCGTGGCACAACACGGTTGCGCGCTGGACGTCAAGTTTGAAGTGGACTCGCTCTCGACGATCATCAACATGATCATAGAGGGAAAGGCTCATTCTATTCTCGCCCCCTGCGCGGTTCAGAAAGAAGCCTCTCAAGGGCTGGTCCGGACGGTCAAGATCGTCGATCCGGTGATTACCCGCTCCGTCGTGCTTGCCGTAAATCCGAAAGATGAGCGTTCTGCGGCCGTGTCCGCGGTCCGCAAGCTCATCCCCAAGGTCGCCAGGGAATTAATTGAGAGCCGGGGATGGGCGGCTGTGGCGCCTGACACGGCCTGATAACTCTTCGACCTATATGGCAACGCCATGACCTCTTGCGGCCATCAGAAACAGATCGATCTGGATTCCAGATGGATTTCGGCAATATTCGATATTTGACCCGCCGCGATCATGGCGATGAAACTAGCTCAAGCGAGTTCAGCGATTTCGGTATCGAACGGCGCTCGTATGGCAAGAATTCACTTAAGTGGAGCACGCGATGTTCGACGCCAGGAGCTACGAGCTCTTCATCAACGGCAAATGGCGAGCCGGTGGTAGCAGAGCCACATTGCCGGTGATTAATCCGGCGACGGAGAAGGTATTTGCCTCGGTGGCGTCGGCGACGGTGTCGGATCTGGATGAGGCCCTCGCTTCGGCAGAACGCAGCCGTAAGGCTTGGTCTTCACGGCCTGCAAAAGAACGTGCCGAAATCCTGGTAGCAGCCGCAAGAATCTTGGCAACGAAGATTGAAGCAGCAGCCAGGGACCTGTCAGCCGAACAGGGAAAGACGATTGCCGAAGCGACAGGTGAGTACGCGCGCGCTGTCGAAACGCTGGAGTGGAACGGCACGCACGCTCAAGAGCTGTCGGCCCCGATTCCGTTGGGTGCGAACCGGATGATTGTCCCGGAACCCCTTGGCGTCGTTGCTGCCTTTACGCCATGGAACTATCCGGCCGTTCTCATCGCCCGCAAGCTCGCCCCCGCGCTGGCGGCAGGCTGCCCGGTGATCCTCAAAGGGGCCGAAGAGACACCGAGCGTGGCGGTCCATATCGTTGAATCGTTGCACCAAGCAGGCATCCCGGAGGGCGTGGTCAATCTGGTCTTCGGCGTGCCGGTGCATATATCGCGGCATCTGCTCAGTTCGCCAATCGTGAAGGTCTTGACTTTCACGGGCTCAACCGCGGTTGGAAAGCAGCTGGCCACGCTCGCCGCAAATAATTTGCAGCGTTGCATCCTTGAACTCGGTGGGCACTCCCCGGTCGTTGTGTGTGAGGATGCCGACCTGGCAAAGGCGATACCGGCAATTTCGGAATACAAGTTCGAGTGCGCGGGCCAGAGCTGCAATGCGCCTAGCAGGATTCTCGTCGCTCGGTCTCTCTATGAGCAATTCTTGTCCCGGATGACGGAAGCAGCCCGCAAGATCAGGATCGGCCAACCGGACGACCCTGCAACGGAGATGGGACCGATGGCAAACGCGCGGCGAATCGAGGCCATGCAGCGTCTGACCAAGGATGCGGTCGATCGCGGCGCCCGCATCGAGACTGGTGGAACCCGCCTCGACGGACCGGGCTTTTACTGGCCGCCAACCATCCTGACGGGCGTGCCGAAGGATGCCAGAGTCCTTCATGAAGAGCCGTTCGGACCGATCCTCACCGTGGCTCCGTTCAATACGCTCGAAGAGGCCATCGAGGAAGCCAACGCCACTGAGTATGGCTTGGCCGCTTACTTCTTCACGGACGCTGCCGATACGCAACGAAAGCTGACCAACAGTCTTTCGGCGGGCGCTGTCAGTGTGAATTACCTGAAAGGGGTTTCAGCGGATGCGCCTTATGGAGGCGTTAAACAGAGCGGCTATGGATATGAAGGAGGCGAGCAGGGGGTACGGAGCTTCCAGATCTTGAAAATGGTCAACGGCCTCAGCTCATTTGGATGAATTCCGGTGGGAAGTAGAACACGCAACATCGCCGGCAAGGACATCACAAGGAGCGTGGCCGACGCCCTTCAGTACATCTCGTACTACCATCCTCCAGATTATATCCGCTCTCTTTCGCAAGCATATGCGCGCGAACAGAGCCCGGCGGCGAAGAACGCAATAGGGCAGATTCTGCTGAACTCCCGCATGGCGGCCTTCGGGCGGCGGCCGATCTGCCAGGACACCGGCCTTGTGGTGGTCTTCGCCAAAGTCGGCATGGACACCCGCATCAAGTCAACAGTCAGTTTCGCAGACCTCGTGAATGAGGGCGTCCGTCAGGCCTATCTCGACCCGGACAATCCCCTTCGGGCATCGATCGTTGCCGATCCGCTGGCCGGACGGGTCAACACCCGTGACAACACGCCGGCGGTCGTCCACGTCGACCTTGTGCAAGGTAACCAGATTGAGATCACCATTGCCGCAAAAGGCGGCGGATCGGAGAACAAGGCACGCTTTACCACCTTGAACCCCAGCGGGTCTGTTTCCGATTGGGTGGTTGACACAGTCTCGACGCTTGGCAGTGGGTGGTGTCCGCCCGGCCTGATCTCCGTTGGCATCGGTGGTAGCGCTGAAAAGGCGATGCTGTTGGCCAAAGAGGCCATGAACCAGCCGATCGATATGGCGGAATTGATCGCCAGGGGGCCATCAGGTGCGGAGGAGGCACTGCGGGTCGAGCTTTATGAACGAATTAATGCCCTAGGTATCGGCGCTCAGGGCTTAGGCGGCCTGACGACAGTCGTTGACGTCAAGGTTGCGACTTATCCTACCCACGCCGCGTCCAAGCCCGTGGCACTCATTCCGCAATGCGCCGCCAACCGGCACCTGAAGTTTACCTTGGACGGCTCTGGACCCATCAGGCTTCAGCCGCCCGACTTGCGCGAATGGCCCGATATTGGAATCGACGAATTGAGTCCAGCCGGCGTGCGAAGGGTCAACCTCGATGCACTTACGAAGGAAGAGACGGCAACGTGGCGCTGCGGTGAAACGCTTCTTCTGTCCGGAAAGATGCTGACAGGCCGGGATGCCGCCCACAAGCGGATCGTCGAGTTGATCGACGCAGGCAAGCCGCTTCCATTCGATCTGGAGGGGCGCGTTATCTACTACGTTGGACCCGTCCGCGCCGTGAGAGATGAGGTCGTCGGACCGGCTGGCCCAACAACTTCCAGCCGCTTGGACGATTTTACGGACAAGGTGCTCGCCGAAACCGGGCTTTTCGCGATGGTGGGCAAAGCGGAGAGGGGACGGGCTGCCATCGAGTCGATCGTAAGACACAAAACGCCATATCTCATCGCAGTGGGTGGGGCTGCCTACCTGATCTCAAAATCGATCAAATCAGCGCGGCTCATTGCCTTCGAAGACCTGGGCATGGAAGCAGTTTATGAATTCGAAGTGCAGGATATGCCTGTCATCATGGCTGTCGATATTGAGGGAAACTCCATTCACAATTCCGGGCCTCTTGAGTGGCGCAAGCGCATGGCGGCTGACAGCATCGCACGCAACATCGGCGTTTAAGCCTTCCGACCAAGCTCGGTCGGTTGGCGTCAAATTTCATTGTCGACAACGGCGTAAGAGCACAAGGTCATGAAGTCGAAGCCCAATCCTGCGCGCCTGGACGCTTGGGACTTCCGGATTCTCTCCGAGATTCAGTCAGACGGCCGGATTTCAAAAAGCGAGCTTGCAAAACGCGTTCATCTTTCGGCGTCGGCCTGCTCGGAGCGGCTCCGTGCACTCGAGGTCGCAGGGATTATTGAGGGGTTCTACGCGCGGCTGAGTCCGGCCCTCATCGGCGGCATGGTCTTTGTCATGGTGGAGGTCGTGCTGGAACGTCATCGCCTCGAGGACCAAAGACACTTCGAGACTGCGATCGGAGAATTTCCGGAAATCCTGGATTGCTGGGCTATCGGCGGGCGGATCGATTATCTGATGCGCGTCGCATCTCCTTCTATGGCTGCGTATCAGGATTTCATGGAGGGACTGCTGCAGGCAGGCTTGGGGATCGATCAATATTATAGTCTTGTCGTGACCAAACCAATCAAGTCCAATTCACCACTCCCCTTGTCCGCACTAAGGCGACGGTAAACGCCGAGGCCTTGGTTTCCACGGCTTTTGGTCCCGATTCCGCGAATTCGTCGGCGAAGGACGTGCATTCCCGCGAAACTGGAGAGGCGTTTGCGGTATGGTAATTGCTAAGGAGGCGGCCGGCCGAGTGCCCTCCGCCAATCCATCGCGAGGAGAGGACTATGCGGTTGAGCAATCTGGGAACCGAGCAACTCAGAGAGAAGGATCGAAGCTTCGTCTTCCATCCTTCTACGCATCTGGCCAAGCACAGCCGAGGCGAGACCCCAAATCGGATCATGGCCGGTGCGGAGGGCGTCTATATCTGGGATACCGAAGGCCGAAGGAGCCTCGACGGTTTCGGAGGGCTCTACTGCGTCAACATGGGATATGGATGCACGGAGATCGCCGAGGCCATTGCCAGGCAAGCACACGAATTGCCGTTCGCGCACGTCTATGCCAGCCAAGGTACGGAGCCGGTCGCCCTTTTGGCAGAGGCCGTGGTCGAGTATTTCGGACGGAACATGCGAAGGGTCTATTTCGGCCTCTCCGGTTCCGATGCCAACGAAACCAATATCAAGCTGGTGTGGTATTATAATAATATCCTCGGCCGGCCCGATAAGAAAAAGATCATCTCGCGAAATCGCGGCTATCACGGATCTGGGCTGGTCACCGGGAGCCTGACAGGCCTTGCCTACTTCCATAATTTCTTCGACCTGCCGCTGGACTTGGTACGCCATACCACGACGCCGCACCACTATCGCCAGGCGCATGACGGCGAAAGTGAGCAAGCGTTCTCGAAACGCTGCGCGGATGAACTTGAAGCCCTTATCCTGGCTGAAGGCCCGGAGACCGTCGCAGCTTTTATTGGAGAGCCGGTGCTTGGGACAGGCGGTATCGTTCCGCCCCCAGAAGGATATTGGGCCGCTGTCCAAGGCGTGCTCGACAAGTACGATATCCTTCTGATCGCCGACGAAGTGGTCTGCGGGTTTGGACGAACCGGCGAGAAATTCGGTTCCCACCTCTATGGCATGCGGCCGGACTTCGTGACCATCGCCAAGGGTTTGAGTTCCGCCTACCTGCCCATCTCCGGGTCAATCATTGGCGACCGTGTCTGGTCGGTCTTGGAACAAGGAACAGAGAAGCACGGCGCGCTCGGCCATGGCTGGACTTATTCGGGTCACACGCTTTGCGCTGCGGCCGCGCTCGCCAATATTCGACTCCTAAAGGAAAAAAATATCCTGGAGCATGTCCGCGATGTCGGACCGTATTGGCATGCCCGCATGAATGCCGAACTGGCGGGACACCCCATCGTCGGAGAGGTTCGTGGTGTCGGAATCCTCTCCGCCGTAGAGCTGATGCGAGATCCAAAGCAGAGAATACCGTTTGAATCCGATCTTCAGGTCGGCGTTCGGGTCGCCGCTGCTCTGTTCGAGAACGGTGTCATCGGCCGCGCCATGCCGCACGGCGATATCCTCGGCTTTGCCCCGCCTTTGATCATCACCCGGAAGGAGATCGACATAATCGTCAACGCAACCGCGAAATCAGTCGAGACGACCTATCGCGCGCTGAAGGCCGAGGGTGCGATATGAACATGCGAGTGCCGACGGAAGCGAGCCCCGGGTTCGACGCCGTCCCGGGTAACCAGTGTGGTGGTCCCTGGGAGGAACTTTCCCACGGACCAGACGCTTTGACGTCAGCCTGTCGTTAGGACTGGTCGCCCATTGGTGTCCCATTGGTGAAGACGGGTTGACAGCGCATTCCGCGCCGAGCCGACCGAAACTGCTAAACTTCATGCCGTCAGATTCTATGCATGCTTCGGACAACTCTGATCGCAAGCGATAACCAAATCAGTTCTGCCGCCGCTGTCCTGTTGCCCAACGACCAGGGTGTTTGTGCGGCGCGCCCTGCCGGTGTACCTCCCCGCCGGCAGGGCGCCTTTTTTGACCCGCTGGATCTGGGTGATTGTGGCGCGCCCGCAATCGAGAGTTCGAGAAGGAGGTCATCTGCATATCCAGATGGCACATCGAGCTTCGATATCTCTATTACGCCATGCCAACCGCCCACAATCGCAGCTTCCGACGCGCGGCTGACGCGCAGCCGGCGTGGAGGTCGCACGCAACCCCTTCACATGATCGAAGGTCTAGGGAGCAGTCACCGTGGTGAATTTTCTCCAGCGTCGAATATCTCGGGGGCGAGTCCTCTCGCCGTAGCTGCCAAGAAGCCAGAAAGTCCCAGGTTTAATTGAAAACAGCCGCAGGGGAAAATGCAGCTCGTCTTCGAAACTTTGCTGGAACAGTTGTCTTTGAGCGTTGATGAAGTCGACTTCCATAACGCACTGGCGAGCGCCGCCGCCGCCTTCGACATTCCCGCATTCGCCTATCTGTCTCTGGTGTCTGATCGCGTCACAAAACCCAGGCTGATATCGAACTATCATTCCGGTTGGACGTCGCACTACTTGCGCCACCAATATGAAAGGATCGACCCGGTCATAGAATGGGCAAGATGCAGCGAATGTCCCTTTCAGTGGGGACCAGGTTTCGGCCATGCCGGCATTTCAACGCGACAGCAACAGCTTTTCGATGAGGCTGCCGAATTCGGCATCTGCTGCGGACTGACGATTCCACTCGTCGATCGCCGCGGCGGTGTCGCTGCGATGACCTTCGCGGCAGACAGGCTCGATCCGACCTTCCTACGCGTCGCCGAACAATATGAGCAGGCGCTCGAGATTATGGCGATGTGCTTTCACATTGGCGTTCGCCGCAAGCTTTCGGGCGGTCTGGCGGTGGATGGTGTTTCGCTGACGCCCCGTGAGTACGAATGCCTGCAATGGACGGCGAAGGGCAAGTCCGCCTGGGAGATCGGCTGCATCTTGGGAATCAAGGAGCGCACGGCCGCTTTCCATCTGGACAATGCCAAGAAGAAGCTCGGCGTGCGCACCAAAAATCAGGCAGTGACACTGCTGGCCTCCTCACGATCATCAATTCTCTGAGGGATAGAATCCCTCTTTGATCTACCTGTGCAAATGCACAGGCAGTCGCGGCATGAAGGTTCGCCTCCAATGGCAGGGTCATACCTGCGAGGAGAGCATCATGATTGAGCTTATTGCGCCCGGCTGGTTCGGCGCCTTTGCCGACGAACTTCACGAAATGCACCGCCTGCGCTACCGCGTCTTCAAGGAGCGGCTCGACTGGAACGTGCGCACGACCGGCGGCTTCGAGATCGATTCATTCGATTCCCTGAAACCGCACTATCTCGTGTTGCGCGATTCCGACGGTCGCGTCGGGGGCGGCCTACGCCTTCTGCCCTCGACGGGGCCGACGATGCTGCGAGATGTCTTTTCGAGGCTGTTGGAAGGGAGAACGGCACCCGAGGAACCGAGTGTCTGGGAAAGCAGCCGTTTCGCCCTTGATCTCCCACCGTCTGCACCGAAGGGCAGTGGGAGCATTGCTGTTGCCACCTATGAACTCTTCGCCGGCATGATCGAGTTCGGTTTGTCGCGGCGGCTCACGCATATCGTTACGGTTACGGATTTGCGCATGGAGCGAATCCTGCGTCGCGCCGGATGGCCGCTGGCTCGCATCGGGCCGCCCCAGACAATCGGCACCACGCGCGCCGTTGCCGGCTTTTTGGATGTCTCAGAGGCAAGCCTTGCTGCGGTCTGCCACAATGGCGGTCTTGGCGGTCCCGTGCTGTGGGCGCCGGTGCTCTGCACGGCCGCCTGACATGGTTATGATAGGTAACGGCGCCGACTGGCCGGACTGGCAGGATGAGAAATCCTATCGCTATACGCGGCACCTGACGCGACGCGGCTGGGCCTGGGAATTCCTGCGGCGCAATCCGGCCTTCCAGCGTGACTGCAGGCTCTCGCTTGAGCAGGCAGAATTTGCAGAAAGGCGGTTCGAGGTGGAAGTGGTGAGATCGTCGCTCGATCTGACGCAGTGGGGGCTCCTTTTTCGCAAGCTCGTTGAGGCGCGATGCGGCTGTGTTCTGGTGCTTCCGCCAATGCCCGCATGTCCTGCCGGTCATTGCGGAAAAGGCATTGTCGGCCGAAAAGCTTTCGTTTGATCTCGCTGCATTGCCATGTCGGGCGGCACTCGTGATCACGGCGGACGGTCGCCAGCATGTCATGATGCGAAATGCTCACCGGGTTTTACAACTGGTTGTGAAGGGCGCGGAGGTTTTGCGCCCCGTTCGGCTTTCCGTCGACGCGATCTGGCCCGCCGATCGGATGAGGCAGCACCTGAATGCGCTCGAATGCCTCAATGCTCTTCACGCGACTGGACGACTTCCCGACAGGCTGTTTCCTCCCGAAGCGCGCGCCAGCCGTCTGCGCTTTGTCCTCCAGGCGCTCGACGGCTCGCTCGGCGGTGCATCGCACCGCCAAATCGCAATGGCCGTGTTGGGCCGGCAACGCGTCCAGGCCGACTGGACGGATCCGCGCAACCACCTTCGCGATCGCATCCGCCGTGCCGTCCGGCGCGGTCACATGCTCGTGGATCGTGGCTATCGGGATTTCCTCGTCTAAAGTGATTGCAATAGCTCACCTGGAGCCGGTCAGCGCGCGAACAGTTCTTTGTATCCAGTCGTAACCATCCAGTTTGCCCGATCGAGATGGCTGCGAACCGCCATTCGAGCGCGCTCAGGTTCTCGCATCGGATCGATGCCGAGGACGAGCTGCGCCATCTCGTCTTCGCTGGCATCGTCGGCGGACGCGTCCAGGAGCCTCATATAGATCGTGAAGTGTTCATTGTCGTAAGCGGTCAGGCTGTCCGACCACGGGACTTCGTCTTGGACTTTGCGTTTCATCGCGACCCTTTTGCCGGTTTGGGGTTTGTTGTGATCGGGCACGGCTCCTCCTCGGTTGGCTCACCATAGCGAATAGGCACGATCGTTCCTAGAACGATAGTTCCGGTTCTGGTCCCTATCTCGCCATGGACCTCAAGGAGGTCATGGCGATCAACATGCGTCGTTTGCGCCATGATCAGGACCTGACGCAGGAAGAATTGGCTGCCCGCGCAGAGCTGAGCATGCGCTATGTGGGTTCGATCGAGCGTGCTCGGGTTTCCGCAAGCGTCAGTGTGCTTGGCCGGCTCGCAAAAGCACTTGACGTTGATCCTTGTGAGTTGATTAGGCCGCAGTAACAAAGGCGATCTGGCCCATCCCGGATTGCCGAAATCGATTTTGATGGCGCGCAACCGGCCGCCAGTGAACTGAGCCCGCTTTCTTCGACATGGGTCTAGACCACTCGGCTTCGCTCCCTGGCGCAGCTTGCGTGGCCTACAGCGCTGACCTTGAGCGATAATCATCGTCAGATCGCATCCGGGAAGTCGCGATCCCTAACAGCAGGTAGTTCGGGCAAAGTCGATGCTCGTGCGAGTTGCTCCCTAAGTTTGTAGAGTATACTCCGTGGTGAAATCCTCAACAAGAGGGTGGCCTCTCGCCTATGGGAATCCGAGAGGTCTTTGCCCGCAATCTGCGTAGGCTTCGCGAGGAAAAGAAGCTGTCGCAGGAGGCGCTGGCGCATGAAGCTGGTGTTGATCGAACCTACATCAGCGCTCTTGAGCGCAGTGTATATGCTGCTACCATCGACATGGTCGAGAAGCTCGCTACGGTGCTGGAGGTTGAGCCGGCAACGCTGCTCGATCCGCGATCTGAATAGACTTAAGCACCGTCTGATGCCGAACTCCCTTCGATCGCCCCGCCAACGCCGGCTGCTGGAACAGCTGATAGCGGCGCGCAAGAACAAGGGCTTAACCCAGGCCAAGGTTGCCGACGCGCTTCGCCGCCCGCAGTCTTCCGTGGCCAAGTATGAGGGCGGTGAACGTCGCATGGACGTCATTGAGTTCCTCGACGTAGCGGAAGCCCTCGAAATCGACCCTTGCGAGTTTCTCGCACATGTGCGTCGCTTGCGTGACCGATAGCTCGTGCTGTGGTTGGCCTGAGCGACCATCGTCATCAAAACCGCATCCCTGGATTTGCTGCCCCCGCGGCAGATGGTTTGGGCAAATCGATGACAATGTGGATTACATATTATAGTTGATAAACTCAAGGCCCGTGATCCGCTGACCTCCGCGCATGGATATGCGCAAGCTGGTCGGACGAAATGCACGCAGGATCAGGGAGGAGGCCGGCTTGACGCAGGAGCAGCTTGCCGAGATCTCCGGCTTCAGCCAGCAGTACATCAGCGGGCTGGAGAAGGGCAAAAGGAACCCCACCATCGTCACGCTTTATGAACTGGCACAAGCCCTCCGTGTCAGCCACATCGATCTGGTGCGACCTGACTGACCAGGATTAGGCGCTATTTGGAAACGGCGCCGACGCGCCGCGGACATTTCGACTGCATCCGTCGTGTAAATGATGCTGCGCACACTCGGATAGGCGAAGAACGGCACGACGTGCTGCCAGTCGCGCCGCCAGCTCTGAGTGATCGCCGGGTATCGGCGGCCCAGTCGCCGGCCTCGAAGTCCTCCAGAGCCTTCATGCCGGCTTGGCGTCCGCGCCCCGGCAGATGGCGCTGAGCGTCGGCGCGACGGCTTTGCGGCCCTTCCGTCACACGAAATCAAGTAAATGGCGGATCAGGTGCACCAGCAGGTTAGCACTGTCGCCTGGGAAAAGGTGGCGCCGGTCGCCTCTCTCTTGGCCAAGCAGTTCGCCAGCTTGCCGTCTTACCAGCACCTCGCCAATCTCGTTGCGTTCCTGTTTAGGCCTTGCAACAGATCCTTCAAGGAAATTCATGGAATCTTTGCGACCACAAATCGCTGTCAATGGTACGCTCACCACAACTTTCAAGTTCAGTGGCGGCAGAAATCTGGTGTGTTCATGTTCTGCGGCCGAACAGCATTTGCGAAGAGCCCGATATGACAAAGCGAGCAGGACGACGGGTTCGGTTCTTCTATTTGGCGCCGTACTGACCAATGATGATACTTGTCGATCGCCTAATGACAGCAGCGCATCTTGATCGCCTACGGATCCTGGGCCTTTGCGCGCATGCCGACCTGACTGTTTGCGAACTGGCGGAGATTCTCGATCTTCGTCGGGAGCGCGTTGCGCGACACGTCCGGATGCTCGCCAGAGCCGATTTTCTTTGCGGCAACGGACAACGTCCTTTGTCCTCATATCATCTCAATGCAGGGGGCAAGGACGGAGGGTTTGTTCAATTCTTGGTCGATCTCCTGCCCCACGACGATGGGTGTCATAAGCGGGACCTGGAGCGGCTCGAGGCGGTACAAGACGCGTGGTCGAAGGAGACTGCTGCTTGATCGTAAAAAGATCTGCCCAGACGGGAGCGCGAAACTACCATGAAGAACTCCGCTGACCTAGCCATCGCAGAGCCCGGCACATCTGGATGGTCTTCCTTGGTCCACGTCGATTGCCATGTTCACGAACTGCTTCTGAGACAGGAGCGGCAGGAGCGGACGACGCTCAAACTCATCGCATCTGAGAACTTTGCCTCCTCAGCCGTGCTGGAAGCGACCGGCTCGATCTTCACGAACAAATACGCCCATGGGTACCCGGGTGAGCGCGACTACGCTGGAAACGAGATCGTCGATGAGCTTGAGACCCTCGCGATTGGGCGCTTGAAATCGCTGTTTGGCAGTGAACACGCCAACGTCCAGCCTTATTCCGGCTCGCCGGCCAATCAGGCCATTTATCGAGCACTGTTGAGTCCGGGAGACAAAGTGATGGGCTTGCCTCTCCCCGAGGGTGGCCATCCGACCCATGGTTGGGCCGGCCACTTCTCCGGCAGCGATTACCAACACGTCCCCTATGGGCTGCACGAACAGACGCAGCAAATTGACTATGACCGCTTGCGCGAGACAGCCAGGCGGGAACGGCCGAAACTGATTTGGGCCGGCGGAACTGCCTATCCGCGTGTCTTTGACCACGCGGCAATGGCAGAAATCGCTTCGGAGGCGAACTCCTATCTCGTGGCCGACATTGCGCACATCAGCGGCCTGATTGTCGCTGGAGCGCATCCGAATCCCGTGGCCCATTGCGACGTCGTCACCAGCACGTCTCACAAGTCGATCCGCGGCCCCCGTGGAGGCTTTATTTTGTCGAAGAATGAAGATCGCTATCAGGCGCTCTATCATCCCACGAGTAAATACAATCTCGCCAGACGGATTGATCGCGCGGTGTTTCCTCAACTGCAAGGTGGGCCGCACATGAATGTCATCGCCGCGCTAGCTGTTGCTTTGCAGGAAGCCGCGACCCCCTCTTTCCGTACCTACGGTCAGCAGATCGTCAAAAATGCCAAGGCTCTGGCCGAGGCGCTTCTGGACCGTGGTTACGACCTGGTCACCGGCGGGACTGACAATCACATGCTGATCCTTGATCTGCGGGACCGGCCGCTATCAGGCAAAGCCTATGCCGAGCGCCTGGCCAAGGCAGGCATCATTACGAACTTTAACATGGTGCCGGGCGACCCGCGCGATCCAGCGGTTACAAGCGGGATCCGGTTAGGGTCGCCGGCAGTGACGTCCATGGGCATGCGTGAGGCGGAAATGGTGCAGATCGCCGCTTTCATCGACTCGGTCTGCCGCCGGCCCGACGACCAGGAAGTTCATGCGAGCGTACGAAGAGACGTTGCCAACTTCTGCACTGCGTTCGACGTCCCCGGCATCCCCGACCGGTAAGCCACCCCCAATCCAGTAACTCCCACCTAACCCCAACACTTGAAGCGAGGGCATTCCATGACCAGGCAGTTCGTGTTCTCTTCCGAATCCGTCGGCGCGGGACACCCGGATAAGATGGCAGATAACATCTCCGATGCCATCCTCGATGCGGTCCTCCGCACCGATCCGAAGGCGCGCGTCGCCTGTGAAACGTTGCTGAAGACAGGGATGGTCGTTCTGGCTGGCGAGATCACCAGCCACGCGGAGATCGATTACAGCCAAGTTGCCCGGGATACGATACTCGATATTGGGTACGACGACGATGCCATCGGCTTTGATGGTCGGCGTTGCGCCGTCGTTCTGGCTCTCACCGAGCAGTCGCCCGACATAAGCCAAGGCGTTGACGAAGGACGAGGGCAAGATCTCGAGCAGGGAGCGGGGGATCAGGGCCTCATGTTCGGGTACGCGTGCAACGAGACCGAAACATTGATGCCGTTGCCAATCCAACTTGCTCACCATTTGACAAAAAGACAGGCAGAGGTGCGCCAAACCGGACGCCTTGGCTGGCTTCGCCCGGACGTTAAATCTCAAGTGTCCGTACGCTACGAGGGTTTGCGCCCGGTGGCGCTGGATACCATAGTCCTGTCGACGCAGCATGACGAGGCGGTTTCACAAGCCACGGTCCGCGAAGGCGTCATTGAGGAGATCATCAAGCCGCTCTTGCCGCCCGACCTGGATACGACGGGGATCAGATTTCTGGTCAACCCAACAGGGCGGTTCGTGGTCGGTGGGCCTGCCGGCGACTGCGGTCTCACTGGACGCAAGATCATCGTCGATTCCTACGGTGGAATGGGGCGTCACGGCGGCGGCGCCTTTTCGGGTAAGGACCCGTCCAAGGTTGACCGCTCGGCCGCCTATGCGGCGCGGTACGTCGCGAAGAATATCGTTGCCAGCGGACTTGCGGAGGTCTGCGAGGTTCAGCTTGCCTACGCGATCGGCGTGGCCAGTCCGGTTTCTGTCATGGTCAATACCTTCGGAACCGCAAGGATTGACGAAAGAACGATCGAGCGCCTTATTCTTGAGCTTTTCGATCTCCGACCGAAAGGCATCATCAAGATGCTTGATCTCTTACGCCCGATATACCGCAAGACGGCGACATACGGACACTTCGGCCGTGAAGAGCCTGAGTTCACCTGGGAGAAGACGGACAGAGCCGACGACTTGCTGCGTGAAGCAGGACCGGCTGCTGCGTGAGGGCCGCTGGATCAAGCGCATGCGACAAGCCATTTCAACTCGCTGGACCCGCGCCCGGCCGGCGTGGCAGAAAGCCGATGGGTAGTTGGCGGAGACATTGATGCCGGATTATGACGTGCTTTGCATCGGCAATGCCATCGTCGACATCATCGCCCAGTGCGACGAAGCGTTTCTCGAGACGAACGGCATCATCAAGGGCGCGATGAACCTGATCGACACGAGGCGCGCCGAACTGCTCTACAGCCGCATGGGCCCGGCTATCGAAGCCTCCGGCGGCAGCGCCGGCAACACGGCGGCGGGCGTCGCCAGTTTCGGCGGCCGCGCCGCCTTCTTCGGCAAGGTCTCGAACGACCCGCTCGGCGAGATCTACGCCCACGACATCCACGCGCAGGGCGTCGCCTTCGACACCAGGCCGCTTCAGGGCGAACCGCCGACGGCGCGCTCGATGATCTTCGTCACGCCCGACGGCGAGCGCTCGATGAACACCTATCTCGGCGCCTGCATCGAGCTCGGGCCGGAAGATGTCGAGGCCGACAAGGCGTCGGGTGCGGCGGTCACCTATTTCGAAGGGTATCTGTGGGACCCGCCGCGTGCCAAGGAAGCGATCCGGCAGACGGCCAAGCTCGCGCATGCCGCCGGGCGCGAAGTGTCGATGACATTGTCGGATTCGTTCTGCGTCGACCGCTACCGCGAGGAGTTTCTGGACCTGATGCGCTCGGGCACGGTCGACATCGTCTTTGCCAACAGCCACGAGATCAAATCGCTCTACCAGACCGCCTCCTTCGACGAGGCGCTGGCCCAGATCCGCAAGGACTGCAAGATCGCCGCCGTCACCCGCTCGGAAAAGGGCTCGGTCATCGTGGGCGGCGACGAGACCGTCACCGTCGACGCGACCAAGATCCGGGAGCTGGTCGACACCACCGGCGCCGGCGACCTCTATGCCGCCGGCTTCCTCTACGGCTATACGCAAGGGCGCAGCCTGAAGCATTGCGGCGATCTCGGCTCGCTGGCGGCCGGATTGGTGATCCAGCAGATCGGCCCAAGGCCACGGCAGAATTTGCGCCGCGAGGCCGAGCAGGCGGGGTTGATCTAGCCGGGCGATTCAACGACGAGCGTCTCTCCCCTCCTGCGGACTGTGCGGGGAAGTGCGCATAAATCGAAATGTCGGATGCGCATCCGCGTGAGGCGGCAGCCCGCGGCATGTCACGATCGAAACGGTTGATGGCGGTGCCGCCCTTCAGCGCGACCCTTTTGCCGTGCGATATAGGGAACGCGTTCGGATCAGCTGCTCGACCTGCGGCATATATTGCTCACCGCCATCATCGACCTCGAGTGGCAACAGGTCGGCCGGGATCGTGATGCGATAGAGCGGGTGAAGCGGCCAACTGGTGAATTGACATCAACGCATCGCCCGATTGAGATTATCCTGCCGGGAGCGCAGTGCGTTGTTCAAGCCAGTCGGACGATCATGGGCAAATATAAGGACCATCGTGAGCCACGCCGGCATCGTCATGACGATGACGCGGTTTCTTTTGCGGAACGGCCTTCCGAGCCAAGCTACTTTCAGCGTTCGTCGATCGTAACCGCGGACCCTGTCGACGCCGACGTGATCTGGTTCAACACCAGCAAGGGTTTTGGCTTTGTCAAATTGCCGGAGGGCATCGAGGCCTATCTGCACATCCGGGTGCTGGAGGCCGCCGGAAGCCCCAGTGTTTCCAAGGGGACGCGTCTCAAGGTCACAACGGAAGAAAGTCCAAGAGGTCACCAGGTCTCGCAAGTGCTGGAGGTCGGCGATCAGACCGCGAGAACTCAGGTACATACGCGTTGCGCTGGAAAGTCCACCGCCGGGACGAGTTCCCAGTTGGAGAGCGAGGGCACCGTCAAGTGGTACAATCCCCAAAAGGGCTTCGGCTTCATTGCTCCTGAAAACGGTGAGAAGGACATCTTCGTTCATGCCACCGCGCTGACCCGCTCAGGACTGAGCATGCTGATGGAGGGTCAGAAGGTGTTTGTCCAATGCGGGCAGGGCAAGAAAGGCCTGGAAGTTCGGAGCATTCGCTTCGCTTAGAGCCAAATGCGTTGGCCCTACCGAAATCGCGCCTCAGACAAAGAAAAAGCCCGCTACCGGGAGGAGGTGGCAGCGGGCTCGATTTAGAATGAGACGCGGGAGGAGGTGCGCCCCATCCAGCGTCGGCACCACATCTGGGAGGAGTAGATGGCCGACACCGTGATCATATCGATCGCCGCGGATATTGCAACGCACAAATTTTATCTCGCGCTTGCGAAATGATGCCGGATCCGCTTCGTCGGTCCCGAAAAAGCGCGGTCAGGCTGCGGCTTTCTTGCGGGCACGCTTGGCAGGTGCCGGCGCTCCCGGTTCCTTCGGCTTGCGGCCCAGACCCATGGTCTTGGCCAATGCCGAGCGCGCCGCAGCGTAGTTCGGCGCCACCATGGGATAGTCCGCCGGCAGCCCCCATTTCGCGCGATATTCGTCGGGCGTGAGGCCATAGTGGGTAGCCAGGTGACGCTTGAGCGACTTGAACTTCTTACCGTCCTCAAGGCTGACAATGTAATCGGGTGTAACCGATTTTCTGATCGGTACGGCAGGCTTGAGGGCTTCCGACTTTTCTGGTGCGGCACCACCAGCAGTGCTTTTCAATGCGATGTGGATCTGGCCGATAAGCCCAGGCAGCTCACCGACGGGAACCGGATTATTCGAAACATAGGCTGAGACGACATGGGCGGTGAATTCGATGAGGTTGTCGGCTTTGCTCTCGGTTTCTTCGGTCATGAAAACGCTCCTGCGGACTTAGACTAGGCGGGGAAGAATCACTTCATAGCTTAATAGTGACGACCGCCTTTGATAGCAACCAAGCCATTGCATGATGTGTTGGCGGATCGCTGCACGTCCGGCCGCAGGCGCGGATCTTCCTCTTGAACCGTCATCGCCCTGACAACACATTGTGCCAGGGTCGCCGTGTCGATGCGGCGCCTCTTCACCGCAAATTGGCTATTTAGAAAGTTGGGAGAAACCAATGAACGCTGAGGCTTTCAGCAGCCCCCTTTTCGTGAAGCGCGCTACGCACATCATCCAAGAGATTGCCGGCCTTGCGCATGCAATCGATTTTCTCAATGAATGGCCAGAAGATCGCAGAGACCTGATCCACGAAGCCGCCCTGAGGGCATGCTACGATGCGTACGATGGGCGCAAGCCGGTAAGCACGGCGCGCAATGCCTTTTTCGGCTTTGCGAAGCGGGTCGCCATATTGGAAGATCCAACCTCCGCGATGCAGTGGATCGCCGCCTGCAGATCGGGCAGTGGAAAAGTGCAGGTGTAAACTTCGACGACGTGTTTGAGACTGGCGCGAGACGCGTCAAACAGTGCAGTATGTCCAGGTTTCACAGCTAGACCACGCGAGTGAGAAGCAGTTCCTCACCACCGACTACAAAACCGCAGATCGCACGCAACCTGACCATGGCCAGACGCAGCTCATGGCGATCGCTTGGTCGGCAATGGCCAGACTCAGTGGCGCAGATGCAGCGGTGGCGTTCGGCTGAGTAAATAAATGCGACCCGGGGCTGTTTGCCGCATAGTGGCTGTGGAGGAGGGGAGAGATGACCGGCTTGATCAGATTTGAGAGGCCAGTCGTTGTTCAGGTTAGCCGCCGCAGCTCGGAGCGTATCGTGTTCGACGTCAACGACGCGGCCGCTATCTTGCTGCGGGATCTGCATCATAAGACCGATAAGCGCAGAATAGCGATGGACACCTGTCTGCAGGTGTTACGCGGTAAGACCCATCCACCAGCCGCTAGACGAGCCTTCGTCGCAGCCGCGCTCGAAGCACGCATTCTACGCAGCGATTGAGATTTAGGACGCCGCTCATGAATCTCGGCCATCTGCGCATCTCTATTTGGCGCGGTCCGAACACCCCTGCCGGCATCCGCCAGGAGCCAGCCAACCCCGCACTTTTCGCGATGGCTTCCTGGTCCGGCGCCGGAACTTCCACCATCAAAACACAAGGGGTCCGCGGACCTAGCTGCGGTCGCTCGGCTTCGCCTTCCTGGCGATCATGATTGGAGACAGAGGCAGACGGAGCCATCGAGCGGGAGTTGGTCCGCTGCAGATGGCAGAGCGTCGATGCCGCCTCATAGTCTCCAGAAGTGCCGTTTGAACCTTTCCCCAGCTAAGCCCTGCATCCGGTCTCCTAGAACGCGGTCCGCGGACCGGCGGCGCGTGATCGCCGATGCTTCTTCCGACGGTCGGGAGCGGGGGGTCGGCGATCGCCCCCTCGTTGCGAGACCAGCCACCCCGGCGAACCGAGAATCACCGAATCCGGGGTGAATGCCGCGCTCTCTAAGCGACGGAAGGGCGGAAGGTGACCGGCAGGCGCTGCGGGCAGCGAATGACGTAAGACGGCATGTAGACGACGTCCTCCGCGGCGATGGTCAGCGCCAGATCCTCCAGCCGCCCGAACAGCGCGGGGAAGGCGCAGCGCAATTCCAGGCGCGCCAGCGCAGCGCCCAGGCAGGAATGCGGCCCCTCGCCGAACGACAGGTGCGGGTTGTGCCGCCGGGTGACATCGAACCTGTCGGCGCCGGGACCGAATGCCTTTTCGTCCCGGTTCGCCGCATGGAACGCCATCAGGACGGCGTCGCCGCGGCGGACCACGCATCCGTCGATCTCCACGTCCTGGGTGGCATAGCGGAACGGCAGATTGGCCGCTGAGCTGCCCCAGCGCAGGATCTCCTCGATCGCCTGTGACCACGGAACTTGGCCGCTGCGCACCAGGTGCAGTTGCTGCGGATGCGTCAGCAATGCCAGCACGCCATTGCCGATGACGCCGGCGGTGGTCACGAAGCCCGCAGAGAGCACCATGAACAGCATGTCGATGAGCTCGGTGTCGGAAACGAGCTCGCCATTGTCACGCGCGACGATCAGGGCCGAAGCCAGATCATCGCCGAGCTGGCCCCGCTTGAGCGCGATCAGGCGACGGAAGAACTCCGGGATGCGCTGCCGCGTCTGTCGCACCTCTTCGGCTGTGGCGGAGGTGTTGGCCAGGCTGTAGGTGAGCGCGACGATCTCTTCGCGCTGTTCGTCCGGCAAACCGAACAGTTCGGCAATCACGTTGGTGGGCAGCGGAACGGCGAACTCGCACATCAGATCGGCACTGCCGCCGCGCTGCGCCATCTCGGCCAGGAGTCGATCGACGCATTGTTCGATCCGTGGCGCCAGCAAGGCGATACGGCTGGGCGCGAAGCTGCTGGACAGCAGGCCGCGCAAGCGCCGGTGATCGGCGCCGTGCGCCGTGGTCATGTTGTCCACTTTGCATATCCCGATCAGCGGATGATCCTCGGGAATCTCGCCGTCCTGCAGCGCCCGCCACTGTCGCCAGTCCCTGTTGAAACGCTGGTCGGAAAGCATACGCCTGAGCGTCTGGTGACGGCCTGCCGCCCAGGTCACCACATCGCCTGGCAGCGACACTCGCGCCATCCCTCCCTGCTGCAGAATCGCAGAAGACAGATCATCAAGTTGCGTAGGAGCGACCGGCACACCGATCACATCGCAATGATCGTTTTCTACGCGCATGCCAACAACTCCTTTAAGAACCATCGCGGGTCCACTTCTCGGCACGGATGATCCGCGCGCGGACTTCGAAAAGTGCCCCTTCAGTGTCCTTTCGACATTAGAAACGGTAGGTGACACCTGCGCCTATCAGCCAGGGATCGAGCTCCGCCTTCCCGGTCTGCTTGTTGCCGGCCACGGTGACGTCGAAGTCTGGCTTCAGGAAAAGCTTCTTCACGTCGAAGTTGACGCCCCAGTGCTGGTCGAGCTTGTAGTCAAACCCGACCTGCAGCGCGGTGCCGAACGTGTTCTTGACCTTGAGATCATCGGCGCTGCCGGCTTGCTGATGATAGAAGATCGTATAGTTCACGCCGGCGCCGATATAGGGCTTGAAGGCGCCGAAATCGGTAAAATGATACTGCAATGTGACCGTGGGCGGCAGCAGCCAAACCTTGCCGACCTTGCCCAGCCCGCCGATCGCACCTTGGCCATCGATGTTGGCATAGGTGGTGCCGAGTATGAGTTCGGCGGCGATGTTGTCCGTGAAGAAATACGAAATATCGAGTTCCGGCGTCAGCGTGTTCGAATAGGAAAGACCGGAGCCGGGCACCGCGTTGACGTAGCCCGAATCCTCAGTGATCACCCCCAACGCGCGCAGGCGGATCTGCCAGGGGCTTGGCGCTTCCGCGACCGGGGCTCCTGCCTGCGGAATGCTCGCGGCTTGATGAACATCTGCCGCGCCGGCCTGTCCCGCAACGATGAGGACGACAGCCGCTGTTACTGCCCGCGCCACCCCAATTCGCGCTCTCGCCATACTCTTCTCTCCTTGATCTTCAGAAACGACGCACTTCGCCTTGATTGAATCCTGCTCGCATCAATCGAGATTGACGGAGCGCTCATGCGGGATAGCCCCCGCATGTGTCGTGCCAAATGAGAAAATCATTGCGAAACAGTGCGACCACTCTGATAGCGCTGTGTCTCATGTCCGACTTCGTCGCAGATCCGACAATGAGTGCAGCCGTAGCCGCCGCCGGGTAGCCGATGCAGTCCCCAGTCGCCTCGGTTCTGGGACGGCAACGGGCTGCACGTTTCAAAACTCTCTCGGAGATTTCACACGGCGTCAGCGTGTGTTCACGATGCCGTCGCAGACTGCGTACCGTGGACACCCCCAGAATGGCTTGCCCGCGTAGCAGCGGCAGTTGTCTATGGGACGCGGCCATCTGCAAACGCGATGGTATCGTCCGGAATATTATATTGGCGAACTGAACACCACGTCGCGCATACTTGCAGCTGACGGGGACAAACGCCCATGCGGCCGGTAGAGATATCCTCGGGTGCCTACAATGAGCGAAGTACCACACCTTACCTTCGATGCTCGATACGACTGGCGTGAGCACGGGGCCTGCTGGTCGGTAGTGATGCGGACGCGGCGCCTGGTCCTTCGGCCGCAGATAGTTCGCTGAGGCACCGGATAAAATCTGCTCTCCCTGCCGGGAAGCCCTTAGGAGTGGATCCAGATGATCTTGGAAATAAAACGCCCAAGGACGGGATTTCAACCTTTGTCATGAAGGAGGCGCCGCGCACCTGGCCAATACAATGCGGCAACAGTGAAGCATGTATCCGCGTTAAAGGCGGTCGTCAAAGTTTGTACCCGAATGTACAGTTTTATAAATGTGCCAACTTTCAATCTGTCCAAGTAAAATACGAAGACGCTGGCACGCTAAACTTTGAACTTGCACAAATGGGCGTCGCGGATAGCGTCACGCTGCGAAGAAGCGCTGCGATGTGCATCTGTTTCGATCGTGGGGGAGGGGCAAAGACAGTCGTCCATCGACGTTCTCCCCTTTTTATTGAGAGGCACAAGTTGAAACCGCAAGACGGCTGCTAGGTCGCGAGCATACGAAGACGCAACATTGTCGCTGTCCTCCAAGCTTCAGGTCTTCAGCGCTCTTTCAGCGGCTTGCTGAGGGAATGCAATTGGGAAAGCCACATATGTCCGGGTCGAGTGATCTTGCGGATGAAAACCGCCAGAGCGAGCTTTCAAGCTTCGTCATGAGGGAGGTGCAGCGCATTCTCGCCCAATGCGATGAGGCGAGGCAGGGTGACAGGGCTGCTGTTGCGCCTTCGGGTTCTGCTTCCGCCGATTTGACCGCCGTGGCCGCTGAATTGCTTGGCAGGCTTGAGGCCGAAGCAGCGCGACGGCTGAACGCTCAGGCGTGTGAGATCGCTTCGCGACCCCGGCCAGCCGATCATCCGCTCGGGCATTCGGTACTGAAAGATTATCCGAGAGAAGGCGCGCGCGTTGCAGAGTGGGCCGGTCCAGTTGCTGGCTCGACGCATCTCGAGAGACGTTTTGGGATACCGCGGTCAACGCTGCATTGGTGGCAGCAGCACAATGATGTCGTTGCCTTTCGAAGAGGCTCCCGCAAGCATGTATTTCCCCTGGCTCAGTTCATCGACGGCAGGCCCATGCCCGGAATCCGGCAGGTGCTCTCCTCGATCTCCGATCCCAGATTGGCTTGGCTGTGGCTGATCAGTCCCTCGCCTCTTCTCAAGGGCCGCGTTCCTATCGAATTGCTCAGGGAAGGTACGAACACAGAAGTCGTTGCATCAGCCGCCCAGGCCATTTCTCTGATTGGAGCTGTCTGACGTTGGTCAGGCATCGGTGGTTGTTCGTGCACATTTGACGCGTACGCAAATAGTCAATGTACCAATTGTGCAGTTTGTACAAATGTATATTTGTTCAATTTGTGCAAGTAATACTGGGAATTTCGTGATAAAAATACAACTGATACTTCAAGATCTGGTCGGAAGGCGGAGTTTGAACTTGCACTATTCCGCCCGGTGAATAGCGTTCGAGCCGGGAAGGATGCTTCGTGATGCGCATCTTTTTCGATCGTGGGGACAAGGGAGCGGTTCGTCCATCGACGTCCTCGCCCTTTTCAAATCATTCAAGGAGATCAAAATGAAGATCAAGAGCCTTCTTCTCGGCTCAGCTGCGGCGCTGGTCGCAGTTTCCGGTGCGCGCGCCGCCGACGCCGTCGTCGTCGCCGAGCCGGAACCCGCTGAATACGTCAGGATCTGCGACGTCTACGGCGCTGGCTACTTCTACATCCCCGGCACCGAAACCTGCCTGCGCATCGGCGGCTATGTCCGCTACGACATCGGCGTCGGCGACATCGGCACATTCACCGGTGCGGGGACCGTCGACGTCGAGGACGGCGACGATCAGGATACCTACTGGAAGCGTGCTCGCTTCTCGCTGAAGACCTGGACCGGCCAGGAAACCGAGCTCGGCACGTTGAAGACGTACACCCAGACCAACTTCAACTTCCGCAACACCCAAGGCGATACATCTCCGATCCTCAACGAAGCCGACAACAGAGCCGTTTCGCTGAACTTCGCCTGGATCCAACTCGGTGGGCTGCGCGTCGGTAAGGACGAATCGGCCTTCGATACGTTCAGCGGCTACGCCGGCAACGTCTTGAACGATACGCTGGTTCCCTACGGCGGTTTCGACACCAACGTCGTCCAGTACTACTTCGACGCCGGCAACGGCTTCTCGGCCGTCGTCTCGCTCGAACAAGGTTATGGCGACTTCACGATCGACAGCTATGTTCCGCATATAGTCGGCGGTGTGAAGTGGACGCAGGGCTGGGGCGCCATCGCCGGCGTCATCGCTTACGACAGCAACTATGAAGAAGTGGCCGGCAAGGTTCGCCTCGACGTCACCCCGATGGAGAACCTGTCGCTGTTCATCATGGCCGGCTACGGCACGGACGACAACTACACGGATGGCGGTTTCGCAATCCCCGCCGGCGGCCGCGGCATGTACAAGCTGTGGAGCGGCAATTGGGCAGTCTGGGGCGGTGGCACCTACACCATCAACGAGAAGACCTCGTTCAACACCCAGATCTCGTATGACGAAGGTGAGAATCTCGGCGTCGTGGCGAACATCGCCTACGATATCGTCCCCGGCCTGACGATCACGGCCGAAGCCAGCTACTTCCATCTTGGTGATGAGACCGTCAGCAACTGGACCGGTGCCGATGACGACGACAACTTCGGCGGCCTCCTCCGCTTCCAGCGCTCGTTCTAAGGGATAGGGCTAGGTCCCAGCGCTCGCAGCGACAACTACGAGCGCCACCACCCGAGACCAGCCCGGTCGGTGAAGAGACCACAAAATTGTCGGCGCATTGCTTGATTACGGACCTCCAATCCGAGCATTTCGTCGATGAGAAGGGGCGCCCTGTTCCCGGGCGCCCTTTTTAGCGCATTGACGTCAGACTCGCGCAGGCGAGATGGATAGAGGGCACCTGTGAGGCGGACCGCTCTCTTCATGCCAGCATGAGATGATTCGCAAAACGGCGCTGGCGGCAGTTCACGTTGAAAAGCAACGGCGCCGACCCGGCATCCGGACAGCCGATGCCCCGCCGCTAAGAGGTCCGCGAGGCCGAGGCCCGCGCTTAGATCTCATCCAGAATCGCCGGGCTCCAGCACTGTCCCAATGTGGCGCTACCGCCGACAATCTTCTTGACGGCATCGTAACCTCTTATTCCCGCTTGCGGAGCCTTTACCGATTGCTTGCCGATCACGACCGCCGTCGGACTGGCCTCACGCCGGTCCAGCGCCAGCTGGAACAGAAAACGCCGCGCCAACTTGCGGAACCAGCCCGTAGACCGGGTCGTAGGCGCCGAAACCGACCGGCAGCATCCGCCAGCCGCAAACCTGAGCGCACAGCGTTGATCACCTCACGGAAATCAACCTCGTGCCGACGGATCAACGCCCAGGCTTGGGTATAGCGGCGCGATCCGATCCCCCTCCTCGTCCGTCAGATCGGAGGGGTCGCGCTTGGGTTTCCTGGCGAACTTGCCATTCCCGCCAAGCATTAGCATCGGTTCGTGCGAGCTCGTAAAACCGCCGCGCAAGGGCGGGCATTCGCGATCAACCTCGGTGAATCCAACCGGCTCCTAGGGGCGCCCGCGCGCCTGACGGCGCGTGCCGGGTGCTCGTGAACCGAGCCCGCTTTTTACCTCGGCAAGGCGGCTTCACCGTGCGGTTGCGAAGTAACCGGGTTGATTTTTTGTAAGAAGGTCTCCTATCCGCGCAATTCACCTCAAGTCATCCGGAACCATGCATGCTTGTAATATTTATTTGGCATTTTTTTATCATACTTTTGATGAAAAATGCTGTTCCTTCGTCCGAGTTACTTAAAAGAGTGAGTCGGATCTGCGCGGATGGCAGCATGAATCGGGATTTTGACCACTAGAAGGAGAAAATATGTCTTCCATATCTACTCGCCGCGCCAACGCAACGGACGCAGAGACGGTCGCCCGTTTCAGTCACGCGCTACTCGATGAACTCTCTGGCGGGAAAGCGCCCACGCCCGACGTCGTCAGACAAAGCGCGGAGACAGTGCTTGCCGACGCCGGCGTGCTCGCTGTGATCGCAAGCGCAAATGACGAGCCGCTCGGCATCATGGTGCTGAATGAATGCACGGCGATCTATGCAGGAGGCAAGTTCGGCTATATTTCGGAGCTGTATGTTCGACCCGACAAGCGCTCCAAAGGGATTGCCCCTCATCTGCTTGAGGTCGCCTCGCAGGAAAGCCGTGCTCGTGGTTGGAAGCGACTTGAGGTTGCAGCGCCCGGGCAACCAAAATGGAAGCGCACGCTCGATTTCTATCTGCGGAACGGGTTCGAGGAAGTCGGCCCTTGGCTCTGTCGGATAATCTAGACTCAGAGTGTCTGCTGTGGACTGGCTCAAAGCAACCTGCACGATCTCAGCGGATTGAGGTCCGGCGTGGTCGCTGCCTGCCGCTGCAATCGTACCAGCATCGTCATCGCAAATGTGTGCCTCAGATAATGCAAGGTTCCCGTCACGCCGCCCGCCCGGAACGCATCGGCAAAAACCGCCGTCAATCGGGTCACGCTAACGGCGTTTCCTTGAGTGTTGAGGAACAGAGTCGAGGGCGACAATTTTGCCAACCTACAGGGGCGCTGCATAGACGACCGCACGTGACGTGTACCGGTTACGCAGCGTATAGCTGAATGGCGGATCAGTTTTATGAAATTGTACGCGAAAGTCTTTGGTGGAGCGGCAGCGTTGCTCGCTGCTTGGCCGGCGATGGCCAGCGACGCGGTGGTGAGCGAACCGGCGCCCTACAATCCCAATTTCTCTTTCGTTGGCGGCGTCGGCGTCATCGACATCGAGGCCAACGAGCTAGTCTATCGGGCTCCCGGCAGCAGCTCGAAGCTGAGCCACCTTATCTGGGAAAGCTCCTCTCCGGTCATTTCAGCCGAGATGACGGCGCGCAGCGAGGCCGGCTGGACCGGCAAGCTTTCCGGCCAGATCGCCTTCAGCGGCGACAGCTACATGGAAGACTATGACTGGATCCCGCGATTCTCGACCAATGATGGCTGGAACGACTGGAGCAACCGTTCGCGCCATTCCGAAACCGATCTTGATTACTTCTATTCGGCAACCGTCGCGCTCGGCCACGATTTCCAGGTCAGCGACCAGCTGCTGATCAACGTCAACGGTGGCTTCAAGTACACCTCGGTCAAGTGGACTGCCTATGGCGGCTCCTATGTCTACAGCGTTGCCGGCTTCCGGGATTCGGTTGGCGACTGGCCAGGAGACACAAAGGGCATCAGCTACCAGCAGAAATTGCCGGTCGCCTTCGCCGGCATCGATGCGACCTATGTCCAGGATCGCTGGAACTTCGGCTTTGCGCTGAAGGGCGGCACGACCTTCTCGGCCGGCGATACCGATCATCACTGGATGCGTGACCTGCGCTTCGAGGATGATTTTGAATCGGCGCCGGTTCTGATGGTCGGCGGCAGCGTCGGCTACCAGTACAACGAGCGCACCAGCTTCTTCGTCTCCGGTTCCTACGAAAAGGTGTTCACCGCTCGCGGCGACTACAACACCTATGACATTCCCACCGGCGCAGAGACAGGCGGCAACGACGACTGGGTTGGCGGCGATTTTGCCGCGGCGACGGTTATGGTCGGCATCAAGACCTCGTTCTGATTGAACGAACTCGACCGGAACGCCGAACCGATGTCCGCAACGGCGCAGAAATCTGTGGGCGCGATATGAACGACGTTCTTTCGCCGAGCTGTCGTTCCGCGGTAGACCGTCTCTGATCTCGCAGCAGTCGTCCTTGTCCCCGACAAATGGTGTTTGGAGAAATGCAAACCGGTTGGGCCATCGAATAGGCCCATTGCGACAGCTGTGAGCTGATAGCCTTCAATCGTCGGCTTCCAGAACAACGTCGAGCCGCACTCAGAACCCGCGTTCAACTTTATCGGACGATCGGTACCAACGGACGTGTTGTTCACCGCCGACTGAGAGCGCGTCGCACCGAACATTCACGGCCGCGAGGGAATGGCCCAATTCTTTCAGATGCGATCGAGCGCGAAGCACGCGACGTCGGTTGAGCAGACCGAGCGGTCCCTCCACCATCTGCATGAAGATGCTCCGGAACTTTCAATCGCGGCTGGCCTGGCCCGCCGCTTTGCCGCGATGATACGTGGCGACGACGACGCAGGCCTCGGTCAATGGATCGGGGATGCCATGAACAGCGAACTGGCTTCCCTTGCAGTAGGTCTCAGCCGTGACATTGAGGTGTCCGGGCGTCAATCACCAGTCCTGGAGCACGAGCCCGGCCGAAGGCCAGATCAACCGCCTCAAGACGATCAAGCGCCAGATGTACGGGCGCGCCGCCTATCCACTCCTCCGGAAGCCGACTTCTGGCAGCCGCTTGGCCCAACTGGACAAAGGGACACCCGAAAAAAGTAGTCCCTGCACCAAATATGCGGAACAACCCAATTTGGCCTAAGCTTGACGCGCCCGCGCGCCTGACGGCGCGTGCCGGGTGCTCGTGAACCGAGCCCGCTTTTTCTTCGACAGGCTCAGGCGGTCTCGGCCATCCGGCTTCGCCCCCTGGCGCGGGCAGCCTTCGGCTGCTGACGGTCGCCAGCCTGTCGGCCGGCGCGGTTTGTTTGTTGGCCTTTCCCGGCGGCGCGGGGTGGGCGGCACTCCCTTCTAGGCCCGCCGCGGCATCCCGCAACCCTTCGCTTCGCTTCGGGTCCTCCTCTTCGTTCCGGTCCTCGGATGCGGTCCGCCTCCGACGGCGGGCCTTTCCGGTCGCGTCTCGCCGCCCACCCCGCTTCCGGGGAAAGGCGCGGGATAGAAGAGCGGAGGACCAGACGATGTCTGCAAAACACCAGCGTTCCGGCAGCCGAGAGGCTGGCGCGGGCAGGGGCGGGCGCCCGGGCGCCAGCCTTTATCAGGAAATCACGGACCGCATCATTGCCGAACTGGAGCGCGGCACCGTGCCATGGGTCAAGCCATGGGGCAGCGCAAAGGCCGACCTCGGCCTACCCAGCAACGCGGCCACCGGGCGCCGCTATTCCGGCATCAACATCCTCATCCTGTGGGGCGCCGTCATCGAGCGCAGCTATCCCAGCCAGAACTGGCTGACCTTCCGGCAGGCGCTTGTCCTTGGCGGCAATGTCAGGAAGGGCGAGCGCGGCACAACAATAGTGCATGCCGACCGCTTTGTTCCCAAGGACGAAAAGGAACGCGCCAAGGCCGATGGCGACGAACCGCAGGCGGTCCCTTTCCTGAAGCGCTTTACCGTCTTCAACGTGGCGCAGTGCGAGAACCTGCCTGACCATCTCCATGCCGCCGCCGAGCCGCTGCCCGAGCGCGAAATCATCCCGCAGGCCGAGGCGCTTATTCGAGGAATCGGCGCGGATTTCCGCATCGGCGGCGATCGCGCTTTCTACATGCCGGGCAATGACACCATTCAGGTGCCGCCGCAGCCGGCATTCTTTCACCAGATCGACTATTACCGCACCTGCTTCCACGAGCTTGGCCACTGGACCGGCCACCCGGCGCGGCTGGCGCGCGACCTCTCCAGCGCCTTCGGTTCCAAGACCTATGC
Organism: Mesorhizobium sp. WSM4840; assembly: GCF_055811755.1. Taxonomy (NCBI): domain Bacteria; kingdom Pseudomonadati; phylum Pseudomonadota; class Alphaproteobacteria; order Hyphomicrobiales; family Phyllobacteriaceae; genus Mesorhizobium; species Mesorhizobium sp. WSM4840. The sequence continues at coordinate 30,972 of NZ_JBVVQD010000029.1, forward strand.
GCGCGAGGAATTGGTTGCCGAAATCACTGCTGCCTTTGTCTGCTCGACCCTCGGCATCGAGCCGACCGTGCGCCATGCCGACTATATCGGCGCATGGCTGAAGGTGCTGCGCGAGGACAATCGCGCCATCTTCCGCGCCGCCAGTCTTGCCTCCAAGGCCGCCGATTTTCTACTGGGCTTCAACGCCGAGGCCGAAGGCGCGCAACAAGACGAGATCGCGGCATGAGCGCACGCGATCGCGACACCCTGCAGACCGAACCGACGCCGCAAGGCGAGCAGACGCTCATTCCCGGCGTCCGGCCGGTCACCACGCGCGACCGCCTTGCCCTTTTGGCCGATGCGCCCGCGCGCGGCGCAGAAGCCGCTCGATATCGGGCTGTTCGATGGTGAGGCGGATCAGAGAAAGATCCAGTGAATCTTTCTCCCGCCGAACGCCAGAAATCAACTCGACCTGTTTTGAGAGGAGTTTTCCCATGATCCTGATTACCGACGACCTTTGCGCCCGGCTGCTCGCTAATGGCGCAACCGACACCGAAACCGACCATGTCCCGGTGGTCAAACTGTTCGATCCGACCGGGCCAGCAACCTGGCTTCTCACCGAACTCGACGCCGACGGCGACACAATGTTCGGCCTTTGCGACCTCGGCTTCGGCTTCCCCGAACTCGGCAGCGTCAGCCTTGCCGAGCTTGCAAGCGTCAAGGGGCGGCTTGGCCTCGGCATCGAGCGCGACCTCTGCTTCAAGCCGCGCTTTCCGCTCTCCGTCTACGCCCAGGCAGCGTACAGCGCCGGCCACATCACCGAAGCCGACCGGCTGCTGCGACAGGCGGCAGAAGCCCTTGGCAACGCCCATTCCAAGCTTCCGCCCGACACGGCGGAACAGACGCGCCGCTAGGCGCGAAAACCGTCCCGCCGCGCCGGCTTACAGCCTCTGCGGCGGGGAAATCCCACCCCTCAACCAAGGAGACAAACCATGCAACTTGCCCACATTCCGCTTGATAAGCTCAACATTTCCGCGCTCAACATGCGCCATTCCAAACGCGCGCCCGACGTGTCGGACATCCTGCCATCGGTTCGCGCGCGCGGCGTCCTGGTGCCGCTTCTGGTGCGGCCCAACGGCACGCCGGAAACATTCGAGATCGTCGCCGGACGGCGACGTTATTTCGCCGCGAAGTCGCTCGCCGACGAGCGTGGTCAGCGCGATGCCTTGCCCTGCGCCATCATGGAAGACGGCGACGACGCCGGCGCGCTCGAGGCCTCGCTGATCGAAAACTTCGCCCGGCTCGATCCCGACGAGGTGTCGCAGTGGGAGACGTTTTCGCGGCTGATCATGGAGGGCCGCAGCGTTGCCGACATCGCCGCCACTTTCGGCATCACCGAGCTTCTGGTCAAACGCATTCTGGCGCTAGGCGACTTGCTTCCCAAAATCCGCGAAGCCTATCGGCGCGAGGACATCGACGCCGAGACGACGCGCCATCTGACCATGGCCTCTAAGGCGCAGCAGAAGGATTGGCTGGCGCTTTATACCGATCCGGAGCAATACGCGCCGCGCGGCCACCAGTTGAAGCAATGGCTGTTCGGCGGCCAGTCGATATCCACCAAGGTGGCGCTGTTTGCCGTCGAGGATTGTCCGGGCCTGATCGTCTGCGACCTGTTCGGCGAGGACAGCTATTTCGCCGATGCCGACCTGTTCTGGCAAAAGCAGAACGAGGCCATCGCCGCCAAGCGCGATGCCTATCTGGAAGCCGGCTGGCCCGAGGTGGCCGTGCTGGAACCGGGGCAGCATTTCCAGTCATGGGACTATGAGAAGACGCCGAGGAAGAAGGGCGGCAAGGTCTTCATATCAGTCTCGCATCGCGGCGCGGTCGAGTGCCACGAGGGCTGGCTGTCACGCAAGGAGGCCCGCCGCGCTCGCGCACAAGGCGAGGGCGGCGAGCATGAAGAAACCCCAGCCAAGCCGTCGCGACCGGAACTCACCGGGCCGATGCAGAACTATGTCGATCTGCACCGCCACGGTGCCGTGCGTACCGCCATGCTCGACCATCCGGGGGTCGCGCTGCGCCTGATGGTGGCGCATGCCGTCGCAGGTTCGGGCCTGTGGCAGGTTCGCCGCGAGCCGCAGCGCACCGCCAATGAAGCGGTGGCGGCAAGCATTGCCGCGTCCAGGGCCGAAGCCGCATTCGCCGAAAAACGGCGCGCGGTTCTTGCGCTGCTTGGGCAGGCCGACGAGGAGGGTGCGATAGCCGGCGGCAATGGCGACGCCTTTGCCCTCTGCACCGTCTTCGCCCGTTTGCTGGCACTTTGCGACGACGATGTCCTGCGCGTTCTCAGCCTTGTCATGGCCGAGACGGTCGAAGCCGGCAGCGCCGTCATCGAGGCGCTTGGCAATCACCTGAATGTCGATATGGCCGCTTGCTGGCAAGCCGACGACGCCCTCTTCGACCTGATGCGCGACAAGGAAATTGCCAATCTGATACTCGCCGATATCGGCGGCAAGCATGTCGCCCACGGCGGATCGGTCGACTGAATCGGCAGGTGCTTCGCACGCCCGCGAGAAACAGCTCCGCCGGCCTTTCTCACCGAACCGCATTAAATCCCCGAGAAAAGGCAGAAGGAACGCGAATCGTAATGGCGGGCTCGGCCGGAAGCAGCTCCGCCGTTGCCCTGACTTGATCGAGCATCACCGGATGAATCAGGCTGTGGGGCGCTGAATGTTGTCGATGCCGAGCTTCTCGAGCTCCGCTCCGACGAGCGGGGCTGCAAGCGAGTTGGAGGGATCCAGTTTGTAGATAGCATGGGCGCCGATCGCATGTTTCTTGTTGCCTCGAGCTCGGGCCTCTAACTTTTAAGTCGAGGAGACGACTTCACTGTTCTTGTGTCCGGCCGTGTCCGAATGAAGACGTCTTAGGTTCGAAACCCGACACAACTGACGCGCCGGCATCCCGCCCGAGTGTCATGAATGCGTGGTTTTCGTCCTTTGATCGCACTCCTCGGTGGCACGTCAATTGCATGGTGGCAGTTACGTCCGGGAGGCCAGACGAGTTGTTCCTCTCGATCATCCAACTGCGCGCGGAACGTGACGGTGCGCATCTCAGGGAGTAGCTGATGCGCGTAGTCGTCGTATAAATCCATGATTACACCGGAATGATCAATCGGTTCGGATAGCCGCGCCTTGGAGGCCGACCACCGCGGCGAGGTCAAAAGCGTGACGGCGCGGTACTGCGAGAGGCGGCCACCAGATGCCGCGGTGCAACGGCGATAAAGATCTGCTCGCTTCGCTCGTGTGGTTTATGCCGCCCCTCCGCAAGCCGGGGTCCTCGGGGATCGCCTTCAACATGCGTACGGTAGTCAGGGCGAGAAGCGGTCTCACCCACCTTCCCGCCTACCCGGCGGGCATCCCGTATACCGGACCGGGCCGCTCGGACATGGCTAGCGCTCGACAAGATCATTGCCAGAAACTAGTCCGCGATGCCGGCATGCTGACCCCGAACTTTTGCGTGATCGTTGCGGCACCAGAGTGCCGGCGGGCTGCGATTCCGCCACGAAAGCAGGCAGCATTCTCGATCCGTGTTGATGGTGTAAGCCTCCATCAGAACTCGCTGTCAGCGCAAAAAATGGCAGCAAATTTTCGTAGCGCCTCGCCATCTCGACAAAGGTAGTCAAGGAGTTCGGACATGCAGCGCATTTCAGGGCTAGGCCACAACCGGGGAGAGGTCGTTGGGCCAAAATCTCGCGAGGAGTTTCAACGAGCACTAGAGATCACGCCCGGCGGCAGCATGCGTGCTGCGCAGTTTTTCGCTCCCCACCCGCCTTATGCTGTGGCAGGAGCGGGCTGCTGGATTACTGACGCGGACGGCAGCAAGGTCTTCGACTGCGCAAACAACTTCTTCTCGCTCGTTCACGGCCATGCCTTTCCGCCGGTGATCGAGGCGCTGCACACGGTTCTGGACGACGGCACCGCATTCGGGCTTCCGACCACAAGCGAGGCCAGACTTGCGGAAGCAATCACGACACGTTCGCCGAAACTTGAGCAGGTCCGCTTTACGAGCTCCGGCACCGAGGCTGTTATGTTCGCCGTCAAGGCCGCTCGCGCTATTACAGGGCGCCCGATGATTGCCAAGTTCGAGGGCGCATATCACGGCGCCTATGACTATGTGGAAGTGAGCCTTGATTCTGCACCAGACAACTGGGGCGATTCGTCGCCTAGCAGTGTGCTCTATGCCAAAGGAACTCCCGCCTCTACTGCCGCGGATGTCCTTGTCCTTCCTTACAACGAGCCCGAGACGTGCAGAGAGCTCATCCGTGCACACCATGAGCGCCTCGCCGCGATCCTTCTCGATCCAGTTGCTTCCCGCGTGGGCATGGTTCCGATAGAGGCGGATTTGCGGGAGGTCATCCAGGATTGCTGTAACCGCTACGGCATCCTGCTTGTGGTTGACGAGGTCGTTTCTTACCGCGTCGGTTTCGGTGGCGCCCACGACATCTTCGGCTTTGAGCCGGATCTTGTAGCTTTGGGCAAGATCATCGGCGGAGGTTTGCCCGTTGGAGCCGTAGCGGGGCCTGCGTCGTACATGGCGGTCTTCGATCACACCAGGGGCAAGCCAGCCGTGTCCCACGGCGGCACGTTCAGCGCAAACCCGCTCAGCATGACAGCTGGGCTGGCGGCACTGCAATCATACACAAAGGATGCCGTGGCCCGTCTAAACCAGTTGGGGGAAACGCTTCGCAGTGAAATCATCGAGCAACTCAGAAGGCGCGAACTTCCCGCGCAGGTTACCGGCGCGAGCTCCCTCTTTCGGCTCCACCTGAAGACTGAAGTGATCCGAAACTACCGGACCTCGTTCCCAAGCGCATTGCAGAAGGCGGCGCTCGCAAAGGTGCACCTTGCAATGCTGGAACGGAGTTTTCTAATGACGACGAATTGCTCTGGCGCGCTCTCGACCCCAATGAGCGAAACCGATGTCAAAGATCTAGCCGCAGCGCTCGTGGATGCCGTTCATGAAACCTGGAAACAATCTCCGTGGGACTGATCGAGCAACGGTGGAAAGCGCAGTCGCGGCAGCGTCGCGTTGGCGGCTTCGCCGATACCTGTCACTAATCATGATAATCCGAGCGATCAAATGATCGCGGGCAAAGCGGGAAAAGAAATGCACGACAATAACGTCGAACGGCGCGCCGCCAGCCGTCGCCATGTCGAGAACGCTGCAATTCAAAGGGCTAACTGCCGTGGCGCAGTATGCGAGCGCGCGGCTGGTCCGCGATCGACCGGTAAGTCTCAGCTTGCCTGCCCGTGGACACGAGCCAATCGAGGGTTCCGCGCAAGGACGCGCCATCGGCTTCGCGGCTTTTTTCACCGAATTTCCAGCATTCCTGCCGTTTTCCGATTTTGCAGGGTTGGTTTGCGGCGTTTCCGAGCCTTTCTACCCAGTGTGAGTTGTTTTCGGTGGGAGCCCGGTTCCTGCACAATGGCCCGGACCTGCCCCATCAAGAAGGCTTCTATCGCGTCGTTGTAGAGTGGGCTAAGCCCCTGCGGCCTTCGGCGAGGCAGGGTCTTGCCCCATACGGGTGAGGATCCTCGCGCAAAAAGACTATGGGAACATCATCCTCATGGGATGTGAAGTAAAAACTTGTCCTTTCACGACAGCAAAAACTTGCAAGGCAGCAGCACCAATGCCTGACAGCTTTCCACACGAGTCCTGGCGCTTCAAGAGCCGCCCCTGATCACCCTCCATCTGCCAAGCGCGATCCGCGCTCGCCCGGGCTACGCAACCTTGACCAGTTCCGCCCGGGCGAACGCTGACCGTCGCACAGTCCATAAGGGGTCAAATAATTGGGCGCGGAGGGGAGGCGGGATTGGGAAAAGCGCAAGCTCAAGCTCGAACGCTATATGGCTGGGCGGTTCAGCCCATAACGGAGCGCCAGGGCGGGAGACGCTTCGGGGCGACAGGCGGTCACGAGGAGCGCGAGCCGGTTTGCGATTTGAACCGAGCTTTTGCTATTTTCACTTTTGCTGCCTCTAAAATCTCGGATATGAAGCGGACCTGGCTTATGGCCTGCCTGCATTGAATGGTTACAAAGGAATACGTTATGGCGACTGGAACGGTAAAGTGGTTCAACAGCACCAAGGGATTCGGTTTTATCCAGCCTGACAACGGAGGTCAGGACGTTTTCGTCCACATTTCCGCTGTCGAACGAGCGGGCCTTTCGACCCTTAATGAGGGCCAGAAGATCAACTACGAGGTCGAACAGGACCGCCGTACTGGCAAGTCCTCCGCAGGCAGTCTCAGCAAAGCTGGCTGACTTTTTCTGCTTCTGCCCGGCAAGAGCCGGGCAGAAGTGCCACTGACCAGCTATAGGAGCGGGCAAGAACACGGATCTCCCGCTAACCGGGCGGCGGATTGCGGGAAGCTGCTAAGTTCTACTGAAACAAGATGTTTGCAAGTGAAGAGGGGCGGGTCCCCAGCCTCTTATTTTCTGCAGTAGATTCTTACGCAGCAGATGCCGACGGCAACCGCGCGCATCAGAACGAATCTGGACAAATGAGATCAAGCTGCGAGCTTCTTGTGGGTCCGGTCGCTTCACACCGATCAATGCTATTTTTCGGTCATGAACCCCGTGCGTGTGATTTTCATGAATGAGGGCTCTGACGCATTATCGATCGAGTGTGCCGGGGAATGAACGAGCAATTGAGCCAGCCTCCAGCCATCGACACCTCCGGAATCAAGAGGGCAGGGTACATTGGCCCTGAGGGGACCTGGACCCATCAAGCCTCGCTGGACCTCTTTGGTGACCGAGTTGAACTCGTCCCGTTCAGCGTCGGATTGTTCGAAGCATATGAGAATGGCTGCGTCGACATTGCCTGCGTCCCAGCTACGACCTCTCTGGTCGGAGCCACTCCCTACCTCGACCAAGTCTTGAGCTTGAGGTCTCCCACGATTGTCGCCGAGTACCCGAAGGTCCTGAGCTACAGCCTCATGGCCAGCAAGGACGCGAGTTTCTCGATGATCACAAAGGTGGTGGGCCACCCCGTGGCCCTGCAGGAGGTGGCCGGGTGGCTCGACGAGAACATGCCCAACGTCGAGCGAGAGAGCCGTGGGGGAGCGACATGTTTCGTGGCTGAGCAAAACTCTCCCTGGATAGCGGCATTTGGTCCTGCGCTTGGTGCCAAGCTGTACAATCTGCAGATATTGCGAACAGGAATTGAAGAAGGGCTGCATAACGTTACGCGGTGGTGGGTGCTCGGGCGCAGGACCCCTGAGCCTTCAGGATTTGACCGAACAACACTTCACCTCCGCGTTTCAGAGCAAAATCTCAGTTGTGTCCTGAACAGGTTCTCGAAGGAAGATTTGGCCGTTCTCAATGTCAATGAGCGTCCGACATGCGAGCGACTGGACACCCATCACTATGTCATCGATGTCGCAGGCCACGTTTTGACGCACCCGGCGCTGGCTGCGTTGGCGGAAATTGATGGCCTGAGAATTCTCGGATCGTACCCACGTCGTTACTAGCTATGGCTAGGCCAGTTCCGTCCATAATTCCAAACCTGTTGATCTCATCACTGATGAACGAGAGCTGCCGCATCGAACTCGATGCGATGTAAGCCTAATGCCGCGGGCCATGGACAATCGCGCCGACGATCTTGTCGTTCCCGCCCAGTTTCTTGCCTGCGAAGCCGTGGTATTCATAGGCACACATGTCGACCGGCCGGGCATCTCGCAAAACCAGTCACCGTTGTATGACTGTGACGCGTTATCGGCGGCACGCTCCTCCATTCGGGAAGGTCAAACACTTCAATCCGCGCAGGGGCGCCGGGGCCGGGGCCTGCGGCAGTTTTACGAGCGTGCGGTTTGGCACGAGCTTATCGCTTTGGCTCCGCTCACGCTGCTTGGCTGTGCTTATGGGACAACCCGGTCGAGAAAAGCATCGAATGCGGCAGCAACAGCGCGAACCACGAAGCGATGCTCCTGCCGCACCCGGATGAAACCCTTTTCGATGTCAAGTATCCCTTCCTCGGCGAGCTTCGCCAGGCGCTCAGCAGCCGAATCGAGGAGGCGAGTTGGATCGAATCCAAAGGCCGCACAAATTGCCGGCACATCGGCCTGCAAATCGCACATCAGCCGCTCGATGATTGCGGCTCGCACGCGGTCTTCGTCTGTGAGCCGGTAGCCTTTTGACGTCGCCAGGCGGCCAGCTGCTATGTGCCGGTTGTAGGACTCACGTGTCACTTCGTTCTGGACGTAACCCTCGCCGACCCGCCCGATGGCCGACGCGCCGAAACCGATCAGGGTTTTGCAGGTGTCGGCCGAGTAACCCAGCGAGTTACGCCGTAACCGACCGCTGGTCTGCGCCATTGTAAGTTCGTCGTCCGGCAAGGCGAAATGGTCGAGGCCGATCTCTCGGTAGCCGGCCGCAACCAGCGTCTCTGCCACGGCCGCAGCCTGTTCGGCGCGGGCGGCGCTGTCCGGCAGCGCAGTCTTCTCGATCAGGCGCTGATTCCTTATCACCGATGGGATGTGCGCGTAGCCGAACACAGCAAGCCGGTCAGGACGCATGGCGACAGTCGCCGCCGCAGTCTGGACGCAGGACTCTACCGTCTGGTTCGGAAGACCGAAAATGAGATCGACGTTGATGCCGCTTACTCCATGCCGGCGCAGCTCTTCGACGGCAGCGGCCGTCTGCGCCTCGCTCTGGACCCGGTTGATCGCTTTTTGAACAATCGGATCAAAGCTCTGCACCCCGAGACTCGCGCGGCTCACATTGGCTGCTCCCAATGCTTCGGCGATCTCGGCCGTGAACGTGCGCGGGTCAATTTCGACGGCGATCGTAGCGGACTCCCTGAACGCGAAGCGGCGGCGCAGCAGTTCGATCATGGCCAAGAACTCCGCTGCCCCGATCAGAGTCGGGGTTCCACCGCCGAAATGCACGTCGTTGATGACGAGCCCCTGCTGCACTTGATCCGAGACCAAACGGATCTCGTCGCGCAGAACGGCTAGATAATCGAGGATCGGACCCTGATTGCGGGCAATCGTGGTCGGAAAGCCGCAATACCAGCAAATCGATCGACAGAACGGAATGTGAAGATAGAGCGACACCGGATCGTCAGCCGGCAGACCTCTTAGCCATTCCTCATAGCTTACGACCCCCACGCTGGCGGTGAACTCCGGCACAGTCGGATAGATGGTGTACCAAGGCAGGAGAGCCTCGCGACATTCTTTCAGGGTAGAGGTCTGCAACGGTTCCGTCCCAAGCTGAAAAGTTGGTCCTTTTACCGCTGCGGTTCCCTGTGTCTCTGCGCTATGTCAGTTCCATTCCGCTTCGCGGCGTGCAATCACACCGTGCAAGGAAAAGGCGGGACTTGATCCCGCCTTTTCGAGTGTTTCGCTCACATCATGCCGATCGAGCCGCCAGCCCCACAACGGGTCTGGATGGAGGAAGTCACGCTAGTACCTTCTTTCTAGACCGCTTTTCGGGCGCCGAGACTTCGGGCTCTTTCGGCTTGCGGCCGAGTCCCATCGTCTTGGCCAGGGCAGAGCGTGCAGCCGCATAGTTCGGCGCGACCATGGGATAGTCCGCCGGCAGACCCCATTTGGCGCGATATTCGTCAGGACTCAGCCCGTAATGGGTCGACAGATGACGCTTTAGCGACTTGAATTTCTTGCCGTCCTCAAGGGAGACAATGTAGTCCGGCGTCACCGATTTTCTGATCGGGACGGCCGGCGTCAATACCGTCGGCTCTTGTGCCGAGACGCGACCGGCCGCCGTGCGTCTCAAAGCTTCGTGCACATGGCCGATCAGAGCAGACAGCTCCCCCACCGGTACGGGATTGTTGGAAACATAGGCTGAGACAACATCCGCGGTAAGGTCGATGAGATTGTTGGTGTTTTCGAGGTCTTCTTCTGGCATGAAACTCTCCAGTGGATTGGTCTGCGGAGCGTCGCTTCTAGTGATGATTTCCGATGAAAGCAACAAATCTCGCGACAGGATTGTTCGTTGCTCGTCCAGCATTGAGGTCATAGTCCACTTCACGCTGTCGTGACACTGATCTGCGCGGTAATCGCTAACTGCGCCGTTATCCGCCGTTCAGTCCCGATCTCGTCCGTCTGAATTGCAGAGGCAAGACGCAGAAACCTTGTAAACCATGAGCCGTGCACTCGGTGGGCAGAAGGCGCCTATGAAACAGGTTGGCGCAGCGGCAGCATGCGGCGACAGGCCACGGAACCGACCAAACCCTCACCGAACAAACAGCGATTGCGCGCGCCCCACCGTTGGAGTCCGCCGTCGGGCGATGAACCGCAGTCACTGCTCCGCCGCTCGATTGGCTTGCTCGGCAGGTACGATTCCCTTCATCTGCTGATCTAGCGCAGGGCGTTCGCGAGCCGCATGTGGAGAATGGTTTGCGTGCACATCGTAAGGACTCCATCTATGAAAATCCTATCCCCTGCGGTGGCTGTTGCGCTTGTGGCAGCCACAGCTTTTGCTGCGCAGTCCATTCCGCCAGACCTGAGAGAAACGGCACTGGCCATCTTCAAGCCCTTGCCCTCCATACCGGCAGTCACCAACCCGAGCACGCCGGAGAAGATTGCCCTCGGCAAGGCACTGTTCTTCGATCCACGCCTCTCATCCTCAGGCGTTTTCTCCTGCAATTCGTGCCACGGCCTCGATCATAGGCGTTTGGAAAACAGCCGATCGCGTCAGGCCTGTGAGCATTCCTTGACCGATCTGGGCGAATTGCCACAAGCGCAGCGTCCTCTGATCGCCCACGATGCGTCGCGGGCGATTGAGCGGCGCACATTGCGGAGGAGCTATTGCTTGCACCAGCCATGCTCCCTCCGCGGAAAGATGGCCGGCAGGCCAGAGAGGCTGTCCCTCCAGCGTTGCCGAAAGGCTACTTCCGGCCAATCGCCCTACCAGTCCATCACCACCTTGCCGGAACTGCCGCTGCGCATCGCATCGAAGCCTACCTGAAAATCATCGATGCCGATGCGGAGGCTGATCAGGCCGCTCACATCGAGCGCGCCCTGCACCAGCGCGATCATCTTATACCAGGTCTCGAACATCTCGCGGCCATAGATGCCCTTGAGATGCAGCATCTTGAAGATGACCTTGTTCCAGTCGATCTCGAAGCCGGTCGGCGCAATGCCCAGAATGGCGATCTTGCCGCCATTGTTCATGGTATCGATCATGTCGCGGAAGGCGGGCGCCGCACCCGACATCTCCAAACCGACGTCAAACCCCTCGGTCATGCCGAGCGCCGGCATCACGTCGCGCAGCTTTTCCTTCGACGCGTCGACCACATGCTGGACGCCGAGTTTTTTCGCCAGCGCCAGCCGCACCGGATTGATGTCGGTGATGACCACTTTTCGCGCGCCGACGCATTGCGCGACGAGCGCGCCCATGATGCCGATCGGCCCGGCGCCGGTGACCAGTACATCCTCGCCGACCAGATCGAAGGACAATGCCGTGTGCACCGCATTGCCCAAGGGATCGAAGATCGCGGCGATCTCGTCGGGCACGTCGTCGGGGATCGGCACGACATTGTGCTGCGGGATCGCCAGATATTCGCCGAAGGCGCCAGGACGGTTGACGCCGACGCCAAGCGTGTTGCGGCACAGATGTCCCCGGCCCGCGCGGCAGTTGCGACAATGACCGCAGACGATGTGACCTTCGCCCGAGACGCGCTGGCCGACTTTGTATTCGGTGACAGCGGCGCCGAAATCGGCGACCGTGCCGACGAACTCATGGCCGGTGACCATCGGCACCGGAACGGTCTTCTGCGCCCACTGGTCCCAATTGTAGATGTGGACGTCGGTGCCGCAGATCGCCGTCTTCTTGATCTTGATCAGCACGTCGTTGGGGCCGATTTCCGGCACCGGCACCTCTTCCATCCAGATGCCCGGTTCGGCCTTGGCCTTCACCAGCGCCTTCATCATGTTCGACATCGGGTGCTCCTTACGCTTGGTTGATTTCGCTCCTCGCCCTGCTCCGGTAGCCTGCGCAACGAAAAGGTAGGCTCGGAGAACACCTGAGATCCTTGGACCAATCGTAATGTTGACGGCTGCCTTTGTGTCGAAGCAACATTCCACAGCGATCCGTGCGCTTGAAAACCCAGTCCAGCGAACCTCAGCGGAAGCGGAGCAAGCGTCACGCCAGATGCAGCGAAGTTTCAATTCAAGCGATGAGGAATGGTCGCAGCTTGCAGCTGGGCGGCATGGCTATTTCGTCGATGTCCGCCACATGCGACGCAATCACTCGACACGATGCTCTCGATGGTCGGTCTGGCCGCCGATATCTTGATGTGTCGGTGCACAGGCGGCATCGTTCGCCCCTCGGTGAAGTGTCTGTTGACCGCTGGCGCTGTGAGAGGCTGAAGCTCACGGGCAAAGCCGCCTTACTCCAGTTCCTGGTTGAAATCATCCGTCCTCGGACCAGAAGCGGCTTCCCAGATCCTGCCCCGCCGCTCAGCCGTCCAGCGGGCCTTCGGCTGGACGACAAGGGTGGGGCCTCTACCAATCAGTGGGCGGCTTTTCGATGCCGTCCCTTCTGCTTTGAACTCATCCGCGGAGCCCGCTGGTCACATGTTTGCCGGTCACAGTGGCCCAGCGGCCTGCGCCTGCACTTTCTCCCGCAGGGCGAATGCCGCAGCGACCATGTTCACGAGGGCAGGGCGGACCTCCTCCCATTTCCTTGTTTTGAGACCACAGTCCGGATTCACCCACAATTGGCTGTCCGACAGTCGCTCGCGGGCAAGTTGAGCGAGATGCAAAATCTCGCCGATCTCCGGGACACGTGGTGAGTGAATGTCGTAGACGCCAGGACCGATTTCGTTCGGATATTTGGACTTGGTGAAGGCGTCTAGAAGTTCCATTTTAGAGCGCGACGTCTCTATCGAAATGACGTCCGCGTCCAGTTCGCCGATCGAGTCGATGATCTCATTGAACTCCGAATAGCACATGTGGGTGTGAATTTGGGTCGCGTCCTCCACACCCGTCGAAGCGAGCCGGAAGCATTCGACAGCCCAGCCGAGATAATGTTTCCAGTCGGCCTTCCGCAGCGGCAAGCCTTCGCGAAATGCGGCCTCATCGATCTGGATCACCTTTGCGCCAGCTCTTTCGAGGTCCGTCACTTCATCGCGGATGGCGAGCGCGATCTGGCGGCAGGTCTCGGCGCGGGGTACGTCGTCGCGAACAAAAGACCAGTTCAGAATCGTCACTGGCCCTGTGAGCATGCCCTTCACCGGCTTATTCGTCAGCGACTGGGCAAATTGCCACCAGAGAACCGTCATCGGATTGGGCCGCGATACGTCGCCGAAGATGATGGGAGGGCGCACCAGCCGGGAGCCGTAACTTTGCACCCAGCCATGCTGGGTGAAGGCGAGGCCGGACAGCTGCTCGCCGAAATGCTGCACCATGTCGTTTCGTTCGAACTCGCCGTGTACCAGCACGTCCAGCCCGATCTCCTCCTGCCAACGGACCACCGCTTCGGTCTCCTTCTTCAGGAAGGCCTGGTAGTCGATATAGCTCAGCCGGCCCTTCGCATGAGCGGAGCGCGCCCTGCGCACCTCGGCCGTCTGCGGGAAGGACCCGATGGTCGTCGTGGGGAATGGCGGCAGGCCGAGCGTGTCAGCCTGGACTCTGGAGCGCTTGGCAAATGCGCTCTTTCGTTGCTTCATGACGCCGTCAATGCCGACAACTCGCCCATGGACGAGCGGATCATGGACCTTTGCAGACATGGCGCGCGCGGCGGCGGCCTCTTCAGAAGCCTTGAGCGCGCCCGCTACAGTATCCCTGCCTTCGGACAAGGCTTGGGCCAGCACGAGCAGCTCTTCAGTCTTCTGGGCGGCGAATGCCAGCCATGATCTGACGTCCACATCGAGCGCGGTCTCCATCCGCAGGTCCATCGGCACATGAAGCATCGAGCAGGAAGGCGCAATTTCGACGCGGTCCAGCGGCCAGCCGGCAATGACCGGCTTGATACGGTCGAGAATGGCAGTCAGTTTCGCGCGCCAGACGTTGCGGCCGTCGATCAAGCCAAGTGAGAGCACCAGATCCTTCGGTGCGAGCCGACCAACCGTCTCCAACTGCTCGGGAGCGCGCACAAGGTCGAGATGTAGGCCCGCCAGGCGCAGCGAAAGCGCGGTCTCGAGATTGTCTCCCAGCGGACCGAAATAGGTAGCCAGCATGATTTTCAACTTGGGCGCGGCTTTCGACAGCTGGCCGTAGGTGAATTCGAAGGCAGCTCGTTCGTTCGGGTTAAGGTCGAGCACAAGCGCCGGCTCATCAATCTGAACCCAGTCGGCCCCAGAGAGCTCCAAATTTCGCAGGAGTTGCTCGTAGACGGGCAGCAGGCGCGGTAGCAGCGCCATGGTATTGAAACCTTGGTCGGGAGACTTCGCCAGCTTGAGGAAGGTGACCGGTCCAAGGAGGACCGGGCGTGTATGGATGCCGAGCTCTTTTGCCTCCAGAAAGTGATCGACTGGTTTCGTCGACGAGAGGGCGAATGTCTGATCGTCGCCCAACTCCGGCACGATGTAGTGGTAGTTCGTGTCGAACCATTTGGTCATTTCCATCGCGGTTACGCGCTGTCCCTGAACGGCATGCCCGTGACTGGCATGTCCGCAACCCGCGGTATCGCCTTGCGTCCCGCGCGCCATCGCGAAGTAGATGTCGAGGGGGACCTCGCCGCCCGTCCAGCCGTAACGGGTTGGCACGGCGCCGACCATTGCTGCGGTGTCGAGCACATGGTCATACAGTGAGAAATCGTTCGACGGGATTTTCGACACGCCCCGGTCGTGCTGCTCGCTCCAACTGGCGGCACGGAGCGCCTTCGCCGTCGCCAGAAGGTTGGCAGCAGAAGATTTTCCGGACCAGTAGCTTTCGAGCGCGAATTTCAGTTCTCGCCGGCGACCGATACGCGGCACACCAAGCGTTGCTATGGGAACTTGCTGGGAGACATTCATTCCATACCCCGATGGCTAGCGGCGGGGACAAGGAAGGCGCTAACAGGCCGGCATCAACGCCGAGCTGCCGCGGCCACCAGACACCCCGCCCGTGGACGTTGTTCACCGTGGCAGGTCTCCTGGCTCGCGGGTCACAGCCTCTGCCCGTCTTCCCGGGGCAGTTCGCCCCAGTGACATTGGTGGGTTGGCTCGCCGCTTACAGTTGCGGGGGCAGCGCCGGCATTGCACCGGCTTCCCTCTTAGCTCCGCTAGGGCAACGCCTTGCGGAGAACCACGACATGCGGACAATCGCAGCTGCCCGCTTTCTTGTCAATGCTGTATAAAGAAATGTTTATGTGTTTATGTGAATCATTCACCCGCGGCGTGTCTCAATTCGCAGATCGCGGTAGAGCTGAACCATCTGCGCCCCTCTCCGGTTCGCAGGCTGTGGCTGACCGGTGGCTGTGGCTGGCCGGTCGGGCAATCTGTCAATTGTACGATCCCGGCTCAGAACGATTTTCGTAAGAGGGCGTGTTGACCATCATGATCGGCCGGCAGTACTGGGCCGAAGGGCGACAACGTTCCTGAGCCTTCATAATCAGAAATTTGTAGAAGAACCGCCATCCTTCACGGACGGGTACACGGTGTTTTCCCAGCGCTTGTCTGGACAGCCCGCAAAGAGGGGAGGGTGAGCAGCACCTCGCCGAGATGCGTCCCTACAACAACCCGGCCTGCTCGGCCTCGCGGCGCAAATTCTGACGAGGCCTCGGGCCGATCTGCTGGATCACCAATCCGGCCGCCAGTGAGCCGAGGTCGCCGCAGGTCTTGAGGTCGCGGCCTTGCGTGTAACCATGCAGGAAGCCGGCGGCATAGAGATCGCTGGCGCCGGTGGTGTCGACCAGCTCCCGGATTTTGGTCGCCTCGACGGTGACGGTCTCGTCGCCGCGCACGATCACCGAGCCCTTTTCCGAACGGGTCACGGCGGCGATCCGGCAATCCTTGCGGATCTGAGCCAGTGCCCCGTCGAAGGACGATGTCTGGTAGAGCGACTTGATCTCGTGGCTGTTGGCGAAGACGATGTCCACCGTGCCCGAACGCATGAGGTCGAGGAACTCGTCGCGATAGCGGTCGACGCAGAACGAATCCGAAAGCGTCATCGATACTTCGCGGCCCGCGGCGTGCGCCAGGCTGGCCGTCTGCCGGATCGCCTCCTTGGCGCGCGGCGGGTCCCACAGATAGCCTTCGAAATAGGTGACCTTGGCGCCCGAGGCCTTGTCGGGCTCGACGTCCTCAGGCCCGAGCTCGACGCAGGCGCCAAGATAGGTGTTCATCGAGCGCTCGCCGTCTGGGGTAACGAAGATCATCGAGCGCGCCGTCGGTGGCTCGCCATTGAGCGGCCTGGTGTTGAAGGCGACGCCCTGCGCATGGATATCATGGGCGTAGATTTCGCCGAGCGCATCGTTCGAGACTTTGCCGAAGAAGGCGGCGCGTCCGCCGAAGCTGGCGACACCCGCCGCCGTGTTGCCGGCGCTGCCGCCGGAGGCTTCGATGGCCGGGCCCATGCGGCTGTAGAGCAGCTCGGCGCGCCTCGTATCGATCAGGTTCATCGCGCCCCCAAGTAAGCTACAATTTTCGGACGCTCCGTGGCGCCCAAAACATGAACTCGCATTTTCGCATTGAAGGATATGGCCGACCGCGGCACACCCACAAGGTTGAAACCAAGCGACGGCGATATACATTCGCCGCTGCTGTTCCATGCCTCACTGCCCCAAAATTCTGCCGTGCCCCTCACCTGAAGCTGTTTAGCTGGATCCGGTTTGCGCCCGCCACAAGCGAGCGTAAGCGCCTTCAGCTGTCAGCAGATCAGCATGCCTCCCCTCCGCAACAACCCGCCCCTTGTCCAAGACCATTATTTTGTCGGCGCAACGGATGGTGCTGAGTCGATGAGAGATGATGACGATGGTCTTGCCGCCCCGACGCAGATCCTCAACCACTCGCAGGACAAACGCCTCGGCGACCGAGTCGAGAGAGGAGGTTGCTTCGTCGAGGATCAGGATCTCCGGATCCCGGTACAGAGCCCGAGCCAACGAAAGGCGCTGCTTCTCGCCCCCGGAGAGGCGTACGCCGTTTTCGCCTAGATAGGCCTGGAAGCCACCGGGCCAGCGCTCGATCACCTCCCGCAGCCCTATTTGATCGCAGATTTGGAGGATCTTTTCGATGTCCGGCTCGAACTCGCCAAGGGCGATGTTGTCGATCACCGAGCCCGAGAACACATCGATCGATTGCGGCACCGCAGCGACAACCTTGCGCAGGGATACGGTCGACAGGTCCTGGAGGGCATAACGGCCGATCCGGATGTATCCACCCTCAAGCGGGTAGACATTCTGCAGCAGCGCCGCAAGGGTGCTCTTGCCCGAGCCGCTTTCCCCCACCACTGCTGTCATTTCCCCCCGGCGGAAGGTGGCGCTAAGATCCTGGAAAAGCTCGAACTGACTACCATATCGGAACGTGACCTTCTCCAGCTGGATGTCGCCAATGTCGGATTTGTCTGCATCGATGCCGCCACCGCTTTCCGGCTCCAGGTCGAAGATCTCGAACAGGCGATCGGCTGCGACAAAAGCATCCTGAACGATCCGGTTGGTCTGGATCAGACTGGCAATCGGCCGGGTGATATAGCCTAGCAAGGTATAGCAGGAGAGTAATTCGCCAGGCGTGACGGTTTGATCGAGGGCAAGTGTCGTTCCGAACCACATCAGCACGATGGTGAATAAAGTTGCGAGGAATGTCGAGGTGCTGTCTCCGAAGATCGAGATCAGGCCGGAGCTGTAGACGGAGTGCAGCATCTTGATGAAGCGGGTCTCCACCTTGAAGTTGGCGAAGCTCTCCATGCCGGAGATCTTGATTGTGGAGACAGCTCCCAGTGATTCCACCAGTTGTGTCTCTAATTCGGCAGCGTTCTCCATTACGGCGCGCTGACGATTCCTATTCAGCCGGTTGATGATCCAATAGACCGAGAGGTACAAAGGGATGGAGACCGCCACGACCAAGGCGATCTTCCACGAGTAGATGAACATCAGCCCTAACGAGAACAGTACCGTTAGCACGTCAACGAACATGTTGATCGAGACGTCGTTCAGGAAGCTCCTGATCTTCACCGCGTCATTCATGCGGGAAATGATTTCGCCCATGCGCATGCTGTCGAAGAACTTCTGAGGCAGGCTTAGGATATGATTGTAGTAGCCGAGGATCAGGTGGACGTCGATCTTCTGCCCCGTTTGCAGGACGAGCCGGTTTCTGAGGAGATTGATCAGGATCTGCACAACCAAGATCAAGAGCATGGCGACGCTCATCAGGTTGAGCAGATTGCGGTTACCCGCTGTAATCACATGGTCGACGATCTTCTGCACGTAAATGGCAGTCGAGAGGCCAAGGATCGTCGTCACCAGCGCCCCCGCGAGAGCCTGCGCCATCGCCGCCTTGTGTGGCGCAAGCAGACGCGCGAAACGACCCAGGGGTGAGGTGGTCTCGTCGCGGCGCTTGAAGGTGTCTGCGGGAACCAGGAGCACCAGGGCGCCAGTCCATTGCTTTTTGAATTCCTCGTGCGCCAGCTTGCGGATTTCACCATAGGCTGGGTCCATGACGATGACCCACCTGGCGTTGATCGCCTGGACTACGACGAAGTGATGCAGAACCTCGCTGACGACGACGTGCGCGATGGCGGGCTTGGGGATCTTGTATAGGCTGTCGAAGCCACCCTTTACCCCCTTGGCAACGAAGCCCAGCTTCCGGGCCGCTTCCATGAGGCCCAGCACAGTGGTGCCGGAGCGGCCGGTCGAGGCATACTGTCGGATACGCGACAATGGCAGCTTGTAGCCATAGAAGGCCGCGACAGAAGCAAGGCTGGCGGCACCGCAATCCGTGATGTCGCGCTGCTTGAACTTGATGATCTTGCTCGACATAGCGGCTCGCTGACTGTTTGGAAAATGGAGAATCAGTGGCTCGCCAGGAGCGGGTTGAGCCAATCGTCGACCTCGTTGTACAGGAGCTCCAGGACAGTGCGGTCGCCCAGGAGGAAGCGGGCCCGCACGGTCATGCCTTTCTTCAGGTTACCGATGACCCCGTGCTTGAGGGCGAGATGGCGGCGAGAGAGCGCGCAGCGGACCTTGAAGGCCGGGCTCCCGTCGTGCAGGGTGAAGTCGTGCGCCACGTCGAGCACCGTCGCGTCAATGACACCCCATTGATTGTAGTTGAAGGCATCCACTTGGAGACGCACCGACTGGCCGGGGCGCACAAAGCCGATGTCGTTGGGAGAAACGAAGATTTCCGCCACCAGTTCACCATCCGGCGAAACCCAAGCGACGGTTTGCCCGGCCTGGACGTAGCTGCTGGAAGTGAGGCCCGAGAATTGCTCGAGAGCGCCTGATATGGGAGCTCGAATGAGAGTCAGGTCCCGTTCGCTCTCAAGCTGATGCAAGGCGGCCGTGAGTTCCTCAAGGCGCAGCTTAACGTCGGACAGCTGCTGGTTCCATTCGGCGAATTTGCGCCGGGCGAGGATCTCGCCCTGGATCTCAACCTGCTGAAGTGCGAAGGCCTTTTCCTCAACGGCCTTTGCCGGTGCTACGGCAGCGGAGAGCAGTCGCTTAACACGCTGCAGTTCCGCAGCCGCATTACCGCGGGCATATTGGTTCTCCCGCACAAGGTTGAGGAAATGGGCGCGCTCGGCCGTGGCGAACTCGGTCAACAGGCGGATCGGGTCCTTGGCTTGCGTGCCGGAGGAGATCAGGATTTCGAGGTCACTGGCAAAATCGCTCTTTGCGCGAATATCGCCTGTAAGCGCCCTGAGCTTTTCCTCAACCACCCCATCATCGAGGGCGAGGATCTCTTGCCCCTGAGCAACCAGATCGTTTTCAGCGGCAAGGATGCGGGAGATGCGTCCGGAGACGGGCGCGACCAAGGGCGTCTTCTCGACGGTGGGGCGAATGATACCGGCACTTTGGACAGACACCGATATGGTGATAAATGGCAGCGACAACAATGCCGCAACCACAGAGAGCACAACCACCTTGTAGATGGCCAAAGATCGCCCTGATCGGCGAGAGAGGATGCTCTCTGCGGTGTAGCAGGCTATCTCAGAAGAAAGGGGAACTGCTGGTCCATGTTCAGTATGAAGCATAGTTGGGTTGGCACTTATGTTCTATCCGTATATGACTGACGTACTATCGCTTCCCCTACACATGCAGCTACAAAGGCTATTATCGTAGCAGCTGCCCAAATTAGTTGCCAAAACCCTCCTGAAATTGCAGAGGCCTCTTCAGGAGTCAATTCGGTCACATCATAAGACGACAGGTCTGATTTCATTGTCTTACTTTCCTAAATCTCAAACAGGAGGGTGAATCAGTGGGTTTTTTCGTCGAGGATTTTTGCACCTATACAAACAAGCGCAAGGCCTAACGTCCCCAAAATCGCGAAAGCTATTGCCCAAAACATCCCTCCCGCAATTTTGGATGCTTCTTCGGGAGCCAGTTCGGTCACACCATAAGCTGACATTTCCGCCTTCATTGTTTTCTCCTTTCCTAGAGCTCAAAATAAGAGGATGAATCAGTAGTGCACGGTCAGCGGCGTGTGGCGCCGCATAACGAGAACATCAAGAGACGTGCCAACTGCGCAGGAAACTTGTGAACGGCGCTTATTGCCTTTGATTCAATCGCTTAATTGAGAGCGCGGTGGCACGCCGGGTCGAACATCGCCGTGTCGCGAACTCGACAACCCGACAACAGAGATGACCAAAGGTCGTCCTGCTTGTCGGGAGAGGATGCGCTCTGCGGTGGCAGGCCATGGCGTTGTCACGTCGTTTGAAATGTGGCCGCGTGAGCCCGACACCGCGCTTTTTCAGGCAGGCCGTGCACTCACGGCTTCCCACGCGGCCATTGCCTGGCGTCGATGGATCCGAATTTGTGTGCGAGCGGTGTTCCACGTTCGGCATGATCTGGCGTTGGGCCGCCCCGTAGGCGCGCAGTTTGTCGGTGATCATACGCTTTGGCGGCAGACCCGCTTCTTCAGAGGTCGCGTCAGCAGGCGCCTGGCGGCCTTTGGTGTTGCGACACGTCTGGACGATCTCGTCGCGCACATATCCGTCCTGATCAACCGCTCTCCTCACTTCGCCCGGTGCACGCCTTCGATCGCCGTCTCGAATTCCTGGCCGGTGAGCATGCGCAGGCAGAGGTCCGCTTCGGCCGCCCCTTGCTCAGCGACCATTATTTCGAACGCGGCCTTATTGCCAGGCAGCGCTCGCCGTACAGCGACCCGCTGCTGCTCGACATCGCCGCGCATTATCTGGCGCTCAGGCGAAACTGATCACCACACGCGTCTGGTGGAGCTTTCCGACCGGCCAGGCTTCCGACGCCGACAAGAACCGTGCCTCGCTCGGGAAGCATCATTTCGATCTCGATGACTGGCGGATGCTGAAATTCTTCTTCTACCTGACGCCCGTCGACGAAGGCACCGGCCCGCATGTCTATGTCCGGGGCAGCCACAAGCGGCGCGTCCTCAAGCATCAGCTGACGCTGCTCGTCGGCCCTTCGGCGCAAGAGGTTCTCAACGTCTATGGCGGTTTCGTCGAGGATCCGTTCGGCTTTCACATGGGCACCGTGCCTTCGCGCACGCCACGGCTGATGATGGAAGTCGGCTTCGGTGTCTCGCCGCCCTCGCGCCGGCGCTTCCATGGCGAGCCGGTCATTCGCTGATCTCGCAAAAGTCCTGAAACCGCCTTCCCCAGACCAGACGTGCCTGGTTCTCCCTCGGGCTGGCGGTGCCATTGCGCCGCCATGGGATCAGCTGACGCATGACTGGATCGGATCGATGTCATCCGACGCCGGTTCCGCCTCGACTGACCCAGATCAGGGCCATGCCCTTGTCGGCGTGGTTTGATCGATCAGTCCTTCAGGGAAAAACGCATGTGCTGACCGACAGCCTGGTCGTCGCTCCCAACATCTTGACAATCCAGATCATATGGCGGGCAAATGACGCTTCACCAGCCAGGAACCGACGTGAGAAACGCGCCTGAGGCGATGCGGGCAATAGATCACAGCGCAATCGATGCACGACCTGCGGCTCGACTCCCTCAACATCTCACGAAGAGAGCCGACGCGCTGGCGGCACGCTGATGGCCGGCTGTGACGACAGCTTCGACATCATCGTCGTTGGCGCCGGGCCGGTCGGACTTTCCTTCGCCGCATCGCTTGCCCATAGCCAGCTCAAACTGGCGGTTGTCGAAGGGCAATCCCTGGAAAGACTGGCAAGTCCGGCTTTCGACGGTCGCGAGATCGCTCTCACCCACGCCTCGATTGGAATCCTTCGCGAGCTCGGCGCCTGGGATGTTATCCCTGCTTCGGACAAGTCACCGCTTCAAGGCGCACGCGTCCTCAACGGATCGAGCCCTTTTGCGCTGTGTTTCGATTCCCCCGGCGGATCCGCGGAACCACTGGGCGTTCTGGTCCCGAATTGCCAGATCCGCGATGCCCTGTTCAAGATCATCCGCTTGCAGGGCCATGCCCGGCTGCTGTGCGGCCACTCGGTCGTGCGTGCAACAAACAGCCGTCAAGGAGCAGTGATAACGCTCTCCAATGGCAGGCAGCTGAGCGCTCGGCTTCTCGTTGCAGCCGATTCGCGTTTTTCCGCGACCCGCAATCTGCTCGGCATTGGCGCCGATATCAATCGGCTTGGCAACTCGATGCTGATTTGCCGGGTGAGGCACGAGCGCCCCCACCACCAGATCGCGATCGAATGGTTCGATCACCATCAGACGGTGGCGATGTTGCCTCTCGCGCAAGGCGTGTCGTCGCTGCTTCTAACTTTGCCCTCAAACGAGGCCGACGGACTGCTTGCCCTCGACGACGAGTTGTTCCTGAGGGAGTTGACAAAGCGCTGTCGAGGGCGCCTCGGCAACATGAGCCTGGCAAGCCAACGCTATATCTATCCGTTGGCCACGACCTGGGCGCACAGGTTCCGGGCGCCGAGCGCCGCATTGATCGGCGACGCTGCCATTGGCATGCACCCGGTGACCGCGCATGGCTTCAACATCGGCCTCGGCGGCCAGAAGCAGCTCGCCCGCGGTATAGAGACCGCATGGCGCGACCGTCGCGACATTGCCGACCCTGACATGCTCCACAGATATGAAAGCCGACTGCGCCTGTCGGCGGCGCCGCTCTACCATGCTACGAATATCCTCGTCGGACTCTACTCAAGCGAGCATCCGGCGGCACGGCTTGCAAGGCATGTGGGGCTGCGCCTCGGCCAACATCTTCCCTTTGTCCGTCATGGCATTGCGGCCATGCTGAGGCGGTAAACCCCAGTCACCATAGTGTCAGCATCAGTGCGGCGTCGTAGCAGGCGGGCGAGTGTGGTGCGGTCGCGGCTGCGCGGGATCAGCTTGATGAAGACGGGCTGCTGAATGCCGCGAGTCCCTTCCATCGCGGATCGTCAGCGTGTCAATCGCCGTGTGTGCGCGGAATTCCCGACCGCCGCAAAGCGTTTGTCGGCCGGCGCCACACAGAAGTGGACCCAGCCACGCCCAATTCCGCCTTCGATGTGTTCAGCGCGTGGATGGTTGTCATCCAAACAATCAATTTTGCCAATCCTGCCGACCCAATTAGGAGCGTGACCGAAATCAACTGCCTCGGCCCGAAGTACGTCCGACGAAAAAGCCTGAGCACCAACCACCTGGGCCCAAGGGAGCAGCAGAAAGCAACGATCCGAAGGCAGTGGAAATTGGTGCCGGGAGGTGGGCCACACGATGAACCGTGGCGGTGTTTTGACCTCGGGTCTCACGAACGCCCCCGCTTCTCAGAATGAGCGTGCGCGGGTCCCGACCCTACCGACATCTGACGGCATTTGCAGCGCCGGTGATTGCTGCCTTAGCTAGGTGCGAATTTGACCCATAAAATCGATCATGAACTGCTGAATCGAGAAATGGCCGCAGACGATCCATGGCGGCTTGATGGCAACCCGTTCGAGCGGGAGCGCCACACCCAAATTCTCCGGTTGTCACTTGCGCAAGGTCGAGTCGCAAATGCGCTCGAAGTCGGGTGCGCTGCCGGCGCCTTTACGGAGCGGCTAGCCCCCATTTGCCAGCGGCTCACTGTGATCGATGTCGTGGAGCCAGCGATTACGCGAGCACGTTTACGCATGAAGGAGCCGCCGCACATCAGCTGGATAATTTCCGATGTTCAACAGTTTTCGAGTGATGAGTTGTTCGACCTGATCGTCGTGGCGGAGGTTCTTTACTACGTCGGAGACCTCGTTCAGATCCGCGCGGCAGTCCGCAACTTGGTAGGCCTGCTTGCGCCAGGCGGGCAGCTGGTTTTCGGGTCGGCACGTGACGCCAATTGCCAACGTTGGGGGCACGCTGCTGGTGCAGAGACCACCATCGCCATGCTGAACGAATCGTTGACCGAGATCGAGTGCATCGAGTGCCGGGGCGCGTCGATCAATGAAGACTGCCTGTTGGCCCTCTTCCGAAAGCCGATTTCCGCTTCCTGATGAAACACTTGGAGCCTCTGTGCGCTTTCTGTGGTGTCAAGCTGACCCAATATGGGGACGTATAAGAGCGCCCGATTGCAACAAGTTAGCTGGATCCGGTTGATGGTAACAACTGCTGACTACATCCGGCTTCTTCATGCGGCTCGACGTTCTGCGCCGCGAGCCTCGAGGGGTTTTCGCCGGCTTCCACCTCAACGGCCCCCAGACGTCGGCCGAAGCCTTTCCGGTCCAGACATCAGGTTCGGAAGCGACGGGGTGACCGTTCCCCACCTCTGCCATTTTGCGTAACGGCTTTACCCAATAAATGACCCATAAATACCCAAATGAAGCGAAGTCCTTATTTTGCCTGGCTCTCCCTATGCGGGACGGGCTCTGTGGCTGCCGCCACCAAACCTCAAAGGGGTTTCGGCCCAGGTGGGTGACGATCCCTAGCCGGGAATGCGGCACTCCTCGTCGGGGGCCGTCGGTCCCGCGTCCCGCCTTAGGCGGCGCTATGCTGACACTCCTACGGGTGCCCTTTTAACCGATCTCGTCGTTGCAGTCAGTCCCGCGTCCCGGCCCTTCGGCGGGCGCAAGTGCTGACGCTCCTTAGGCTGCCTTTTCTGTGTGCGGCGATCTTTGATCCCTCGCAGGGAATGAAGACTTAGGGGCCAGCCCCTTCGCTCACTTCAGGCTTCAGGTGCTCAAGCCGGGTGTTCCAGTCGGCCAAAACCTCAAACAATTCGTTCGAAGTAGCGCCATCCGGGCGCGCCCTCCTTCCCGCTCTCCAGGTGCTTTCACCGACAGTCCGGTTGACAGGCAACACTCGAGAGCATTGACCAGACGATTCCTGTTGGCGAGCGCGACCAGCGCGCCATTGGCATGCCGCCTTGCCGCAACTTGTCGAGCCAGGCTTCGCGGAACGGCCATCGGTGCCGTCGCTTTATCAGGCCGATCGAGCACGACCAGAAGGTTCAGATCAGGGCCTTTGAAAGGCATGGTTTTAACATCCATAGCGTGGATGCTCGCGATCTAAACAATCAATTTTACCAATCCGGGAGGGTCGTTCATAGACCCATGACATGCACCGCCATTGCTCTACCGCGTGAGGTGCACAAAAGAACCCGAAAAAGAGGAAGTCTTCGCATGCGCCCTGACGTGCAGTGGAGGTTGTGCTGGGAAAATGAGTTGCAGCTTTCCGATCACCTCGAACTCTCTGAGTTCTTCCGGAAGACCTATGAGCCGACCGGAGCCTTTAATGGGAAGCAATTCGAAGGCGGTCGAAGTTGGGCCGGTGCAAGGCCGGAGGTCCGCGCAATCGGCTATGATGTGCACGGGGTAGCGGCTCACATGGGCGTGCTGCGCCGATACATCAAAGTTGGCGACGTTGATCTGCTGGTCGCGGAACTCGGTCTATACGGGGTGCGTCCGGATCTTGAGGGGCTGGGAATCGCCCATTCGATTAGCGTCATGTATCCAGTGCTGCAGCAGCTTGGCGTTCCATTCGCTTTCGGCACGGTTCGGCAAGCGCTCCGGAACCATGTTGGGAGGTTCTGCCGCAAAGGCTTGGCGAACATTCTGACGGGCGTTCGCGTGCGTTCAACCCTCCCGGACGTGTACCCCGATCTGCCTTCCACGACGCGAGTCGACGACGACGTACTCCTCATGGTGCTCCCAATTGGACGCTCGATGAGCGAGTGGCCGGCCGGCACTTTGATCGATCGGAACGGTCCAGAGCTATGACCGCGGATCTGTTATCCGCTCGCTTCCTCAAATTCACAGAAAAATCTGACATCTCATGACCCTGTTTGCCACAGCCAGTACTGTTGCCATCTGCTCTTATGCGCTGCTGTCGACCGTCTACAAAACCGCGCAGGTGTTTTATACCCTGCCTACAAACGTACCGCCGACCTCGGGCGACCCGCCCAGCGGTGAGCCTTGGCCGAGCGTCGATGTCATTATCCCGTGCTACAACGAGGCGCCTCGCACCCTCTCGGACTGCCTGGCTTCCATTGCAAGTCAGGACTACGCCGGCAAACTGCAGGTCTATGTTGTTGATGACGGTTCTGCAAACCGCGATGCCCTCGTCGGTGTACAAGACGAATACGCGTGCGACCCGAGGTTCAACTTCATTCCGCTCCCAAAGAATGTCGGAAAGCGCAAGGCGCAGATTGCCGCCATTCGCCGCTCGTGCGGAGATTTGGTGCTGAATGTAGATTCGGACACGATACTCGCCCCGGACGTCATCACCAGGCTTGCGCTAAAGATGCAAGATCAAGCGGTCGGCGCCGCCATGGGCCAGTTGGCGGCTAGCAATCGCAGTGAAACTTGGCTGACGCGGTTGATTGACATGGAATACTGGCTCGCCTGCAACGAAGAGCGGGCAGCGCAGGCTCGGTTCGGTGCCGTCATGTGTTGCTGCGGTCCGTGTGCCATGTACCGGCGATCCGCGCTTCTTTCGCTGCTGGATCAGTACGAGACGCAACGCTTTCGAGGGAAGCTGAGCGACTTCGGTGAGGACCGCCATCTTACGATCCTGATGCTGAAAGCAGGCTTTCGAACAGAGTATGTTCCAGACGCCGTCGCGGCAACAGTCGTTCCCAACAGGATAGGTCCCTATCTGCGCCAACAACTTCGCTGGGCCCGGAGCACTTTCCGTGACACGTTGCTGGGGCTCGAACTACTGCGCGGCCTTAATATCTATCTCACATTGGACGTGATTGGCCAGAATCTTGGCCCATTATTGCTCTCTTTGTCGATCCTGGCGGGACTCGCGCAATTGGTAACGACAGGTACTGTGCCTTGGACGGCATGCCTGACGATTGCGGCCATGACTATAGTTCGCTGCGGCGTGGCAGCGTTTCGTGCGCGCCAACTTCGATTTCTCGGATTCTCGCTCCACACACTCATCAACATCTTTCTCTTGCTCCCGTTGAAAGCATACGCGCTGTGCACATTGAGCAACAGCGATTGGTTGTCGCGCAGCTCTGCGGCCAATGTGACAGACACTGGCGGCACCAGTTCAAAGCCGAACTTGGTGGGATCTGACGCAGCTTACAGCGAACAGCAATAGTCACGTGATCTCAGGTGGAAGAGTTTTGAGCCAGGACCAGAAACATCAACTGTTGAAGCGTAAGTTGGGCCCAGAGGATTTGCGGCGATTCGAGACTCCTGCGATCGAACGGGAGTCTCACGGGCAAACAAGCACGAAAAGCTCCGTGCCTGACTCTCTGTCGACCGTGGCAGTCGATTTTGCCGGCGTAACCAAGTCGTATGGGAACAAGATCGTTGTCGACGAACTATCGTTCTCCGTTGCGTCGGGAGAGTGTTTCGGCCTCCTCGGACCAAACGGGGCGGGCAAAAGCACGATTGCGCGTATGCTCCTCGGCATGACATGCCCTGACGCGGGCACGATCACGGTGCTCGGCGTCCCGGTGCCGGCGCGCGCTCGGCTGGCACGCAGGGGCATTGGCGTGGTCCCGCAATTCGACAATCTTGACCAGGAATTCACCGTACGCGAGAACCTGCTGGTGTTCGGACGCTACTTCGGCATGAGCACACGTCAGAGCGAAGCGGTCATCCCGTCGCTTCTCGAGTTCGCTCGCCTCGAGCGCAAGGCGGATGCGCGCGTCTCGGAACTGTCCGGCGGCATGAAGCGATGCCTGACAATGGCGCGGGCGTTGATCAACGACCCCCAGCTCATTGTGATGGACGAGCCGACCACCGGCCTCGATCCGCACGCGCGCCACCTGATCTGGGAGCGGCTGCGCGCCCTGTTGGCACGCGGCAAGACGATTATCCTGACGACGCATTTCATGGAAGAGGCTGAGCGATTATGCGATCGGCTGTGCGTGCTCGAAAAGGGCCGCAACATCGCCGAAGGCGGCCCGCAGGCGCTGATCGACGAGCATATCGGATGCCAGGTCATGGAGATTTATGGCGGCGATCCGCACGAGTTGCTGTCGCTGGTCAAGCCACATTCCCAGCGCATCGAGGTCAGCGGCGAAACCCTTTATTGCTATGCGCCAGACCCTGACCAGGTGCGCACGCAACTGCAGGGGCGAGCAGGTCTGCGTCTTCTTCTGCGTCCAGCCAATCTCGAGGATGTTTTCTTGCGGCTGACCGGGCGCGAGATGGAGGAGTGAACGATGATTGAAGGTTTTGCGGCGGCGCTGCCGGCCAATGCGTGGAACTGGGTTGCGGTATGGCGACGCAACTATCTGGCATGGAAGAAAGTCGCACTCGTGTCGCTTCTCGGTAACCTCGCCGATCCTATGATCTACCTTTTCGGCCTAGGCACCGGCCTCGGCATAATGGTCGGCCGCGTCGACGGTGCGTCGTATATCGCCTTTTTGGCTGCCGGCATGGTCGCGGTAAGTGCGATGACCGCATCTACCCTGGAAACATTGTACGCGGCTTTCGCTCGCATGCATTCTCAACGCACATGGGAAGCCATGCTGTATACGCACGTTACCCTCGGCGACATCGTTCTGGGTGAACTGGCGTGGGCAGCCACCAAGGCCTTCATGGCCGGTACGGCTATTACCATCGTCACCGCAACCTTGGGCTATGCCGCCTGGCCTTCCGTCCTCTATGCGCTGCCAATCATTGCTCTGACAGGGTGCGTATTTGCGAGCCTCGCGATGATCGTCACCGCACTTTCGCCCAGCTACGATTACTTCGTGTTTTACCAGACGCTTGTCCTCACACCTATGCTGTTCCTGTCGGGCGCCGTTTTCCCATTGAACCAGTTGCCTGGCGCCTTTCAGCAGATAGCGCGATGCATGCCGCTGTCACATGCGATCGACCTCATTCGTCCGGTTATGCTTGATCGCCCGATCAGCGGCATCGCCCTGCACGTCGGTGTGCTCGGCCTGTACGCGCTGTTGCCATTCTTCCTCTCGATGGCGCTGTTGCGCCGCCGACTAATGCGCTGACGAAAGAGAGTGAGATAAACAATGCGCTACGGACTTCGTGCTGCAAATAAAAACGACATCGCCAACGCAAATCGGCATCCAACCCAGGGTCTTCGTGGCATCCACTCAATCTCTCAACGTTATGGAACGCCCGGGACCTCGATCACAGGATCTCATGTTGATCCAGGCGTAAGAGAATTTCTTTGAGGTTGGTGATGTCTGACTGGCGTTCGCGGCGGCGAACGACAACGCAGCCTGTGTTTTTGATCAAACGGCCTTGAGATAGGCCAATTCAGTCTTCCTGTACGATAAACGGAGAGCGAGATGCTGTGTCTAGGATTGAGCGGCGGATTAGACAAAGTCTATGAAAACCGATTCCAGATTGCGAATACATTCATGCACGATGGCGCTGCGGTGCTCGTCCGAGACGGACAGGTCATCGCGGCCGTAGAAGAGGAGCGCCTCAATCGGATCAAACACTCCAACAAGCTCCCAATCAGTTCGGTTCAATACTGTCTTTCAGCCGCTGGGGTTCAGCTCAGCGAAATCGATCATGTAGCGTACTACGCTACCGAAGCCTATTGCAACGCCATGCTCGAAAAAATGCTTGCTTCCGAGCCGGACGCCTCCATTCCGTTGGATGCCAAACTTTTGGTGCAGCAGCTGTTGGCGCAGGAGTTCGGTAGCGAGCTCGACCCTTCGCGTATCTCATTCGTAAGTCATCATCAGGCGCACGCCGTGAGTGCTTTTGCAATGTCGGGCTTCGAGCAAAGTCTGATTTTCGCGATTGATGGCTCTGGTGATTTCCAGTCGGGTCTTGTGGCGGTAGGATCTGGTGCTGAAATTTCGCAACTCGCGACTTTCCCAGAGAACAATTCCCTTGGGCTATTTTATCTCGAGGTGATCCGGTATCTCGGCTACGGCTTGTTCGATGAATATAAGGTAATGGGGCTTGCCCCCTACGGCGATCCCGTTCCCTATCGCGAGCTTTTCGAGCAGTTCTATGAACTGTCTGCAAACGGCGAGTATCGCGTCCACCTGGACCGCATCGGTCCGACTTTGCTTCGCACCATTCAGGTCCGGCAAAAGGGAATGCCATTCACTCAGCAGCACAAAGATGTGAGTGCGTCGCTACAGGAAGCACTCGAACGCATCGTGTTTCACATTCTTCGGCATCATCGTGAGGCCACCGGGATGACGCGACTGTGCCTGGCCGGTGGCGTTGCGCACAATTGCTCCATGAACGGCAAGCTGCTCTATTCAGGCCTTTTCGAAGACATCTTCGTGCAGCCCGCGTCGCATGACGCTGGCTGCGCATTGGGCGCTGCACTCATCGTGTCTGGTGAGCTGGGCCGCCCCGCGCCGCGTGCGCGATTGCAGGAGGTTTATTGGGGGCCGGATCTCACGAGCGATCACGCTGTCGAGGAGGAACTAAAGGCATGGGCGGGGCACCTGGAGTTTGAACGCACTGAGGCGGTGGCGGATAGGGCAGCCGAGTGGATGGCCGGTGGCGCCGTGATCGGCTGGGTGCAAGGTCGTTCGGAGTTCGGGCCGCGCGCGCTCGGAAATCGCAGCATTCTTGCCGACCCCAGGCCCGCCACAAACAAGGACCGGATCAACGCCATGGTCAAGAAGCGGGAAGGGTATCGCCCGTTCGCCCCATCAGTGCTGGAGGAGGATGCGCGCGAATTTTTCGACCTCCCAGGCAGTGCGTGCGAATTTCCCTTCATGAATTTCGTGGTCCGTGTGCGCGACTCCAAGCGTGGTTTGCTCGGCGCCATCACGCACGTCGACGGTACGGCTCGGCTGCAAACAGTATCGCGCAAGGCCAGTCCGGCCTACTGGGACGTCATCAATGCCTTCAAGCAGCGCACTGGCATCCCAATTCTGCTCAACACGTCCTTTAACAACAATGCCGAGCCGATCGTGGATTCAGTTGCAGACTCGATTGCCACGTTCCTGACGACAGGGTTGGATGGACTTGTGGTCGGGCCGTTCCTCGTCAAAAAACGGGCCGCAACGCTGGAGGATTGGACTGCGCTCGCGGTTTCATTGCCGCCTTATGTATCCCTGTATAAGGTCCGCGCTCACACGGCGCTGGATCGCCAGGAGACTGTCTGCGAAATCCGAACGGATCACTCCAGCCGTGACGGTGTGCGTATTTCACATGACTTGTTCGATCTGCTGACGCGGATCGAAGGCGAAGCCGTGCTCGCGGATCTCCTCGATACAATTACGCTGGATCAGGCCCAGCGCGAGGCTCTCACAGGAGAACTGCGACGATTGTGGGAGCAGCGCCGCGTTCGCATGCGTCCCTCGCAAGCTACTCGCGTCCATCAAAACTGATGCCAATCGCTGGACGACAGATAACACTTGCCGAAACACCGGTCTGTCCAAGCATCTGAGGCAAGGGTCCTGACGATTGCATCTGCTGCGAGCATGTCATGTTCAACCCATCTAACGCTTATGGCAGTCGAGGATCAGTAATGGATTTGCTTGCCGGTGGCTCAAGACAGACCAATTTGTCGTGTCTCGACGGAGTACCGGTTCGGTGACTGCCTACGTCTCCGGCATCAGCCTGGTGTTACGCATAGCGGACGGGACGGGACGTGCGAGCGGGCTGGGCCGCTCGCGGGATAAGGCGGCGGCCCCGGCATATTCGTCGTTGAGATGCTTTTGGCAAAATGCGTCGGTGGGGCGACGATCATGTCTTAGCGCCGGTTGACCCTTCGGCCTCCAATCATGAGGCCATTGCGGATTTCGCCGGCGTTTTCTTCAGGAAATCGAGATCTGTTGGTCAAGGCCCCCGCGCGGTCAGCGCAGGCGATGCGATGCGAAGCGAAGCGTGAGAGTCTTCTTCAGCCCGCGCATAACCAGGAAGGCTGACATGGGCGAGAGCGCCGCGCCGGAGATGTAGCGCAAGTCCGATTCGTACAGCGTGTGGAGGGCTTTCGCGTCGCCGAGGATTGCGCCGCCAAGGCGGCGGCCTCATTCGCCGCAACGCTTTCGATCGCAGGTCGAGCTCAGGAAGACGGGTGGTTGAACGGCATTGGGAAAACCAGCCGGATCGTAGCCGTGATGGATCGCGCGGGTAGCGAAGCCGAATTTCGCATCGCTCGCAGATGTGCCACTTTGCCGTTCTTGGATTGCGGTCTCGGGCATCGGCTTAAGACGTGCTCTTGGCTTTCGGAAGGAGTGGCCGCAAACTGGTTGATATGGAATGTCCAGTTGGCAGGAAAAGAAATGGTCCAGTCTCCAGGTCCCGGTGCCTCAACCCGCTCGCATGGCATGGGCGCGCGCCAGATCTACGAAGCGCTTCGCGAGCAGATCCTCAGAGGCGTTTACGGCACCGGTAGCCAGTTGCCGTCCTCCCGTGGTCTCGCCGAGGAACTTGGAGTCTCGCGAACGACCGTCACCGTCGCCTACGAGCAGCTGGCCGCGGAAGGTTTCATCGACATCCGTCAAGGCGCGCGCCCTCGTGTCGCATCCTCACTGCTGGGACATGAGCTGACCGCCAATCCCCCAAAACGGTTCGGCCCGGTTCACTTGTCAAGCTATGGCGAACGGCTGCGTGGTACTCCGCGCTGGCCGGATTACCTGCCGAACACGCTGAAGGTTGATTTCCGATATGGCGTCCTGGCGCCCTCAGATTTCCCCGCATCGGTTTGGAAGCGCGCGATGAACGCGGCGATGGCGCAGCGGCCGGCACGGCTCGCCTATGACGATCCGTGCGGTTCGAGCCGGCTCCGCCAGGCGCTTCAGGGCTATCTCTGGCGCGCCCGTACTGTGCGCTGCGACCCCGAGCAGATCGTCATCGTCAATGGTTCGCAGCAGGGCCTCGATCTCTGCGCGCGCCTGCTGCTCGACCCCGGGGACAGCTTCGTCATCGAGGACCCCTGCTACAGGATGGCGCGCCAGGTCTTTGCCAGTACAGGTGCCACGCCCGTTCCCGTCGAGGTTGACGATCACGGCATGCAAACGGAGCAACTGGCGGGGGTCGCGGCCCGGCTGGCCTATGTGACGCCCTCGCATCAGTTTCCGCTCGGCGGCGTCATGCCGATCCCGCGGCGGCATCAGCTTCTGGAATGGGCGCGGGAGCAGGGCGCCTATGTCATCGAGGACGACTACGACAGCGAATATCGCTACGATATCAACCCCGTTCCCCCGCTGCATAGCCTCGAGGATCATGGGGCCGTCATCTACCTCGGCACCATCTCCAAGACGCTCTCGCCGATGCTGCGGATCGGTTATCTTGTCGTCCCGGCGGAATTCCTGCAGGTTTTCGAAACCGCCAAGCAGCTTGCCGACCGGCATTCTCCGATGGCGGGGCAGGAGTCATTGGCCTCTCTGATCGAGAGCGGTGGCTATGAAAGCCATGTGCGCCGCGTGCGCCGCATCAATGGCGAGCGCCGGGAGGCATTGCTGACCGCCCTGAAGCGGAGTTTTCAAGGTCGGATCGCCGTCCAGGGGGCAGAGGCTGGACTGCACGTCGTCATATGGTTCAACGACCTGCCGCGATCGCGTGAAACGGCGTTGGTCGAAGCTGCCCAATACGCGGGTCTGGGTCTGCACCCGATTTCGCCGCTTTATCATCGGCAGTCGGGAGCAGGCGAAGCCGACCGCGTCGGGCTTGTCATGGGCTATTCCGCCCTGAGCATCCGGCAGATCGAAAAAGGCGTCGAGATGCTGCGGGACGTCGTCGCTCGACTCTGAGACGCTGACGGTTCCGCACGCGGGTTAGAACGCATTCGCGGCCGCTCATCATAAACAGTTCATCGTTGAAATAGTCGCGCGGCCGGGCGACGGCCGCGCTCATGGCCGGCTGACTAAGGTTGATGGCTGCTGCCGCCGTGAGGTTGCGCGCGATCCAAGCCTTTGTCTCATCTATCCGCAACGTGGATGCTTGTCATCGAAACAATCGATTTTGCCGATTCGACAGAACGTCCCATAGGAAGAATTCAAGGATACAGCCCTAAGGAGATTGTCGATGCATGCGTTGGCTCCGAGGAGCATTTTCTGGTGTGTCCCTCCTGGTCTGCGCCGAACATCAAGCGAGCCGATCCCCTTTTCGACCAGGTACATCGGTGATCGGCGCAAGCTGCATCGCGTCGGCTCTTCGCGACAAGCTCCCCCCGATAGCGTAGGCCCCTACCTCAAGGATCGGGGTTATGCCGATTGCGAATGGCCGACCGGTACAACAATTGACCGCAAGGGTTCGCAGCTATGAGACGTCTCGATGACAGATGGGAGGTGCAGAGTGAATGCGCTGACGGCACCGGGCGTCGAAGCGTTTATCTGACGTTTGACGACGGTCCCAATCCATGTTTCACACCACAGATACTCGATGTGCTGGCGCAAAATCGGGTGCCAGCGACATTCTTCGTCATTGGTGCTTACGCCGCAGAGCATCCGGATCTCATCCAGCGAATGATCGCAGAAGGGCATGAGGTAGGCAACCACACGATGTCTCATCCGGACCTGTCCAAATGCGGCTTGGGCGAAGTGCAACGTGAGGTATTTGAGGCGAACCAGGCCATCATGCTGGCATGCCCGCAGGCCTCGATCCGCTACATTCGCGCGCCATACGGCGCCTGGAGCGAAGAAGTGTTCACTGCCTCAGAGATCGCGGGGTTGGCGGCCCTTCATTGGTCGATCGACCCAAGAGACTGGTCGCGCCCCGGCACCGACGCGATCGTCGATGCAGTGCTCGCCTCGGTACGCCCCGGCGCAATCGTGCTCTTGCACGACGGATGCCCTCCCGACGAGTCGACACGGAGCACTCAAGCCAGTCTGCGCAACCAGACCGTTATGGCGCTGTCCAATCTGATTCCTGCATTAGATGCCTGGGGATATGAAATTCGCTCGCTTCCAGAACATCACTGAAATGCGAGATCCCACGGACCTGCTTTCCCAGCCAGTACCTGTGTGGTCTCACTTATGAAGGCTTACAGGCCGTTACGCCCTGCGAACAAGCACTTCGTCGACATCGGACGAACTGGTCGGCTCCGACCCGTTGGCTAAGGGTAGTGCTGTCACCTGCTACAGTGAGGACCCGCGCACGCGATCGGCGTGCCTAGCATCGCCGGTAGGTTCACTTTTCGACGATTGTTTGAATGTGGTTCACTTCGCGTTGGATCAATTTCATTGGGCTTGCCGCAGGCTCACATAGCGCGACCAAGCGGGATCGCTGGCTGCGTCCAAAAGGTTTGGCAAGCAATTCGCATACCGTGACCGGCACCGGGGGATTCCGGTGCTCTGATGCGGCGCGCGATGCCAACTTTCCCCAACTGGACCGCCTCAATAGCTTCTGACTGGCTGTTTCCAACAGGCCAGCTTGCCAGTATCTGACCTGGTAACGCAAGGAGTTTCGCGATGTACATCCCTCCCGCTTTCCGCGACGACGACAAGGAGTGCCTGCGCGCGACCATTCGCGCGGCGCTGCTGGCGAACTTCGTTACCGTCACGGCGGAAGGGGCGCTCGCAACGCCACTGCCCCTCTTCCTTGACGAGAGCGAGGGCGAGCACGGCGTGATCTACGGGCACCTGGCGAAGGCCAATCCCCAGTGCCGTGTTCCGCCGCTGGGCGACGGCTTGGCCATCTTCATGGGGCCGGACGCTTACGTGACGCCGGCATGGTATGCGACCAAGCGGCAAACCGGGAAGGTCGTCCCGACCTGGAATTACGTCGCCGTCCACGCCTATGGCCCGGTCGAGTTCTTCGAGGATGCGGGAAGACTGCTGGACGTCGTGAATCGGCTGACCGACCACCACGAGGGCGAGCGCGCCTCGCCTTGGGCCGTGTCGGACGCGCCGCCGGATTTTGTACAGGCGCAACTCCGCGGAATCGTCGGCCTGCGCATGCCAATCACGAGGCTGGAGGGCAAGCGCAAAATGAGCCAGAATCGAAACGCGGCCGACCGCGCTGGCGTGGCGGCGGGCCTTGCGGCGAGCGAGCGGGCATCTGACCGCGACGTCGCCGCTCTCATCCCAAAATAATCATGAACTTCGTCGGAATCGACCATCATGCCAGAACTGACCCCACTCGCCCTGTACCTCGCCGCGGCCTCCGTGCTCGCCATCACCCCCGGTCCGGGCATCTTCTACGTTGCCGCGCGCACGCTCGCCGGTGGTCGTCGGGAAGGTATCGCTTCCAGCTTCGGCACGGGGTTGGGGGGCATGATCCACGTCCTCGCCGCAAGCTTAGGTATTTCCGCGATCGTGCTCGAGAGCTCGGAACTGTTCTCCGCATTAAAGCTGTTCGGCGCGGTCTACCTCGTCTGGCTCGGCTTTCGCACCTTTCAAGCCGCCCGCCTCAAGGGAGCGACTGGCGGCGATGACGGCGCCGCAGTGGGCCCAGTCGGACCCCGGCGGGCGTTTCGTGAAGGGGTACTGGTCGAGGCGCTCAACCCGAAGACGGCAGTCTTTTTCCTCGCTTTCATTCCGCAGTTCGTGAATCCGAGCGCAGGGCTCGTAGCTCTGCAATTCGTGGTGCTTGGCTCCGTGTCCATTGCGCTCAACACGCTCGCCGACATCGTGGTTGCCGTCGTGGCCAGCGGCATTCAAGACGGTGCGGCAGCGCGTCCCGGGTTGATCCGCCGCCTGAGGGAGGCGTCAGGCGGCGCGATGATCGCGCTGGGCGTCGGCCTCGCTCTGGCGAAACACCCTACTGCCTGATTTTGAATCTGATCGGTTGGGCATCTTTCAGGGTTGGCGGACACTTTGCGGAAGCAGTTGGATAGCTGCGAGCCAGTTTCGGTCATTGCAGCTATTCGGGTCATGTCTCAGGAGGCGCGGCACCACTCGTTTGGGTGAACGTCGGCTCATAAATGAGAGAAAAACTAGCGTGAGAGAAACGTGAGTACGACTGCCTCGCCTCGCTCATACCCATCATTTCGGCCCTCGCGAATCAACGCACGGTAGAAGCCGGTCAGCCGAGAATGATGCCCGTTTCATGGAAGGAAAGCCAAGCCATGCGCCAAGCATCGCCCCGCTTTGCACTCGATTACATGGCGACGCCCGGACTTGACGTCAGGGCACTTTTCGCTTTTGCCCGTGACCAGGGCCTGACCGATGTCCAGATCCGCAGCCAACCGTACAGCAATGCTGTTGCACGCGGCATGCCGGCGGCGGACGTCCGGGCTGCCGCCGCCGAAGCAGGCGTGGGGATTATTTCCATCAATGCCTTGCAGCGCTTCAACGAGTGGACCCCCGCCCGCAAAGCCGAAGCGAGCAAGCTCGCCGATTATGCGGCGGCCTGCGGAGCCAAGACGCTCATGCTGGTGCCGGTCAACGACGGCTCCTGGCCCGCCAATGTCGAGCGCCGGGGCGATCTCCGCGTCGCCTTGAAGGCGCTCAAGCCGATCCTCCAGTCGCGCGGCCTGATCGGTCTCATCGAGCCGCTGGGCTTCCGGACCTGCTCGCTTCGATCGAAGAACGAAGCGGCTAAGGCCATTGCCGCCATTGATGGCCAATCCGTCTTCCGCCTCGTGCACGACACGTTCCACCACACGCTTGCCGGGGAGACGTTCTTCTCCTGCGAGCTGACCGGTCTCGTGCACATTTCAAGCGTGAACGATCCGATCCACTGGATTTACCCGGATCGCGTCCTAGTCGGTTCCGACAATGGCAGCCAGATCCGGGCGCTGCTTGATGGCGGCTATGGGGGGCCCTTCTCATTCGCACCGTTTGTCGACGCAGCCCACCCGCTGGACGACCTCGCAGGCGCACTTGCCGCGAGCATCGCTCTCTTCCGACACGGGCTATTGACGCGAGTGCCGGCGTGAGACGCGGGAGTAAATTAGGGCTGCCTGGGGCGCCTTTTGGCGTCCCCCGGAGAAGTCATTCGAGACGCCTCCTGTAGCAATATCTCTCGCAGCCAGATGCTTGCCGGATCACTGTTGTGAAGGGCGGGCCATTGAACGGCCTCGGTGAATGCGGGAAGCGGCAGCGGAAGTTCGATGATCCGCAGCGGGAAGGTTTTTTTGAAATGCTGAACCAGCCGGAAGGGCATTGTCGCTATACGAGCTGTGCCTGAGACCATCGGCGGGATCATGCTAAAGGCCTGCACGACGATCTCGACACGTCTCTTGAGACCATGCTCAAGAAAAAACTGTTCCTCGATGGAGGGCTTCAGCGTCCGCCCGAACTTGACCGCAACGTGCCTCATCGACATGTATCTCTCGAATGTAAGCTGCCGTGGCAGCTGCTTGTTCGTGGAGCAGCCCACGCACACGAGCGTGTCGTCGAACAGCGCCGCTCTTGGATGGGCGCTTGACATGAACAATTCTGGAAAAATCAGAAAATCGACATCACCGCGCCGGAGAAGCTCATCGGGGTCGTCGTCGATAGGCAGCAATTCGAAGCTGACGGCGGGTGCTTCGCGTGCAACCCGCTCCACGACCTTTTCAAAAAACACGAGTGTGGCGAAATCGGAAAGAATGATCCTGAAGCGGCGATCGGATTGAGCCGGGTTAAACGGATCCCAAGAAATAATCGAGCACTGGATGTGCAGGAGTGCGCCACGAACTGCGGGAGCGAGTGTTTCCGCACGCGGGGTTAGAACACGTTCGCGGCCGCTCGTCGTAAACAGTTCATCGTTGAAATAATCGCGCAGCCGGCCGACGGCCGCGCTCATGGCCGGCTGACTAAGGTTGATGCTGCTTGCCGCCGCCGTGAGGTTGCGCTCGGTCAGCAGTGCGTCGAGCACCACGAGAAGGTTCAGATCAAGGCCCTTGAAGCGCATGGCTTTCACTTATCCATAGCGTGGATGCTCGCGATCTAAACAATCGATTTTACCAAACTTCCAGGGCGCTGCATAGATGACCGCACTTGACATGCGCCCGATCACGCCACCGCTTCTGTAGCGTGTGCTGGGAAATGACTTGCAAGTAGCCGGTCATGTCGAATCTCCGCCTTCTTCCGAAAGGCCTATGGGCGACAGGGGCTTTCAGGCGGTTGTAGCTGGGCCGGTGCAGGGCCGGAGGTTCGCGCAATCGGCTCTGATGTGTACGGCGTAGCGGCTCACTTGGACCTGCTGCGCCGTTTCTTCACGGTTGGCGAGGTTGATTTCTTGGTAGGCGAACTCGGATTGTACAGGATGCATCCGGATCTTGAGAGACCCCGAATGAGCCACTCTACCCGCGTCATGCGTCCGGTGCTGCAGCAGCTTGGCATTAGTTCGCTTTTGGCATGGTTCGGCACCCGCTGCGAAACCATCTTGAGGTTCTGCAGAGACGGCCTGACGACCATAGTGCCGGGCGTTCGCATCGCCACACATGATCGCGACCGCCACTGCGCTCGAGGTTTGCGATCAGGCACTGGGATTTTGTCCGCTCGGTTGCAGCCAATCGGCGCTCCATACCACGCCGCGATCCGCGTGAATTTCGATCCTTTGCACCGCGCTCGCCGTGCCCGGAAACGGCAAGTAGCAACTGCAACAGATAGGCTGGAGTCTGATGCTTGATCACATAACAGTCGGAGCGAAGGAACGCGGCTCGCGCCCAGCAGGGACAAACGACCGAGACCTAAGCTTTGATTTCGCCAAAGGTATACTCATCACTTTGGTGATAATTGGGCATCTGTTACAATATTTTATCTATCGTGGCACTGACGCTTTCTGGCTGTCGCCGTATTTCAAGTCGATCTACATATTTCATATGCCTCTCTTTATGGCGATAAGCGGATATCTTTCTTCCAGGGCAATTTTGCGAAAATCGTTCACCCAGGGTGTCGGTGAGCGGGCAATGCAGCTACTACTGCCAATGCTTTTTTGGTGTACGTTGATTTGGACGTTAAAGTCCGCAGTTATTTTTCCTACAAAGAGTTTGACTGATACACTGTTAGATTTGTCGACGGAAGTTATTGGAACTTACTGGTTCATATGGGCGGCATTTATTTCGTTCGTTCTGATTAGATTTCTTACAAATTTCAACCGTCTATCGATGTGGATCATAAGCGTATCTGCAATTGCGGTCGCATTCGCACCCATCACGTTATCAATAACCCCGTTGTTAAAATACACTTACCCATTTTATTGTTTGGGGTTCCTGTTTGCTCAACCGATCGGATGGCAGAAGAGTATCATCTGGCATCACAAATCCCTTTTTGTGGTCTTACTTTCGATAGCAGCTTTCATATGCTTCCTCGGGTGGGGCAAGGAGACCTACGCCTACAATAATCTTGTTTTAATTCATGATGAACAGTCAGCTAAGCAAGTTTTTCTGATGTTCTCTGGCTCTGCAGCGGCTTCTGCGGTAGCAATGCAGTCTATGTTACAATGCTGGAGACTTGTCTATTCCACTAGAGTAGCTCGCTTTGTCGCGGTGGAGCTTGGTCAGAGCACGCTGCTGCTTTACCTGGTCCAGGGTGCCGTGTTTCGCCTCATGGAATTGATACAGTTTGGAGAAGTCTGGAATCTCACGACCAGAATCGCCTTCGCAACTGTGCTTGGAGTGGCCATTGTCGTCATAGCGATGGCAATTCGCAGGATTACGCGCGACCTCGGATATGTGTCGCGGATCGTTGTCGGAACGCCGCCACGCCCAAGTCTGCTCAAATCTCAATCTGTAATCAATTAGCCACGTGAAAAATTCGCATCTGTAATCAACATGTTTCATAGCTCCGGACCTATCCGATCGACTGTTGTACCGGTCGGCCATTCGCTCATCGGCCGCGCTATCCCCATAACTACGACGAGCACGTCCTCCACGCGTGCGGGCGGCGGGTCGGGATACAACACCTCTGAGTGGGACCGTAAACGAGCGCCCATAATGGTCACGACGACAAACAACCACGTTACGGACGGATGAGGCATGCGTTTCAAAGGCCTTGATCTGAACCTTCTCGTCGTGCTCGACGCACTGCTGACCGCGCGCAACCTCACGGCGGCGGCAAGCAGCATCAACCTAAGTCAGCCGGCCATGAGCGCGGCCGTCGGCCGGCTGCGCGACTATTTCAACGATGAACTGTTTACGATGAGCGGCCGCGAACGTGTTCTAACCCCGCGTGCGGAAACACTCGCTCCCGCAGTTCGTGGCGCACTCCTGCACATCCAGTGCTCGATTATTTCTTGGGATCCGTTTAACCCGGCTCAATCCGATCGCCGCTTCAGGATCATTCTTTCCGATTTCGCCACACTCGTGTTTTTTGAAAAGGTCGTGGAGCGTGTTGCACGCGAAGCACCCGCCGTCAGCTTCGAATTGCGGCCGCTCGACGATGACCCCGATGAGCTTCTCCGGCGCGGTGACGTCGATTTTGTGATTCTTCCGGAATTTTTCATGTCGAGCGCCCATCCAAGAGCGGCGCTGTTCGACGAGACATTCGTTTGCGTGGGCTGCCCCACGAACAAGCAGTTGCCACGGCAGCTTACATTCGAGAGATACGTGTCGATGAAGCACATTGCGTTCAGGGTCGGCGGTGCGCAGATGCCATCCATCGAGGAACAGTTTTTGCTTGAGCATGGTCTCAAGAGACGTGTCGAGATCGTCGTGCAGGCCTTTAGCATGATCCCGCCGATGGTCTCAGGCACAACTCGTATAGCGACCATGCCCTTCCGGCTGGTTCAGCATTTCAAAAAAACCTTCCCCCTGCGGATCATCGAACTTCCGCGTCCACTACCCACGTTCACCGAGGCCGTTCAATGGCCCACCCTTCACAACAGTGATCCGGCAAGCATCTGGATGCGGCAGATAATGTTGCAGGAGGCATCTCGCATGTGAAGTCGCGGGTTTACTCAGCGCCTCATACGGGTGCGAACCGGCGTGCAAAATTGGGTCTGACTCAAATTCGATGATTTTGCATGACGGCGTGCCACGTGTTTCCCCACGCTGACAGCCGGCAACACCAAAAACATGAAGTGGAAGAAGTACTTTTACCGCAAGCTGTGCGAGGCTGAAGGTTTTCGCCATGCACTGCACCGAATTGCGGGGATCCTGAGCGTGAGATAAATCGTCGCGTCATCCTGCCGACTTCCGGTAAGCCGCCTTACCAAGGGCAGGCGGCGCTTGGGATTCCGCCGCTGGAAAATCCGCCGCGCGGGTCTGTCGACGTTAAATCGCGGCTGGATCACAGTTGGTGAATACAACTACGACATCGCCGAACGATCCTACTATTTCGGGCCGAATCAGAAGCCGCGGGGCATGTTCGGCCCCGAGCTTCATGTAAGAGATCAGGCGCGCGATCCGCCCGATGCTCGCCGCAAGACAAAGCTGCATAGACCGCACGCTCTGACGGTTAGCAGCGGCCGTGTGGCAACGTAGCGTGTTCTCGCCTGTTGGAGGATCTTTCAAAATTCAGGTGGTTATACCTATACTGCAGCGACATTGTCGCCGTGACAGAGCGGTCGACGGCGAGGCGGTCCGGTTCGGCCCTCTCTTAGTTTCTCTCGTCGGCACCATCATTCGAAACGCCGCCGGTCGAAATCGACCGGACAACAACGTCCGATCACCCGGAGACGAGGCCTGCAACCGCCAAAAATCGTGTCAGGTGGTCTGGGGTTCGCGCTTCGGGCCGAGCAAGAACACTGTCAGGGCGGCGAGGAACGAGGCAACGGCGCTGTAGGCAAGGGCACTGGCGACGCCGGCATTGTCCATCAGTAGTCCGCCGAAAATCGCGCCCGCTGCGATGGCCACCTGGAACGTTGCGGCCATCAGCCCACCGGCGCTTTCGGCCTGCTCGGGAGCGGCGTGCAGCACCATCCATGTCTGCAGTCCCACCGGCACCGCGCCGAAGGCAAAGCCCCATACGGTAACCGCAATCGCCGTGGCCCAAGCCGATGCTCCCAGCGTCAGCAGCGAGACAGTGGCCATCGCTATGAGCAGGGGCGGCAGCGCCGCGGCTGCCTTGAGGCTGTGCTCGGCCAGGAATGCGCCGGCCAAATTGCCGAAGAAGCCGCCGATGCCAAAGGCGAGCAACACGAGCGAGATCGTCTCGATATCAAGCGCGGGAAACTTCTCAAGGAAGACGCGGATATAGGTGAAGCCGGCGAAGTGCCCGGAAGCGACCAGCAGGACGACCAAGATCGCGACTTTGATCATCGGATTCTTGGCCACATCCAGCAGACTGCGGAAGCTGGTCACTCCAATCGGAGGCAGCCTCGGAATGGTTATGAGTTGCACTACCAGCGTAACGGCGCCGACGACTGCAGCGATCATGAAGGCGGTTCGCCATCCCCAGATGTCGCCGACATAGGCGCCGATTGGAGCCGCGCAAACGGTAGCGCAGGTAACGCCGGTGAGGATGATCGACATGGCGCGCCGCAGGAGGTGACTTGGAACGAGCCGCATCGCCAGCGCTGCCGAAATCGACCAGAACCCTCC
The DNA here is from genome assembly GCF_055811755.1 of Mesorhizobium sp. WSM4840. Classification (NCBI taxonomy): domain Bacteria; kingdom Pseudomonadati; phylum Pseudomonadota; class Alphaproteobacteria; order Hyphomicrobiales; family Phyllobacteriaceae; genus Mesorhizobium; species Mesorhizobium sp. WSM4840. Next base: position 74,652 of record NZ_JBVVQD010000029.1, read on the forward strand.
GAGCGCTATGCCGAGCACGACGCGGGCGGCCAGGAGAACCGGCAGCGACCCCGCGACGGCCGATAGAACGTTCGACAGGATCAGCAGCAGCGTCATCGCCCATATGACGATCCTGCGGTCCAGGGGCTTTGTAATGATGGCCATCGTCGGCGCCGAGATCGCCCCCACAATGGCGGTCGTTGTCAGCGCCTGTCCAACTGCACCCTCGGTGATAGAGAGATCATGCGCGAGCGGCGTCAGCACGCTGGCAGGCAGAAACTCTGCCGTCACAAGCCCGAAGGTGCCTAAGGCAAGCGAAATGACCGCACCCCATGCGGGACCAGACCGTTGATCTGGCTGTTCTGGGTCATGCAGAACTCCGTCCATGAAGCCCGTCGCGGATTCGGTCATCAACAGGGTCTCCAGTTTGGATGTGCTGCAAACTCGGGTCGCTGCGTTGACCCGCATTAACGCCAGAAGCGCCAGTCCCCGCGGCATTGCACGGACGAGAGGATGTTCATCGCTTCGCGACATTTTGTGACGGTAAGGTGCGCAAATCGACGGCCCTTTCCTTGGGCCGGACGACGATGTCATCATCGAAAAGCACGTCATCTTGCGCGTCGTCGGCGATTATCGCCTTGATCCGATGGCGGACAGCTTCGGGGGACCGCGCGTCGCCACCTTGGGAAGACGCGCTCGCGACGGTGAAAAAATACCTCAGTTCGAACACTTCGCGCGGGGTCAGCATGTATTTGTTCGACGTCACCCGGCTTACCGTCGCCTGATGCACGTTGATCGCGTCGGCGACAGTCCTGAGACCGAGAGGCCGCACTTGGTCGACGCCGTGTTCCAAAAAGGCATCCTCCTGGCGGAGGCGGGTAAGCGACAATTGGGCGAGCGCCACGGCTCCGTCAGTCTCGAACCAGCCATCGCAAATCAGATACCGGAGCAGGGACGTCTGGAGGGGACGTTCGGCGCAAACGTGCACGGTCTCCTTGGGCGCTTGTATGGAACTTCGCGTTTTTGCCAGGGTTCTGTTCATCGCTTTCGACGTGCTTTGATGGGCTCTAACGGATAACAGCAAGCGCTATGCCATTTCATTTGGGGCACCGAATCGGACTATCTTTTGCCGAAGCCCTGTCGGCTTGAGCAGGGCGCCGTGCCTTGACCGAGACCGCGCGCGCCGCACAATCGCTTGGTCACCCGGACCGAGAAAGGTGCTGTACTGTCGGAGTAGTCAGAACTTCCGCACCGGCTAGGGAAGACGAAAACCGTTCCCGACGGGCCGAGCCGATGCATTGCCGCACGCCGGCGGGCACTCCATCGACCGCGTAAGGCTTTGTCTCTAGCGTGTAATTGCGTGCGCAGGCTGGCAACTTGCGAAGACGCGGCCGTCGCGCCTCTACGGTCGCGCTGTTGCTGCTCCCCCTGTCTAGGAAGGCCTTTGACACCTTCGAGCTCTTCAGCACGGCGCGCGCCGGTCTCCACGCGGTGAGGTTCGAGTTCGGCTGGGCGTCACGGTGTTTGCATGATTGAGATACCTTGATTTGCTCCCTCGTGCGCGCCTATCCGAAAACATTGTTGTGTCCCGAAGGCGGACAAGAATGTCGCAAGCGCGACCACCACATCGCGACGGCCGGTCTGCCGGTACGGGGGCAATTGCAACCCGTGGCCTTCTTCGGAAATCGGGGGAGCAACACCCTTTCCTCGTCACTTCGGACGCGGGCTCAGCTGTGCCCGCCGCGCCGCTAGGAACACCTAACCTTAGCGGATGGCGGCTGGCCGATCACCCGGGCATGTCCGCGTCGACCAAAGGAAAGCGTCTGGTCTCAGCCAGGCGGACCTCGCGAAGGCAATCGGTATCAATGTGGTCGAATTCCTCGATCACGCCTAGACGATCGGTTTCGCTCCACGGGAACCTGCTGATGCGGATTTCGACCAAGGCCCGGTCGCTGTTTACCCTCGAATGAATCCGCCATGCCGAGGCGGCTCGTCGATAGCCGAGGGTTGGCGCCTCTCCGGGGCGCGTTGGCTGCACGTTCCGTCCCTTGGACCCCGCCTCCGGCAACAACATCCGGCCGCCAAAGCTCGCCCTTGTCAGTGCTCGATTACCACGCCGAGATGCCTGCTGGAGCTTCCGGTGCACGGGCACATTTATCGATCCGGCACGGTGTTGAGCGTGCGGAACCCGCCGCACGCGTTCCGATCGTTTGTTGTGCTCACCCGATCACGCGACCTGTCCCCACACGTCTTGAGGGCCATTCCCCTGCGGCTGGCTCATTGACCTATGGGCGGTTCCAGCCCGCCCGAAACCCTCGCCACCAGCTTTTTTCCCCGCCGCATGACGCGGCTTCCTCGCGCCGCTTCGCTTCAAAAAAGCTGCCCGCTCGGGTCCTTCGCTGCCGCTGCGGCCCTGCCGGGTTCGGGCGGTCCGGACGCGCCCATCACGGTCCGCCATCGCAGGGGAATGGTCCCCGGCGACAGCAGAAGGAGACAGGAAAATGACCGCGATCGGTTACGTCAACAAGCAGGAAAACGGCAGCTACAAAGGCCAGCTCAGGACACTCAGCGTCCGCGCCGACATCGACATCGTGCCCAATCGGAGCAAGTCCGCCGACAACCATCCCGACTTCCGGGTGCTGACGCAGGGCGTGGAGGTCGGCGCCGGCTGGATCCGAACCGGGGAGACTTCCGGCAACGACTATGTGAGCTTGTCCATCGCCGCACCGGAGTTCGGTCCGCGCAAGCTCTACGCCAATCTCGGCCGCGCCGCCGGCCAAGACGATCAAGACACCTACGCCGTCATCTGGAACCCGGCCGACTGACCGGCCGGCTCAAGCCCTCGCGCCGCAACTCGGCGCGGGGGTTTCCCGCCGACGCTCGCCCGAAGGGGCGGCGAAAACTCCCACCCGACTCTTCGCCCGTCCCCACGACGACCTCGCTCGCCGATCCTCGCGGTCGCTTGTCCGAAGCGAAACGAGGACCATCATGGACGACGAAAACGACCGCGCGGCCCGCGCCAAGAAGGGCAGTCCGTTTCTGAACACCGCGCAGGCTGCCTTCTATATCGGCCTGTCCCAGCGCACCCTGGAAAAGATGCGGCTGACCGGCGGCGGCCCGAAATACCGCAAGCACGGCCGCTATGTCCGCTACCACATCGACGAACTCGATGACTGGTCGAAAGGCCGCCCGCCAGAATCTGGCTCCGACGATGACAAGGGCGGTTCCGGCTCGGCCGACGAGGGAGCCCGCTCATGAGCCGGCGGCCTTCCATCCATCTGATCGGCAGCCGTTTGCGGCGCGTTCGGGCGCGCAAGGCAATCGCCATCGCCGCGATTGGCCTGAGCCTGACAGGCTTCACGGCGCTCCCAAAGCCGTCTCCCTTGCTGGTCTGGAACGCCTCGGCTAGCGCGCCGGTCGGTCTCTATCGCGTTGGGTCTGGCACGCCTGCGCGCGGCGATCTTGTGCTCGCCCGCCCGCCTGGCTTCGTTGCCTATCTCGCCGACCAACGCGGCTATCTGCCTCGCAATATACCGCTGGTGAAGCGTCTCGCCGCGCTGCCGGACGAGCATGTCTGCGCCTTTAGTAACGCCATCATCATCGGCGGCGAGATCGTCGCCCGTCGGCTCAAAATCGACACGCAAGGCCGTCCGCTGCCCTGGTGGAACGGCTGCCGAGCGCTCGCCCATAACGAGGTTTTCCTGCTCGGCAACGAGAAAAATCACTCCTTCGACAGTCGCTATTTCGGGCCGGTGCCGGCCGAAAACATCATCGGGAGGCTGGTGCCGCTATGGACCGAGTGACCCTCCTGATGCTCGGCATGATCGCCGTCGCGCCATGCGCCTGTTCCGCCTCGACCGGCGCTGAGCCAGCCGTCATCTCCCAAAGTCCGCAGCTGCAACGATGGCAGCACTTCGTATCGGAAGCAAGCGCACGCTTCCACATTCCCCAGGCCTGGATTTGCGCCGTCATCGATGCCGAAAGCCGCGGCAAGACCGTCCTCGATGGCCGTCCCATAACCTCCCGCGCCGGCGCCATGGGCCTTATGCAGGTGATGCCCGGCACCTATCAGGAGATGCGCGTCGAGCACGGTCTGGGAGCCGACCCGCACGATCCGCGCGACAACATCTTGGCCGGAACCGCCTATCTCAGCGCCATGTATAAGCGTTTCGGATTCCCCGGCCTGTTTGCCGCCTACAACGCTGGACCCGAGCGCTATGAAGGCCATTTGAAGCTTCGAAGGCCGCTGCCGAAAGAGACCGTTGCCTATCTGAAACAGCTTGAGGCGACGGGGATTTCGGCGGCCGACATGAACGAATTCAAAGGCCAATCCACAACTTCAAAGGGGCGGAACGCTCCCTCCGGACGCTCTTTGTTCTTCCTTCGCGACGGTGTTCGCGCCGGCGAAACGAATGGCGGTCTGTTCGTGCCGCTCGGCAGGGATCGCGCGCGGCCAAAGCAGCACAATGGCTAGCGATGTTGAGGGCATCCGGAGGGCCAGGGCGCATAAGGCGAGGGGCGCGTAAGGCAAGATAAAGGCACCGCCTCCATGAGGCGGCGAAGCCTTTGTCTGCACATCGTTTTTGCCGGAGGCTGCCGGCGGCGCCAGGAGGGTGGGCCAGCGAGACTCAGGTTTCGCTTGAATTTGCCCGGAGGCTGGTATGCAGGACGATGAGTTCAGGCCGAAGCTCGGCAAGATCGGCTCGCGCGGCTCGAAAGCAGGCAAGCGCTATGCCGGCCAGGTCAAGGCAGCTATCAATAGGGCCGGCGGCAAACCCCTGCGCGGCGGCCGTTTTATCGGAAGCCGGGCGGGGCGTGGCGGTGCGGCGGCCGCGCTGCTGAAATCACGCGATCGCCATGCCGCCTTCCGCCAGCGGCGGGTGATGGTCAAGGCGCGCATCGTCAGGCTGGCCGGAAAGGGCAGGGACGCAGCGCGGGCTCATCTTCGCTACCTCCAGCGCGACGGCGTCACCCCCGAAGGCGAGCCTGGCAAGCTCTACGGCGCCGAACAAGACCGCGTGGACGGCAATGCCTTTCTCGATCGCGCCGACGGCGACCGACATCAGTTCCGTTTCATCGTCGCTGCCGAGGATGGCATTGAATATGAGGACCTCAAGCCGCTGACTCGACGCCTGATGGCTCAGATGCAAGAAGACCTCGGCACGAAGCTCGACTGGATCGCGGTCGATCATTTCAACACCGGCCATCCCCATGCCCACGTCATCGTCCGCGGCAGGGATGACCGCGGCGAGAATCTCGTCATCGCTCGGGAATACATTTCGAGCGGCATCCGTGAGCGGGCGGCCGAGCTGGTGAGCCTCGACCTCGGTCCCCGTACCGACCGCGAGATCGAGCTGCGCCTGCGCCACGAAATGGAGCAGGAACGCTTCACCAGCATCGATCGGCACCTGCTCCGCATGCCTGACGACGGTGGGCTTGTTTCGCCAGATGGCCGCGATGCGTTTCGCCAGACGCTGCATCAGGGACGCCTGCGCAAGCTTGAGCGGATGGGTCTGGCCGAAGAGGTCAGGCCGGGGTATTGGCGGCTGGACGACGAGCTCGAAGCAACACTGCGCCGCATCGGCGAGCGCGGCGATATCATCAAGACCATGCATCGCGAACTGACGGGCAAAGGGCCCGCCCGCAGTGCAGGTGACTACGTCATCCACGATCAGTCCGGCGAGCGACTCCAAGCTCTCGTTGGCCGCGTTGTCGCTCGTGGGCTGGCCGACGAAATCAATGACCGACATTACCTGATCGTCGACAGCGTCGACGGCAAAAGCCATTGGATCGACATCGGCAGAGGCGAGGCGACGGAACCGATGCCCGACGGCTGCATCGTCCGTGTCACGCCGAGGAATACCGAGCCGAGGCAGGTTGATCGTGCCGTCGCCGAAATCGGTGCCGCGCTCGGCGGCCGTTACAACGTCGATATACACCTGAGGCATGATCCATCCGCCACCGAACGCTTTGCCGAAACGCACATCCGGCGGCTGGAGGCTATCCGCCGGGCCACCCGCGGCGTGGAGCGCGAGCCGGATGGCACCTGGATCATCGCGCCAGACCATCTGAAACGCGTCGTCGAGTATGAGCGTCAGCGTGCCAGGGACGAACCCGTTACGCTTGAGAAGCTCTCCTCATTGACGCTGGAAAAGCAGGTCCGTTTCGACGGCGCCACATGGATAGACCGTGAGCTGATTGCTGATAGTCCAGTGGCCTTGCATAACTCAGGTTTCGGCCGCGACGTGCGAAAGGCGCAAGCCCGCCGGCGGCAATGGCTGATCGCGCAACGTCTCGCGAGCGGAGAGCAGGATCGGATCGCCTATCGCGCCAACATGATTTCGATACTGCGCCAGCGCGAGCTAAACCGGGTTGCCGGACAGCTCTCAGACGAACTCGGCCTGCCCTATGCCGAAGCCCGAACAGGAGAGCGAATAGAGGGCACGTTGCGCCGATCGGTTGAACTCGCCGCAGGCAGGTACGCCATGGTCGAGAAGTCACGCGAGTTCACGTTGGTGCCGTGGCGGCCAGTGCTTGATCGTCACGTCGGCAAGGAGGTGTCCGGAATCCTACAGGGAGAGGGAGTTTCCTGGACCATCGGCAGGCAAAGGAGCGGCCCGGGTGTTTCGTGAGATGGCTGCACGGAATCTTCGTCCGGGCGTGCCCAAGGGTACTCTGTCGAGCGTAATTAGTTAGCCGAATAACTTAGTGCGATGGAAGTAATGAAGAGTTAAATGACTGATAATGCAAGATTATCATTCGTTTGTTGCGCCCGACAGGCTGTGCGTTTTAGGCCGAAATGGATGGCATAAAGCGCACGGCCGCTTTAACCTCCAAAGCCATGATTCGCCTCGATCCCGCGACCGCCAGCTCCTCTGCGCCGCCCTCCGTTCCGGCTTGGGCGCTCGTCCCATGCAGCACGCCGAGCGATGCCGACGCCGCCTTTCGGGCCGGCGCCGCCCTGGCTTCGCTCGACACGCTGGCCCGCGGGCAAGTCAGTTGGGCCGGGGCCTGGCGGCAGCGGCTGGCGCTTCGCTGTGCCGCCGCCAGCATGCGGCTCGCCGGCCGCTCAGAGGACGAGGCCGCCCTGCGCGATGCCTGGTACCTGCGCCCGCCAGGTGCTGATCCTGGCCCCGCCGGCGCCGTCCTTGGCGCCTGGCGGCAGTTGGCCGGGCAGCGGCCCGCCGCTACGCCCGGCCGGATCGAGAAGATACTCGACCAGCTTGGCCTCCATTGGGACGGCGCTGCGCTCGCCGACCTTTGCACGGAGATCGAAAAGCTGGCGGGATCGCAGCGGTCGGCGCCGTTCGCCGCCGCGGCGATCGCCGCTGAGGTCGTCGCCATGCGTCCCGATGCCGAACTTTTTGGCTGGTGGCTCGCCGACCTGGTACTGGCGCAACGCCTGGGCTGGCCGCAGCCGCTGCCGCTCCTAATGGCGCAGGGTTTTGGACCATCCTTCCGCACCGAGGCCGGCGGTGGCCGGCGCATCCGGCCCGGGGACAAGAATTTTGAGCGGGCGGTTTGCATCGCGCTCGTTGCGGCCGCTGAGGACGCTTGTAGGTTGGCCGCCGAGCTGTCGCGCCGGGCCGAAAAACTTCTGACGGTGGCGCCGAAACTGCGAGCCAAAGGCGCCGGCGACGTAATCTTTCTGCTGCTCAGTGAAGACGCCGTCTCCGGATCGCTGACGACGAAGAATCTGTCGCGCTTTGCGGCGCGGCGCTTGTTCGACCGGCTGCAACAATTGGATGCCGTGCGCGAGCTTTCGGGCCGCACCAGCTTCCGGCTGTTTGGACTCTAGCGATGAGCGAAGCGTCCGCCCGCCGCAAGCCGAACGAACAGCCTGTGTTGCTCGACACGGAATTGGACCACCTGCCGCCGGAGCTGCGCTGGCGCGAATGGATGGGCCGGGTCGAAGCGGTGATTTTTTCCGCCAGCGAACCGGTAACACGTAGTGTCCTCGCGCGCGTGGTGGGAAGAAACTGCAACATCGAGTTGATCATCGACGACATCCGCGCCGAGCTCGCCGGCCGCCCCTACGAGCTGGTCGCAGTCGCCGGCGGCTGGCAGCACCGGACCAAAAAAGTTTTTGGCGACGTCATCCACGCCGCCTTCGGTATTGCCGCAGGGGAGGGGAGAAAAGAGCTGTCGCAGTCGGAGGCTCTCGTCCTCATGTGCATCGCCTACTTCCAGCCGATCACCCGTGGCGAGCTGTCGTCCTTCTTCGGCAAGGAGGTGTCGCGCGACCTGATCGGCGTGCTGCGCGCGCAGGAGCTTATCGCTTCGGGGCCGCGCAGCCCGCAGCCGGGCGCGCCGTATACCTATGTGACGACCAAAAATTTTCTGTCGCAGTTCGGGCTCGACACGTTGCGGCAACTGCCGGATTTCGAGGCGCTCGAGGATGCCGGGCTGCTGTCGAAGGAAAAGCTGCTGGCCGGTGATATCGTGCCAGGGTTGGCTGACGGCCATGAAGATGTCTGCGTCGATATCGAGGAATAGCTGCTCACTGATGAGAAGCGTCACTTGACTTTTCCTTACCCCTTGTCGTGATCTCGCGCAGCCAGGTAAGCGACCAGATGGGTGCGCCTCCAGGTTCGCCGTCCCAGTTCGACCCATTCTCTTGTTATGATTTCACATATATATGACGGCACATCGGATATGATTTTTGCCCAGGTGTTTCGTGATCGCCCATAGCCTCTCGTCCCAGCCTTCATGAAGACGCCGAAGCCGTCCACGATCGGACCTACGAAGGACGAACTCAACGAATTTCAAGCAGCGTCTCTGGTTGGAATGTCGCCCAAGCTGCTTCGTTGGCTCACAAGCCACGCGCCAAAGCAGGACTCCAAACGCAAGCTCAAAGCCCGCAAAGAGGACGACCAGATCTATTTCGAGCGGATCGAGCTCGAGGGTTTCAATGATTGGCTGAAACTGCCTTGGCCCTCAAAGGACGGCAGCCGGCCGCCCGTGCCAGGGGGTATCAAGCGGGAGATCCAGGAAGAGGCGGGCGGCGAATGCGCCATCTGCCATGGCCACGCTAACTCCTGCGAGGCAGCACACATCGTCCCGATAGCAATGTCGAAGAACAATCACCCCGAGAACCTGATTTGGCTATGCGCCAACCATCACACCAAGTTCGACAAGCATAGCTACGGCCCAAAGCCTGAGAACGCCGAGTTCGTCGTTAGCTTCAAGCACATAATGACCCATTATCAGCGCGCCCTCTGGCAAGGGCAAGCCAAGGTGACTGGGCGGCTTTTCACCATGCTGAAGGCTTGCGAAAGCCTGAGTTCGCAGTTGGCAGCGGCCAAGACGGCGGAAGAGATAGCTACCGTCACCAAGCTCGCGAAGGAGGCGTTGGCCCAGGTACCAAAGATGGCACCGACTTCCAAAGAGGAACCCGACTACGCCGCCTTTGAGGCCATGTCGGCAGAGTTCGCAACCCTCGCCAATAGCTCGACCGGACCGACCGATATCGGCGCCACCCTGCATCTTGCCGCGACAGTTAAGGTCGAGTTTGCCCGGCGCGCAGGCTACATGAGTTGCCCACTCTGCAACGGCCGCGGCTACTATAAGGGTGAGGACTGCCCGGCCTGTGGCGGCGAGGCAGAGCTTACAGCGAGTGAAGCAGACGCTGTCGATCTCAGCCGCTACGCGTTGGTTGAATGTCCCCTTTGCGAAGGAAACCGCGTCTTCAGGGGGCGCGACTGCCCGGCATGTGGTGGCGATGGCGATTTGGAACGACGCTACGCCGACCAAGTCGACACCAGGGAATGGGAAGAAGTCGACTGCCCGGTTTGCGACGGCTTAGGTAGGTTGCGCGGCCAGCAATGCCATGCGTGCGGCGGCGAAGGCAGAGTGGAGCGCCAACAAGGCGGGCTGATCGATGTGGGCGACTACGCACTCGTCGATTGCCCGGTTTGCGAAGGTTCGGGAAGGTTCCGGGGTGAGCAATGCCCGGCATGCGACGGCGAGCGCGAGATGGAGCGCCGATATGCCGAGCAGGTCGACCTGCGAGAATATGAGCGCGTCGAATGTCCTGTCTGCGAGGGCGCTCGCGAATGGCACGACCGTCCATGCCCCGCTTGCGGTGGGGAAGGTGAACTCGATCAGCGGCAGGTCGATCAGATAGATATGCGCGACTACCAGATGGTCGAGTGCCCGACATGCAGCGGTCGGAACAACGATTACTGTCACACATGTGGCGGTGAGCGCGAGATTCCCCGTTACATCGCACAGCAACTTTAGCCGACGTATTCGGACGCCCTAGTCGAAACCATGGCCGGCGAAGACCTTCTCCCTCAAGATCACGCGAATCGCGGGCGACAGATCAACGACCGATAGCAAAGAGCGCAGGAGCCGCGCAGCTGCAGCGCGACCAGCTAAGCTTGATGATCTAACCAGCGTTCGAATAACAAGATCATGTCATCCCGCAAGGCTCTGGCGAATGGCCAAAGAAATCCGTAGCTTCCACATGACTTGGCGGGGGACGTCATGACGCTTGAAGAACTCATTGCGGGCATCAATGCCAGCTCTCAGCATAAGACGCTTTATCATTTCACGGATGAGGCCAACTTTCCAACCATCAAGAAGCATGGCCTCCTCTCCAAAGAACGACTGCGGGCTCTCAAACTCTGGCCGCCAGCGGCGACGGGAGGGAACGAGTTGAGCCAGCAGCTTGATCTGCATCGTGGCATCGATCCGTACGTTAGCCTGTGCTTGACGAGAAACCACGGTATGAAATTCCTGGCGCACCAGGAGGGCCGATTACCGAATCCGCGCTATCTGGCGATCAAGCCAGAGGTTCTGCGGATACCGGGAGCGCGGATAGCGCTTGGTGTCGCAAACGCGAACGATGTTGAGATCCTTCCCGTCGCCGAAGCTGTGAACCGCCTCGACTATGAAGTCTTGTACACTCGCACCGACTGGAAAGATCCTGCTATAAATCAGCGCTTACGTGCGGCAGAAAAGTTCGAGGTGCTCATCCCGACTAGCGTGGCGCCTGAAATGATCATCGGGGTATTTTAGTGGCGAGCAGGCCTGTCTTCATTCCCAATTTTCAAGGACCGCTCCTCGTCCAGGAGCGGTTCTTTGACTTCCCGTGGGCTTCGGGTTTCGCCGAGACTCAGAAAAAAAAGAACGTGACTGCGCTACACGCAGCCGCCAAACGCAGCGGCCTCGACCGCATCCTGGAGATATCGACAAAGTCGGAAGAAAAAGTCGGTCGGCGGCTCAGCGCATTTAGCCTGAAGGTCGAGATTGAAGGCGGTGAGTATCCATTGGAGAGCGTCTATCAGGGCTCCAAGGTCTTTGAGCGAAGGGGACCGTTTCCAGAGATTTTTCCGTACGAGCCACGCGAGGCAAAGCGATATATCCGCGAGCTGGACGACGGCCGCTTGATCGGCTTTGAACTTGACGGGCGGCGCTATCCGCTAGTGCCGAAGAACGGGTTTTATGACTGGGTCTATATTCGCGCACTTGCCAAACATGCTGTCTGGATTCAGGATAACGTTTCTTACGACGCTTACACGGATATCGAGTTCAATCCTGAGAAGCAGGTGAACTGCCAGGCGCGTGCATTCGCGGAGTACAAAAGTTTAGCGGCGAAATCCGAGCTCGATGCAGCGGTACGAGATTTCGACCACTTCGTTTCGATGCTTCCCGCCATCTAGCATTACAGTTGCATATTTATCTGTGGTCTGAATCCATGGGTCTCCATGATTCGGAGGTCATGGATGGCAGGTGCATCAATCGAGACGACGCTTGAACTTTGGGCATCATCGCTGCGTGAGGTGAAAGCCCGTATGCGCGGACTGTTTACGCAGGAGCGAGTTGCAGCATCTGCGAACCTTTTCCTGGACGGCTTGCTGGGTGACGAGCGCCGTAAGACAGGTTGGATGCGCGCTGAGGCGGCCGGTGATTCCGGCCCGTGGCGGCAACAAGCTATTCTGGGTCGCGGACGCTGGGACGCGGACGGACTTCGCGACATCGTGCGAGAGTATGTTGTCGAAAACCTCGCCACTGATGATGCGGTCATGGTCATCGATGAGACCGGCTTCCTCAAGCAGGGTAAGGCATCGTGCGGTGTTGCGCGTCAATATACAGGTTCGGCAGGCAAGATAACGAACTGCCAGATCGGTGTGTTCGCCGCCTATGTGTCCGTTCGCGGTCATGCCTTTATCGATCGAGCCCTGTACTTGCCCAAGAGCTGGACCGGCGATCCGGCAAGGCTTGCAGCCACCCATGTTCCTGAAGCTATAGCCTTCGCTACCAAGCCAGGCTTGGCTGTCGATATGATACGGCGTGCGTTGGCAGCCGATGTGCCGTTTTCATGGGTGGCCGCAGATGCGGTGTATGGCGTCGGGGACGTCGAAGGAACCCTGCGCCGAGCCTGCAAAGGCTACGTTCTTGGGGTTAAATCGGACCATCATTTCGGCTCCTGGTCGGGCAAGCCTCCGGTCGCCGGCACAGCTCAGGAGATCGCCCGTGATCTCGATCCAAGTGCATGGCAGCGTCTTTCCGCCGGAGAGGGCACCAAAGGTGCGCGGCTTCATGACTGGGCCTACTGCGAACTCGCCGATCTCGATGCCGACGAATATAACGAGACGAAACCGGGACTTTGGACCCGTGGCCTCCTGATCCGGCGCAATATCAGCGACGGTGATCTCGCGTTCTTCACGACATGGTGCCCGGCCGGGACGGGCATCCAGACGCTCGTTTCCGTTGAAGGCCATCGCTGGGCGATCGAAGACAGCTTCGAGACCGCCAAGAACGAGCTCGGACTCGATCACAACGAAACCCGGTCATGGCATGGCTGGCATCGCCACGTCACCCTCGTCATGCTCGCCTTCGCCATGATGGCGGCGATCCGGTACCGCGCCAATGACGCGACGCCCCAAAAAAGACCGCGGATGCCGACCATCAGGATCTGATCCGCTGGTCTATCCAGGAAGTCCGGCGCATCGCCACCAGGCTTGCCCAGCGCCGCATAAAGCCCGCCGACGTAATTGCGTGGTCATGCTGGAGGCGCGCCCATCAGGCTGCCGCTCGACGGGCTCACCTAAAATCGAAAATGCAACTGTAATGCTAGGTCGCAAACTCATAAACTGGGTATCGTGCTGATGTAAGTTCTGATTCAAGGCTTCTTTTGGAGGCTTTGATGCGTCGGTATGAATTGAGCGATTTTGAATGGGGCATCATCGCGCCTCATCTCCCCAACAAGGTCCGCGGTGTGGCACGCGTTGACGACCGCAAGGTGCTCAACGGCATCCTGTGGCGCTTCCGCACCGGCTCACCCTGGGCCGATGTGCCGGAACGCTATGGCCCCTACACCACCTGCTACAACCGGTTCGTGCGATGGCGCAAAGCCGGGGTCTGGGATCGGCTTCTGGCGGCGGTTTCCAAGGCCTTTGACAGCGAGATCATCATGATCGACAGCTCCTGTGTCCGCGTTCACCAGCACGCTGCCACGGCAAAAAAGGGGGCGCTGACGATGGCTGCATGGGACGTTCCCGCGGCGGCCTCACGACCAAGATCCACGCGCTCGTCGATGCCGAAGGCCGGCCGATCGACCTTGTCCTGACGGCCGGACAGGCACATGACGGCAAGCCCGCCGCCGCCATGCTCGACGCCCTCCAGCCCGATGCAATCCTGCTTGCCGATCGCGCCTACGACAGCGATGCTATCCGGACGCTCGCGGCGGAGCGAAAAGCGTGGGCGAACATCCCGCCGAAGAAGAACCGGACCGGCAGTTTTCCTTTCAGCGCATGGGTCTATAGGCAGCGCAATCTCGTCGAGCGATACTTCAACAAACTTAAGCACTTCAGAGGTATCGCAACTCGATATGACCGCGATCCGCTCAATTTCCTCGCTGCCATCAAGCTCGCTTCAGTGCGCATCTGGCTCAGAAATTATGAGTCTGCGACCTAAGAGGACATGACCAGCCTTCGCAGGCTTTTAGGCAACCGCCGACTGGTGGGGCGTGGGGAATTGTGTGATCGTACCTTGCCAAAAGTAAGATCTTGCGCGCTATCCCGAGCTAGGAACGGTGAAGGGGTGGCAGAATGTCGACGCAATTTGAGGACCTGATTTGCAGCGGCGAAACGGCGCGATACTTGCTTTCCAACTGCGTCGACCAACGCGGCGTGGTCGCAAGCTTTCTCTATGATTGGCAAACGCTGATCACTGGTCTCTTGGCTGTGTCGGCAGCTATCGTCTCCGGAGTTCTGCTTTGGAAGCAGATCCAGGATCAGCGGGCACAGTCGGATAAGGCAGAACAGCAAAAAGTGAGGGCAGCACTCATTCAGGTCCCGCACGCGCTGGCGGGGATAAACGAATACTTGGTGACATGCTTCCATGCATGGAAGCGGAAAAAGCCGGATGACCGTCCCAAGCCCCCATCGGCGGCGCTGAAAGTGATCATGGATGCGGCTGCCTATGTTGATGACGCGTCGTTCAAGAGCATGCAGCAGCTGATCATCAAGGCGCAGACCTTCGAATCGAGATTGGCGTCGCCGGGCAGACAACGGCCCCGCAATGTGTTGGAGGTTATGGTCGCTGACATTGCCGAGTTGTCGTATCTGACAACACGGTTGTTCAAATTTGGTCGAATGGACGAAGACGCTCCATCAATCCCGTACGTGAAGCCGACCCGGGCTGATTGCGAGAAAATCCTAGCACGCGATTTCGACCTCAAGCTGCTGCCGGAAAGCGACCCCATCATAACGCGTGTCGATCAGGCTCTTCGAATGCGTTTTCCAAGCGTGAACGAAGGCGAGTGACGATCGGAGCCAGGTAAAGAGTGCCGGCTCAGATAACGGCTCTGGCAGGCCCAGCTGTGAGAGTGCGCGGCGGGGAACATTGCTATTAGTCGCATCCGACGCTCGGCTAGAGCGGGATGGGATCTGTAGGAGTCGTAGGATTCCCAAATCAGCAATGATCTGATTGAACTAAACCGCTGCCGCGGTAGCTGATGCGTGGGTCTGGCCTGAGGAGGCCCCTGTCTGAGAAGATTTGGTGTCGAGCCAACCTTCCAGACAGGAGAACCCCAGATGGCCCAGATAAGCCCTCTGCGTCAGCGGATGATTGAAGATCTGACGATCCGCAATTTGTCACCGGAGACCCAGCGATCCTACGTGCATCACGTGGCGAAGTTCAGTCGATTTTTTGGACGATCACCCGATCAGCTGGGATACGAAGAGGTGCGCGCCTATCAGGCCCACTTGGTGGGCCGAAGGGTCTCGTGGGGCGCGTTGAACCAGACCGTTTGCGCCTTGCGTTTCTTCTACGGCGTGACGCTGGGTCGATCCGATCTGCCTGAGCGGATCGCTTACGCCCGGACGCCGCGCAAGTTGCCGGTCGTGCTGAGCGCCGATGAGGTGGTCGGCTTTCTGCAGGCCGTGAAGGGGACGAGGAACCGGGTCGCTCTGATGACCACCTATGCGGTGGGCTTACGCGCCGCGGAGGCGGCGCGTCTGCAGGTGACGGACATCGATAGCAGCCGGATGATCATTCGCATTGAGCAGGGCAAGGGCGGCAAGGACCGCTATGTGATGCTGTCGCCGCAGCTGCTGGAGATTTTGCGCGTCTATTGGCGGTTGACCAAGCCGGGGCGATGGCTGTTTCCCCGGCGCGATGGCCGCGGCCCGATCCACCCACAGACCTTGGGGATCGCCTGTCGAGCAGCCTGCGAGTTCCTGGGCGTTGAGAAGCGGGTGACGGTGCACACCCTTCGCCACAGCTTCGCCACCCACCTTTTGGAAGCCGGCACGGACATCAGGATCATTCAGGTGCTGCTGGGCCATCGCAGCCTGGCGACGACGACACTATACGCCCAGGTCTCAACGGCTGTGATCGGCCGGACCGCCAGTCCTTTTGACCAACTCGACATGGAGATCACACCGCCCGGCTGAGCCGCGCGCCATGCGCCCGGATCTGGAAGTGGCGGATGTATTCCACCGTCACGGGGCTGATTATCGCCGCGACCACGCCGGCCATCTCGGGCGTGTCGAGCGCCGGGTCATGGCCGCGGTGGAGGCGTGCCGGACCGCGGCCCTGGGCGGTCACGCCGAACACTGCACCGACTGCGGCCTCGTGCGGCAAGCCTATAACTCCTGCCTTATGGGCAGATCCAGTAATGGGGAGCTGGGGTGCAGACATTGACATTTTTCGGTGAATTGTTGCGCTTTTT
>NZ_JBVVQD010000030.1:0-70987 GCF_055811755.1 Mesorhizobium sp. WSM4840
TCTCCATAGCCATCGGCCGTGGCCCGCGGGTTCCTTCCTCGGGGACTTTCGTACGCCTGCCGGCGCCCGAAACTCTTCACGGAACCGGAATGGCTGCTTTGCGGGACACACTGGCAGAAGCGGACGTGCTGGAGAGTTGAAGGGGTTCGCCGGAGACGCCGCGCAATTAACCAGTCCGTGCTTTTAATCAGCGGGAGACCCTGATTGTCACAAGCATTATCAGGCCTGAGCCCGCGGCTGGATGTTCTGGTTCATCCGAAAGAGATTATCCGGATCGTATCTGGCTTTGATTTGTTGCAGGCGTGCATAGTTCGAGCCATATGCGGCGGCAACGGATCCGCCCATCTCGTCGTCACCAAGATAGTTGACGTAGCGGCCGGGCGCGAAGAATGGCTGCATCCTTTGGTAGGTTGTCCGCGCCCACGCGATGCACCGGTCCGTCGCATCGGGGTCTGTCCATTGCGCGAGCGCGAGAAAGTTGTAGCCCTCCTTGCGATGCACAAACGCCGTCTCGTCGGAGGGAATCCGCGTAGCCGCCCCGTGGACGTGCTCAAGCAGAAGCTGGCTCATTGTCGTTGGACATTCCGCAAAGCACTTAATAATCGTGGATATTGCGGCATCACTCAGTTCAATCAGGAAGTTCGACTTCCAGTAATTGAGCGCGCCCTTGGGGAAGCTCGCGTCGAGCATGCTGTTAACGTCCGAATAGGGCATCGGCCCGACGCCATCGAGGATCGGAGACCCGAACTGCTTGAGCGAGCGCATCGCTTCCTCGCCCTCGGCCAACGGGCCGCAATGGCAGGCGACGAGCGCCGCCACTGGTGTCCCGGACCCGTCGGGAGCATGGGTCAGGGCTGCGAAAATCGTGTGCTCGTCCGGCAACGCCGCGGTCGTCTCGCGGTAGAACGTCAGCAGCTCACGTGCTTGCTCGATTGCGTGGACGACGGGGCCTGCCGTGACGCTCGGGCCGACCGGGTGCAGCTGGAACTCGAACTCGGTTACGACGCCGAAGTTGCCGCCACCACCACGAATGGCCCAGAAGAGGTCTGGCTTCTCATCACTACTGGCCCGCAAGAGACTTCCCTCGCCGTCGACGAGTTCGGCCGAGAGGAGATTATCAAGCGTCAAGCCGAACTTGCCCATGAGCCAGCCGAGCCCGCCGCCGAGGGTCAAGCCGGCGATCCCGGTAGTGGACACGACACCGCCCGTGACTGCGAGACTATGGCGCTGCGTCTCGCGATTGACCTCGCCCCAGGTCACACCAGCTTGTGCTCGCACCGTGCGGCGCTCGGTGTCGACCTGGATTTTTTTCATCGGGCTCAGGTCAATCATGATCCCGCCGTCGATCGTCGCACGTCCGGCCACGTTGTGCCCGCCCCCACGAACCGCGACTTCCAGGCCGAGATCGCGCCTGAGCTTGATCGCCTCAACGACATCCGGAGTATTGTGGCAGCGGGCGATGAGTGCGGGACGCTTGTCGATCAGGCCGTTGTGGACGCGCCTCGCCTCGTCATAACCAGCGTCCGACGGACGCAGGAGCTCACCAGGGAACGCAACAGTGGCCTCGGGCCTGGCATCATTGACGGTTCGAACCGGGTTCATAGGCTGCCTCCGAAGAACGTCCGAGTGTCGCTCCGACCGCGCTTCGATTGCAAACGCGAAAATTTGAGCCTTAGATGAGTTCTGACTCATCTACGTTGGTCCGCCGATGTACAAGCTTCCACCTCTTGCCGAGCTACGCGCTTTCGAAGCCGCGGCGCGGCATCTCAGTTTCAAGCGTGCCGCGGCCGAACTGGGCGTCACGCCGACGGCGGTAAGCCATCACATCCGCTTGCTCGAGCGCCATTGCGGGCGAGCGTTGTTTCGCCGCCGCCCCCGACCGTTGACATTGACGGCGGCCGGAGCTCGCCTCTTTCCCGTGATCCGCGACGGGCTGCAATCGTTTTCAGCAACGATTTCGAGCATCAAAAGCGAGCGCGAAACCACACCTCTTCGCATCACGACGACGAACGCTTTCGCGAGCCGCTGGCTCGTGCCGCGGCTTCCGCTCTGGCGGGAAGCTCAACCCGGTACTCCCCTGGATGTAATCGGGACTGACAGCGTCCTGAGTCTGGAGTGTGGCGACGCAGACCTAGCGATCCGGTACTGCCGCTTGGCGCCCTCGGACGGAATAGCCGACCTGTTGTTCCAGGACACCTTCTGGCCGGTGTGCCGTCCCGAACTGTTCGGCAGTGGGGGCTGCCTGACTGGGGCGGAGCTTAGGAAGCATACGCTAGTTCATTGCTACTGGCCGCCGTCGGACGTTGAAGCGCCGACCTGGAGAAAGTGGCTTGCCGCCGCTCGAAGCAAGTGGCCTGATGTTCCTGAATTCAAGGAGATGGATCATCTGAGCTTTCACGAGGAGCTTCACGCGATAGAGGCGGTTATCGCCGGTCAGGGAATCGGCGTTTTCAGCGATATCCTTGTTGGTCGTGAACTCGCCTCAGGGAGGCTCGTGAAGGCTTTCAGTTTGAGTTTGCCGGGGTACGCGTCCTACTTGGTTCGTAAGCCCGAGCACCCGCGCGAGAAGATCATCTCAGCATTCGGCAAATGGCTGAGCGCGGCCGCTTAGCATGACTTCGTCATGCGATCGCAAGGTCCGCTTTTGGGAAGCCTGGGTCGGCGGAGGCGGCCGACATCGGGCGCAGAGCTGCCATTCAGAATCTGACGTGTGGGCGTCGCCTTCGGGTCATCTGTGCGATTCGTCCTTGGCTGACGAACTTCCGCTCGCGCCAAAACAACGTCGAGCCACGCCTCAACCGGCGGGTGCGTAGCGCAGCAGCGTCACGCCTTGGGTAAGGTTTTCCGTGCCCAGCGGCTTCAACGTCAGCGACAGGCCGGACTGGAAGTACGGCTTGCCGCCGCCCAGCACGACCGGGTGCATGTAGAGCCGGTACTCGTCGATGAGGCAGGATCGTGCGAGATGCGCGGCAAGATCGGCGCCGGCGACGGTTATCTGGCCACCCGCTTCCGACCTGAGAGATTTCACCACGTTCTCGACATCGCCGTTCGCCAGACGGGCATTAGTTCCGACTTCCCGAAGTGTCGTCGAAAACACGATCTTCGGGGTTTCGCGCCAGGCGCGGGCAAAATCCCGCTCGATTTCGCCACCGGTCTCTCGGTCCGGGCTGTCCCAGAAGCGCATCACCTCGTACATCCGGCGTCCACAGAGCGCGATCGAGGTCTGCCTCATCATGTCGTTAAAATGCCGGTGCAGCTCCCCTTCGGGTACCGGCAGGGCAATGTCTCCGTCCGGCCCGGCGATGTAGCCGTCCAAGGACATCAGCATGGCGTAGACGATCCTGGCCATTGGTGCCTCCGTCTGTCCGCGCACAAAGGTGCAAGACCGATTGCATCTCGCAACCAGTCTATCGCAAGATGCGTGGAATGCAAGCATGAGGCATCGTCGTCGCCAATTCAGATTTCATGCCATTGACAAAGATTGCCAAACACTCATTTATCCGGGCGAAGCCCAGGGCAGAGGAAGCGACATGGCAACGATGAACGTAAGCCTTCCAAGCGACATGGTCGAATTCGTGGAGCATGAAGTCTCCCAAGGCGGGTACGGTTCCTCGAGTGAAGTCGTCAGGGAAGCGCTGCGCTTGCTGCGACACGAAAAGGCCCAGCAGGCGGAGAAACTCGCCATCCTCCGGCGCGAAATCAGCATAGGGGTGGAAGCCGCCGACGCAGGACGCTTCTCGAAGAGAAGCGTCAGTGACATTCTCGACGAGGTGATGCTCGAATCGCCCAAGAGATGAGACACGGGCTTACCGAACCCGCCGAACGCGATATCCGGGACATCTTGCGAAATACGATGCAGATGTTCGGTCCGCAGCAGGTCCGGGCCTATGCCCGCATAATCGAACTTGGTATCCAGCTAGTCTCGGAAGCCCCGGATCGACCAGATTCCATCGAGCGCGGCGAACTCGCCGCGGGTGTTCGACTGCTGCACCTGGAGATCGCTGCGAGAAGGCGCGGAGGTGCTGCGCATTGCCTTTATTATATGAGGGGTCGCCTCTCGGACGATACGATCGGCGTCATTGTCGTTCGAGTTCTTCATGAGCGCATGGAGCCACGGCATAGAGTGATCAGAGCACTCAAGAAGAGCCAAGGTAGATAGCCCGGAGATACCCGGCGGTGATGAGTCGTCCAGTGGTCCGGGTTCCTCATTCGAAAGCAGTTGACGTTTCCATCGCCTAAAGTGGTCAGGCCAGGCGCACCAGTTGCCAACAAGCGAGGGTGTCTCCGACGCTTCTTGATCGATGGTGACTGAAATCAGCCGTTAACGGCCTGCTTGTGCTGAACCGGGTGGCTCTTCTTGAGCAGGTCCGACACCAGGAACGCCAGTTCGATCGCCTGGTCGGCGTTGAGGCGCGGGTCGCAATGGGTGTGGTAGCGATCCTGCAGCTCCTCGGCGGTGATGGCGCGAGCGCCACCGGTGCATTCGGTCACGTTCTTGCCGGTCATCTCGATATGGATGCCGCCCGGATGCGTGCCTTCGGCGCGATGCACCTCGAAGAAGGTCTGCACTTCCTTCAGGATGCGATCGAACGGCCGCGTCTTATAGCCGGCAGCCTCGATCGTGTTGCCGTGCATGGGATCCGACGACCACACCACGCTGCGGCCTTCCTTCTTCACTGCGCGGACCAGCTTCGGCAGATGCTCGGCGACCTTGTCGGAGCCGAAGCGCGCGATCAGCGTCAGCCGGCCGGGCTCGTTTTCCGGATTGAGCAGGTCGATGAGCTGCAGCAGGCCGTCCGGCGTCAGCGACGGGCCGCATTTCAGGCCCAGCGGGTTC
The DNA here is from genome assembly GCF_055811755.1 of Mesorhizobium sp. WSM4840. Classification (NCBI taxonomy): domain Bacteria; kingdom Pseudomonadati; phylum Pseudomonadota; class Alphaproteobacteria; order Hyphomicrobiales; family Phyllobacteriaceae; genus Mesorhizobium; species Mesorhizobium sp. WSM4840. Next base: position 4,838 of record NZ_JBVVQD010000030.1, read on the forward strand.
TTGATGCCACGGCAGTACTCGACATGGGCATGGTCGGGCTGGCGGGTACGATCGCCGATCCAGATCATATGGCCGGAGGTTGCGTACCAGTCGCCTGAGGTCGAATCGACGCGGGTCAGCGCCTCCTCGTAACCGAGCAGCAGCGCCTCGTGGCTGGTGTAGAAATCGGTCTCGCGCAGCGCGTAATTGGTCTCCGAGGTGATGCCGACAGCCTTCATGAAGTCCATCGTCTCGGTGATGCGGTTGGCGAGCGACTCGTATTTCTCGCCCTGCGGGCTGTCCGACACGAAGCCCAGCATCCATTGATGCACGTTCTCCAGGCTGGCATAGCCGCCCTGGGCGAAAGCGCGTAACAAGTTGAGCGTCGCCGCCGACTGGCGGTAGGCCATCTCCTGGCGTGCGGGATCGGGAATGCGCGACTTGGCGTCGAACTCGATGCCGTTGATGATGTCGCCGCGATAGCTGGGCAGCGTCACGCCGCCCTTGGTCTCGTTGTCGGACGAGCGCGGCTTGGCGAACTGGCCGGCGACACGACCGACCTTCACCACCGGCTGCGCGCCGGCGAAGGTCAGCACCACAGACATCTGCAGGAAGACGCGGAAGAAGTCGCGGATGTTATCCGCGCCATGCTCGGCAAAACTCTCGGCGCAATCGCCGCCCTGCAGAAGGAATGCGTCGCCGGCAGCGACGTTCGCAAGCTGCTTCTTCAGCTTGCGTGCCTCACCTGCAAAAACCAGCGGCGGAAAGGTGGTGAGCTGGGCTTCCGTGTTCTTCAGCGCGGCAAGATCCGGATAGGCAGGAACCTGCTGGATCGGCTTTGCTCTCCACGAATTCGGCGACCATTTCGTCATCGTTGCACCCAACGTTCTTTCCAGCGGGTGCCATCGCCCGCCAATTCGCCCCCCAAATGGGGATCGCGGCTCCATACACGAAGCCGATTTCCTATTCTAGACCGGATTTCGACGTGTGGCGAATGACGTGACGCGACGAACAGCGGCGGAATGTTTGCGGCGAAACGCTCAGGCCAACGCCGTGCTAGACCGTTTTCTCCGCCAGCCTTGCCAGCTGCGTCATGACAACTGCGGAACCCGCCAGCCGCTTTTCGGGTGTAGACCAGTCGCGGACGAACACCACGCTGTGGTCCGGCCGTATCTTGGCCAAAGAGCCCTGCTCGCCGATGAACGTAACCAGCCCGACAGGATTGGAAAACTCCCGCTTGCGGAAGTGGATGACGACGCCCTTTGGCCCGGCATCGAGCTTTTCGACGTTGGCCTTGCGGCACAGCGCCTTGATGAAGACGATCTTCAGCAGATGCTTCACTTCCTCCGGCAGCGGTCCGAAGCGGTCGATCAGCTCGGCGCCGAAGGCGTCGATCTCCTCGGTGTTTTCGAGGTCGCCGAGGCGGCGATAGAGCGCCAGCCGCAGCTGCAGGTCCGGAACATAGCTTTCCGGGATCATCACCGCCGTGCCGACGGCGATCTGCGGCGACCAGCCGCCATCCTGCACCTCGCCGGAATCCTTCACCTCGGCAACAGCTTCCTCCAGCATCTGCTGGTAAAGCTCGAAGCCGACCTCCTTGATGTGGCCGGACTGCTCTTCGCCGAGAAGATTGCCGGCGCCTCTGATGTCGAGGTCGTGGCTGGCGAGCTGGAAACCGGCCCCCAGCGTGTCGAGCGACTGCAGAACCTTCAGCCGGCGCTCGGCGGTGTCGGTCAGCTTGCGGTTGGCCGGCAGCGTGAACAGCGCATAGGCACGCACCTTCGAGCGGCCGACGCGGCCGCGCAGCTGGTACAGCTGCGACAGGCCGAACATATCGGCGCGATGCACGATCAGCGTGTTGGCGGTCGGGATATCGAGGCCGGATTCGACAATGGTTGTCGACAGCAGCACGTCGTACTGGCCGTCGTAGAAGGCATTCATGATGTCGTCCAGCTCGCCGGGCGGCATCTGGCCGTGGGCGATAGCCACTTTCAGCTCGGGCACGGATTCACGAAGGAAATCATGAATTTCCGCCAGATCGCTGATGCGCGGCACGACATAGAAGGAATGACCGCCGCGGTAGCGTTCCCTGAGCAGGGTCTCGCGGATGACGAGCGGGTCGAAGGGCGAGATGAAGGTGCGCACCGCCAGGCGGTCGACCGGCGGCGTGGCGATCAGCGACAGTTCGCGCACGCCGGTCAACGCCAGCTGCAGCGTGCGCGGGATCGGCGTCGCCGATAGCGTCAGCACATGCACGTCGCTCTTCAGGTCCTTCAGCCGTTCCTTGTGCTTGACGCCAAAGTGCTGTTCCTCGTCGATGATCAACAGGCCAAGGTTCTTGAACGAGATCGACGAGCCGAGCAGCGCGTGAGTGCCGATGACAATGTCGACCGTGCCTTCGGCGATGCCTTTCTTGGCCTCGGCCAGTTCCTTGGCGCCGACCAGCCGCGAAGCCTGGGCGACGCGGATCGGCAGGCCGGAGAAGCGCTGCGAAAAAGTCTTGAAATGCTGGCGTGACAACAGCGTCGTCGGCACCACCACCGCGACCTGAAAGCCTTCCATCGCCGCGATGAAGGCAGCGCGAAGCGCAACTTCCGTCTTGCCGAAGCCGACATCACCGCAGATCAGCCGGTCCATCGGCTTTCCGGCGCCCAGGTCGCCCATGACCGAATCGATCGCCGTCTGCTGGTCGTCGGTCTCCTCATAGGGAAACCGCGCGGCGAATTCGCCATAGAGACCGTCCGCCGGCACCAGCGAAGGAGCGGCGCGCATTTGCCGCTCGGCGGCGATGCGAATCAACTGCCCGGCCATGTCGAGCAGCCGCCGCTTCAGCCGCGCCTTGCGCGACTGCCAGGCGCCGCCGCCAAGCTTGTCCAATGTCGCTTCGGCCGAATCCGAACCATAGCGCGACAGAAGTTCGATGTTCTCGACCGGCAGGAACAGCCGGTCGTCGCCGGCATAATGGATTTCCAAGCAATCATGCGGCGCGCCGACCGCCTCGATGGTGCGCAGTCCGATAAAGCGGCCAATGCCGTGATCGGTATGGACGACGATGTCGCCGGAGGACATCGCCGAGGCCTCGGCGATGAAGTCCGAAGCGCGCTTCTTGCGCTTCGAACGACGGATCAGCCGGTCGCCCAGGATGTCCTGCTCGGCGATGATGACCAGTTTCTCGGTCTCGAAGCCGGATTCGAGCGGCAGCACGGCAAGTCCCGCCTGCCCCGGTTCGAGCTTTTCCGCCTCGGCCAGTGTGGCGACCGGCCTGAGATTGCCGAGGTGATGCTCGGCCAGGATCTGGCCGAGCCGGTCTAGCGAACCTTCGGTCCAGCCGGCGATGACGACGCGGCGGCGAGCGGCCCGCTCATTGGCAATGTGTTTTACGACGACGTCGAAGACGTTGACATTGGGATCGGCGCGTTCCTCGACGAAGCTGCGGCCATGCCGCGAGCCGGCATGGAAGATTTTCTTGGCGCCGGCGTCGGGCGCGTCGAACGGCGTGAAGTCGATCCCTTCGCGCGGGCCAAGCGAGGCGATGAGGTTTTCGGGCGACAAATAAAGCAGGTCGGGCGGCACCGGCTTGTAGGGGACGGCGTCCTTCAGCGCGCCGTCGGCCTGCTTCCTGCGCGCCTCGTAATGGTCGAGGATCAGCGCATGGCGCTCGGCCAGCGCCTCATGCGCCAGATGGTCGAACACGACAGGCGCGTCCGGCAGATAGTCGAACACCGTCTCCAGCCGCTCGTAGAAGAACGGCAGCCAATGTTCCATGCCGGCGAAACGCCGTCCCTCGCTGACCGCCGCATACAGCCCATCGTCGCGCGAGGGTGCGCCAAAGGCATCGATGTAGCTGCGGCGGAAGCGGCTGATGGTCTCCGGCGTCAGCGCCACTTCGCTCATCGCCTGCAGCGCCATCGACTTGCGCTGGCCGGTGGTGCGCTGCGTGGCGGCGTCGAAGACGCGGATCGATTCCAGCGTGTCGCCGAAGAAATCGAGCCGCAGCGCTTCCGTCCAGCCCGGTGCGAACAGGTCCAGAATGCCGCCGCGCACGGCAAACTCGCCGACCCCGCGCACGGTCGGCACCCTTTCGAACCCGGAAATCTCCAGCCGCGACACCAGTGCATTCATGTCGATCTGGTTGCCGGGTTCGGCGTGAAACATCTGCGCCTCGACGAGGCTTGCCGGCGGGATGCGCTGCAGTAGCGCATTGGCTGTGGTGAGGATGACGGCGCGGTGTGGTTTCTTCGCCAGCGCGATCATCGCTGTGAGTGCATCGAGCCGCCTTGCCGCAGCATCCGCCCCGGGCGAAACGCGGTCGTAGGGCAGACAGTCCCAAGCCGGCAGTTCGAGCACCGGCAGGCCAGGCGCGGCGAATGAAAGCGCCTCGACGATCGAAGGCAGGCGCTGGCCGTCGCGTGCCACGAACAGCACCGGCTTGTCGGGCGCGATCTCGTGTGCCGCCTGCACCAGCGCAAAGGCTTCGTAACCGTCGGCGACACCGTCGACGATGAACTGGCCGGCGCGGCCTTTCGGCAGGCCGATCGAGGGAATGAGGCTCATGGATTACACGTCGTTCAGAATGTCATCGTCTGGCGCGACGCCAGGATTTTTTGCAGGACGGCACAATCGATATTTGCCGGAATCGGGCGTTCGCCGGTGATCACGGGCAGGAATTCGGTGTCGGGAACATCGAGGAGCCTCTCATATTGGTCGAGTTCGTCGCCGGTCAAGGCGCCGATCTCGGCGTCTGCGAAACTGCCGAGAATGAGGTCCATTTCGCGCATGCCGCGATGCCAGGACCGAAACAGAAGCTTGCGGCGGCGGGCGTCGAGCCCCTCGCTTGATCGTCTCGTTCCCGTCATTGACCAGCATCCTTGCCTGAAGCGGCGCATATAGCGTGGATAGAGGGCGGTGTCAGCCTTGCAACGGTGCGGTGGGTGTCTAACATCCCGGTGTGACGTACACTCCTGACAACATCAGCCCAGACACCCCCCTCTGTCCTGCCGGACATCTCCCCCTCAAGGGGGGAGATTTGCTGTCGCGCCTGGTTTCGTCAATCTCCACCGCTGCAAGATGGGCGATGAGGCCAAAGCTGCCAATCTCCCCGCTTGAGAGGGAGATGCCAAGTGATGGCAAAGTGGGCAGGCCGGAGGGGGGTAAGCGCCAACATCGGGTAGTCTCTCACCAATGAGACCTTCCCTCCTCGATCCGCTGTTTGTCCCGATCACCTCGCTTGCCGGCGTCGGGCCGAAGGTCGGCGCACTGATCGAGAAGGTCGTGCCGGCCGATCTCGGCGACCGCGCGGCGCGTGCCGGCGATCTTCTGTTCGTGCTGCCCCACACGGTGATCGACCGCCGCAACCGGCCTGGTATCGCCGGTTCGGCCGAAGGCGCGATCGTCACCCTCGAAGTGCGCATCGACCGCCACCAGCCGCCGCCGCGCGGCAACAGATCGGTGCCGTACCGGGTCTACGCCCATGACGACACCGGCGAGATCGCGCTGACCTTTTTCCATGCGCACGCCGCCTATCTTGAAAAGGCGATGCCCGAGGGCGAGCATGTCGTGGTCTCCGGGCGCATGGAATGGTTCAACGGCCGCCCGACTATGGTTCATCCCGACCACATCGCGTTGGCCAGTGAGGCGGAAAACCTGCCGCTGGTCGAGCCGGTTTATCCGCTCACCGCCGGGCTCTCGGGAAAAGTGCTGCGCCGGGCAATCGGCCAGGCGCTCGCTCGCTTGCCGGTGCTGCCGGAATGGCAGGACGGCGAGTTTCTGCGCCGCCAGACCTTTCCTGCCTTCGGCGACGCGCTCGCCCGCATCCACAATCCCGCCGACCCGCTCGACGTCTCCGTCGACGGCGCGGCCTGGCGGCGTCTCGCCTATGACGAGTTTCTGGCAGGCCAGGTGTCGCTGGCGCTGGTGCGGGCAAAAGTCCGCCGCTTGTCCGGAAGACCATTGGTCGGCGACGGACGCATCGTCGAAAAGCTGCGCGCCGCCCTTCCCTATTCGCTGACCAATTCGCAGGATATGGCGCTTGCCGAAATCAACACCGATCTCGGTGACCCCGAACGCATGCTGCGCCTGCTGCAGGGAGATGTCGGCTCCGGCAAGACGGTTGTCGCGCTGCTCGCCATGGCACGCGCCGCCGAGGCCGGCGGCCAGGCGGCGTTGATGGCGCCGACCGAAATCCTGGCGCGCCAGCATCTTGCGACGATTGCACCTTTGGCGGAACAAGCCGGCCTGCGCATCGCCATCCTCACCGGCCGCGAAAAGGGCCGCGAGCGCACCGAGACGCTGGCCGGTCTGGCCAGTGGCGAGATCGACATCGTCGTCGGCACCCACGCCCTGTTCCAGCAAACAGTGACTTTCCACGACCTTGTCCTCGCCGTCATCGACGAGCAGCACCGTTTTGGCGTCCACCAGCGGCTTGCCATCACCGCCAAGGGCGACGCGCCCGACATGCTGGTGATGACGGCGACGCCGATCCCGCGCACGCTGGTGCTGACCGCCTTCGGCGACATGGATGTGTCGAAGCTGACCGAAAAACCGGCCGGTCGTCAGCCGATACGCACTGTCACCCTGCCGCTCGAACGGCTCGACGAGCTGATCGGCCGCATGCGCGACGCCGTCGCCGACGGCCAGAAGATCTACTGGATCTGTCCGCTGGTCGAGGAATCCGAAGAGATCAAGCTGATGTCGGCGGAGGACCGTTTTGCCTCGCTGTATCAGCTGTTCGGCGACCGGATCGGCCTGGTGCACGGCCGCATGAAGGGCGCCGACAAGGACGAGGCGATGCGCGCCTTCAAGGCCGGCGAGACACGCATCCTGATCGCCACCACGGTCATCGAGGTCGGCGTCGATGTGCCGGATGCGACGATCATGGTCATCGAGCATGCCGAGCGCTTCGGCCTCGCCCAGCTGCACCAGTTGCGCGGCCGGGTCGGGCGCGGCGAAAAACCGTCCTCCTGCGTGCTGCTCTACAAGGATCCGCTCGGCGAGACGGCAACGCGCCGGCTGTCGGTGATGCGCGAGACCGAGGACGGCTTCCGCATCGCCGAGGAGGATCTGAAGCTGCGCGGCGAAGGCGAGCTGCTGGGCACCCGCCAGTCCGGCACGCCGGGCTTCCAGGTGGCGCGCATCGAGGCGCATGCCGACCTGCTCGAAGCCGCCCGCGACGACGCACGGCTCATCCTGTCGCGCGATCCGGAGCTGCAATCCGAACGCGGCGCCGCCCTTCGCATGCTGCTTTATTTGTTCGGCCGCGACGAGGCGGTGCGGCTCTTGCGCGCCGGCTGAGGCCCGGCACCCACCGGCGGATTGGCGATCTGCACGCCGATCGGCTTGCCGTTCAACGTCACCATTTTCGTCTTGACCTCCGGTGCCACCAGCCCGGCCGAGACGATCAGCTTGGCCCCGTCCTCGATCGTCATGTCGAGCAGCACGACATCGGATTTCGGCACATACATCAGGAAGCCGGTGGTCGGGTTGGGCGTGCACGGCATGAACACCGCGATCAGCGGGTTGCCTTCCTGGTCGAGCTTCTGGTTGATCTCGGTTTCCTTCTCGCTGGCGACGAAGACCAGCGACCAGACGCCCTTGCGCGGGTATTCGACCAGCCCGACCTGGCGAAACATGTCTCCCTTGTTCGACAGCACGGTCTCGAAGATCTGCTTCAGCGAGCCGTAGATGCCGCGCACCAGCGGCATGCGGCCGAGCAGGCGCTCACCAAACAGGACGATGGCGCGGCCGACGATATTGGCGGTCAGGAAACCGATCAGGGTGATCAGGATCAAGGCGACGATCAGGCCAAAACCCGGAACCGGCGCCGGCAAATAGCTATCGGGGTTGTAGCGCGCCGGAATATAGGGTTTCACCCAGGAATCGACCCAGCCGATGAAGGACCATGCAATGTAGGCGGTGATCGCCAGCGGCGCGCAGACAACAAAACCTGTCAGGAAATAATTCCGCAGCCGGGTCATGCCTGAGGTCTTGGAAGCATCGGACATGGTTCACCGCAGCACTGATTGCGGCACAACATTAGTGAACCGCAATCGGCTTTGGAACTGCAAAATTTTTAAACCACGGCTATTCCACAGTCACCGATTTCGCCAGGTTGCGCGGCTGGTCGACGTCGGTGCCCATGAACACCGCGGTGAAATAGGCCAGCATCTGGATCGGCAGCGCGTAGATGATCGGCGAGATGATTTCCGGCACGTCCGGCAGCACGATCGTCTCCATCGTCTTCACCGTGGCGTGCGCGGCACCCTTGCTGTCGGTGATCAGGATGATCTTGCCGCCGCGCGCAGCCACTTCCTGCATGTTCGACACGGTCTTTTCAAAGATGCGGTCATGCGGGGCAATAACGATGACCGGCATGTTCTCGTCGATCAGCGCGATAGGCCCGTGCTTCAGTTCGCCGGCGGCATAGCCCTCGGCATGGATATAGGAGATTTCCTTGAGCTTCAGCGCGCCTTCCATGGCCAGCGGGAAATTGGTGTCGCGGCCGAGATAGAGCACGTTCTTGTAGTGCGAGAGGTCGCGCGCAACCTTTTCGATCTGGCCGTCGAGCTTCAGGACCTGGTTGGCGTAGCGGGGCGCTTCCGACAGTTGGCGGACCAGCGTCGTTTCCTGCTCGCGCGAAATCGTTCCGCGCGCCACGCCGGCCCGCACGGCAAGCGAGGCCAGCACCGACAATTGACAGGTGAAGGCCTTGGTCGAGGCGACACCGATCTCCGGCCCGGCCAGCGTCGGCAGGATGACGTCGGACTCGCGCGCCATCGTCGATTCGCGGACATTGACGACCGCGCCGATCTTCATCCCGGCCTGCCGGCAATAGCGCAGCGAGGCCAGAGTGTCGGCGGTCTCGCCCGATTGCGAGATGAAGAAGGCGGCGTCTGTCTTCGACAGCGGCATCTCGCGGTAGCGGAATTCCGAAGCGACATCGATGTCGACCGGCAGCCGCGCATAGCGCTCGAACCAGTATTTGCTGATCAGGCCGGCCAGATAGGCGGTGCCGCAGGCCGAAATCGCCAGCCGATTGATCTCAGCGAAATTGAACGGCAGCTCGAGCGGCTTTGAGACGCCGCCAACAAAATCCACATAATGCGCCAGCGTGTGCGAGATCACCTCGGGCTGTTCATGGATTTCCTTCTCCATGAAATGGCGCCGGTTGCCCTTGTCGACCATGAAGCTGGTGCTGAGCGACTGCTGGCGCTTGCGGTCGACCTTGTTGCCGTCCATGTCGAAGATGCCGACGTCGTTGCGGCGCACCACCGCCCAGTCGCCATCCTCCAGATAGGTGATCGAATTGGTGAAGGGGGCAAGCGCGATGGCGTCGGAGCCCAAAAACATCTCGCCATCGCCATGGCCGACGGCCAGCGGCGGGCCGTTACGCGCGCCGACGATGAGATCCTCGTCGCCCTTGAACATGATGGCCAGCGCAAAGGCACCTTCCAGCCGCTTCAGCGCCTGGTGCGCGGCCTCGACCGGCTGCAGGCCCCTGGCCAGTTCGCGACCCACCAGGTGTGCGACGACCTCAGTGTCGGTCTGCGATGAAAATGTGTAGCCGTCGCGCATCAGCTCGTCGCGCAATTCGGCGAAATTCTCGATGATGCCGTTATGGACGATGGCGACGCCGTCGGAAAAATGCGGATGCGCATTGGTCTCGTTGGGCACACCATGCGTCGCCCAGCGCGTGTGGCCGATGCCGATCATGCCGTCGAGCGGTTCGTCCTTCAGCCGGCGTTCGAGATTGATCAGCTTGCCCTCGGCGCGGCGACGCGCAAGCTTGCCGTGCTCGACGGTGGCGACGCCAGCCGAATCATAGCCGCGATATTCGAGCCTTTTCAGTGCATCGACGATCAGTGGCGCGACCGGCGAGTGACTGACAATTCCGACGATACCGCACATAGACGTTGCCCCCGATTCCGGCATAAAAGCCCGGCGCCATTTAGGGTTGGCCGGGCTGCCGCGAAAATCACATTGCGTTTCGTCCCGTATCAGCCGGAACGATCTTGCACAGATGCACCATGACAGGGCGCTCTTGCAATCCGGTTACAGCAATCGCTCAGTTTCTCCGAGCATGCATCCTATCTCGCCTCGGTGGTTCCTGAAATCCGTCGAAGACATGATGCAGCTCGTTGCGGAGCTCCGTCAGGCTAGCCTTTTTTCCGGGCCGCCGCAGCCGAAGCAAAACGCTCGCGCAATTCCTTGCCCTTGCCGGGCAGCGTCCTCTGGCGGGCGCGGCCGAAGGCCAGCGCATCGTCGGGCACGCTTTCGGTGATCACGCTGCCCGAAGCGATGTAGCCGCCCTTACCGATGTTAACAGGCGCCACCAACGAAGAATTCGAGCCGACGAAAGCGCCCTCGCCAATGTCGGTGAAGAACTTCGAATAGCCGTCATAATTGCAGGTGATGGTTCCAGCGCCGATATTGGCGCCGGCGCCGACGCGAGCATCGCCGATATAGGTCAGGTGGTTGACCTTTGCGCCCTCCTCGATCGTCGCCTGCTTGACCTCGCAAAAATTGCCGACCTTGGCTTTTTGCCGGAGATCGGAACCCGGCCGCAGCCGCGCGTACGGTCCGACATCGCAATCGGAAGCGATCGTGGCGCCTTCAATATGGCTGAAGGCATGGATCTTGGCGCCCGGGGCGATCTTCACGCCGGGCCCGAACCAGACATTGGGTTCTACGATCGTATCGGCGCCGATCTCGGTGTCGTGCGAAAAGAACACGGTTTCCGGCGCGATCAATGTAACGCCGGAGAGCATGGCCTCGCGCCGCCGGCGCGTCTGCCAGATGCCTTCCGCCGCAGCGAGTTCGGCGCGATTGTTGATGCCGAGCACATTCTCGAAGCCGGCCTCTGCGGCAACGACGTCAAAACCCTGCCCGCCGGCGATCTCGACGATGTCGGTGAGATAATATTCGGCCTTGGCGTTGTTGTTGCCGACCTGGTCGAGCAGCTTCAGCGCTTGCTTGCCGGCAATCGCCATCAGCCCGCCATTGCAGAAGGTGATTTTCTTCTCCTCGTCGGTGCAGTCCTTTTCCTCGCGGATGGCGATGAGCTTGCCGCCTTTTTCGATCAGGCGGCCATAGCCGGAAGGATTTGATGTGCGGAAGCCGACCACCACGACGGCAGCGCCCTCGGCCAGTTTCAGGCGTGCAGCAACCAGCACCTCCGGATCGATCAGCGGCGTATCGCCGAACATTACCAGGACGTCATCGTAACCCTTTGATATCGCATCGCGAGCCGCCAAAACGGCATGCCCCGTGCCGAGCCGCTTGTCCTGGACGAAGGTCTCCGCCTTCGGCGCGAACTTTTGCGTGGCCTTGCGCATCTCGTCCGCGCCATGGCCGATCACCAGCGCCAGATCAACGCTGCCTGCGGCTTCCGCAGCCTTGACGACATGGGCGACCATCGGCAGGCCGGCGATCGGGTGCAGTACCTTTGGCACAGCGCTCTTCATGCGTGTGCCTTCGCCGGCGGCGAGTATGACGGACAGGCAGGTTCTCTGGCTCATGGAATGGCAACCATATGAAAAGGGTTGGGAATCAAGGCATGTCTAGCATTGGCGCCAATGCTGCGCCAATGCGGTTAAATTCCAGTGAGGTGGTTGTGCTGCGTCGCAAATTCGATTTCTAATCCGGCCAATGATCTATGCTGGCGCTGCCCCTCATCTGCCTGCCGGCATCTTCTCCCCGTATAGTGACGGGGAGAAGGAGGCTGGCCGCAACCTCGGCACCCTTTCTGCAACGCTGGAGATTGGCGAAATCCTTTGCGAAGGCGTCCTTCTCCCCGTCACTATACGGGGAGAAGTGCCCGGCAGGGCGATGAGGGGCGGCGCAAACCTGAAGCGATTACCGTGCCGGCAACGCCAGCTGCGATAGCTGTGAGTCGCATCAAGCTTTCGACTTGATCTAATCAACCCAGTTGCCCCAGCATCGGGAAATTCTCCAGCAGCCAGTAGGACGCGGCCTGCACGCCGCCGGTCAGGAAAAACACGCCGGCGACGACCAGCAGTGCGCCCATCACCTTTTCGACACGGCCGAGATGGACGCGGAATTTCGAGAGAAAGCGCATGAAGGCGCCGGAAAACAGCGCTGCGATCATGAACGGTATGCCGAGGCCGAGCGAATAGGCGGCAAGCAGCAGCGCGCCCTCGCCCACCGTCTCGCGGCCGCCGGCAAGCGTCAGGATCGGCCCCAGTACCGGTCCGATACAGGGTGTCCAGCCGAAGGCGAATGCCAGTCCCATGACGTATGCGGCAACGATACTGGCCGGCTTGCCCTGTGACTGGAAGCGCGCCTCACGCGACAGCAGCGGGATGCGCAATATGCCGAGGAAATTCAGCCCCATCAGGATGATCAGCACGCCGGCGGCCATGGCCAGCGGCTCCTGCCAGACGCGCAGCAGCCGGCCAATGGTCGAGGCGCCGGCGCCCAGCGCCACGAACACGGTCGAGAAGCCGAGAACGAATGCGATCGAGGCATAGAGCAGCGCGCTGCGTGCGTCGGCCTTGGCCGCGACGCCGGCATTGCCGCGGAAATCATCGACCGACACGCCGGCCATGTAGCAGAGATAGGGCGGCACCAGCGGCAGCACGCAAGGCGACAGGAACGAGATCGCCCCCGCCCCGACCGCGCTGACATAGCCGATATCCAATGCCATTTCCCGAACTCCAACTGTATCGGCGCCGATATAGCGGCGCACGAACTTGTCCGCCAATCACCATTGCGTGGCAAGTTGCCGCCTCGAATCGAGGAAGAAACGACCCACCAAGCGCGTTGATTCAACGAGGCCGCGGCTTTTCCGCGCGCTTCTCGATCATATCAGGGAGAGCGTCATGAAATCGATCACAGTTGGGCTGGCGGTGCTTTTGCTCGGCACCGCCACCTCATATGCCGCCGAAGCGTGGAAAGAAGCCGATGTCGGCGGCACCAAGATATACACCGATGCCAACGGCATGACCCTTTACACCTACGACAAGGACGAGATGGGCAAGTCGAACTGCTACGACAAATGCGCCGCCAATTGGCCGCCGCTGAAGGCTGAGGCCGACGCCAAGCCCGAAGGCGAATGGACAATCGTCGACCGCACCGACGGCACCAAGATGTGGGCCTACGAAGGCAAGCCGCTCTACACATTCATCAAGGACAAGAAGGCCGGCGATGTGACCGGCGACGGCGTCGGCGGCGTCTGGCACATCGCCAAGGCCGACTAAGCCCCAACCTCAATCCCCGCCCTTGACCGGCGGGAAATCCCTGGCTGCCGCGTATCCCTGCAGGCCTCCCGGCGGCCAGCTTCTTGTGCTGTCCCGCTGGACACACGAACCCCACTCGCCACGCCAGTCTCGCCCGCCAGCGTCGTCTCATCATGCCGGGCGTCCCTCAGCTGGGGCTGGCGCGTGATCGATGTTTCTCTTATATCCGCAGAAGATTTTGTCCCGTTTTCCCGGATTCATGCCGGCTTGTCCAACGATAGGGCAGCTGCTCCCCTTATCTGGGATTGCGGATATCACATGATGCGCCCTTGGGTTGCGCGCTCAATGCAGGACTGCATTTTGGGCGCTTCCCCTTGACCGGATGCAAAAGCGCGGCCATGTGAGCGACAATTGTACGAGATTTCGTCGCGCGCAGCGGAATTCTTCTGCCGCACCACAGCTGATATGAGACCTCATGGACGTCGTCGTCGTCGAATCGCCGGCCAAAGCGAAGACAATCAACAAGTACCTCGGAAAGAACTATAAGGTCCTGGCCTCGTTCGGCCACGTCCGCGATCTGCCGGCAAAGGATGGCTCGGTGCGTCCGGACGAGGATTTTGCCATGTCCTGGGCTGTCGATACCGCCTCGAGCAAACGTCTTGCCGACATCGCCAAGGCGGTCAAGGACGCCGACGGCCTGATCCTCGCCACCGATCCGGATCGCGAGGGCGAAGCCATTTCTTGGCATGTCCTGGAAGTGCTGAAGCAGAAGCGCGCGCTGAAGGACAAGCCGGTCAGCCGCGTGGTCTTCAACGCCATCACCAAGTCGTCGGTGCTGGAAGCGATGGCCAATCCGCGCCAGATCGATGCGCCGCTGGTCGACGCCTATCTCGCCCGCCGTGCGCTCGACTATCTCGTCGGCTTCACCCTGTCGCCTGTCCTGTGGCGCAAGCTGCCCGGCGCCCGTTCCGCCGGCCGCGTCCAGTCGGTGGCATTGCGCCTCGTCTGCGACCGCGAGTTGGAGATCGAGCGCTTCATTCGCGAGGAATACTGGCAAGTCGCCGCCATTCTCGGCACGCCGCGCAAGGAAAATTTCGAAGCGCGGCTGACCGCCTTCGACCGCAAGAAGCTGCAAAAGCTCGACATTTCGAACAAGGCGCAGGCCGACGACATCAAGGCGATGCTGGAAGGTGCGACCTTCAAGGCGCTGTCGGTCGAAGCCAAGCCGACCAAGCGCAATCCAGGTCCGCCCTTCACCACCTCGACGCTGCAGCAGGCCGCCTCCTCGCGCCTCGGTTTTTCGGCAAGCCGCACCATGCAGGTGGCGCAGCGGCTCTATGAAGGCATGGACATCGGCGGCGAGACCACCGGCCTGATCACCTATATGCGAACCGACGGCGTGCAGATGGCGCCCGAGGCGATATCAGCCGCGCGCGACGCGATCGCAAAAGAGTTCGGCCCAAAATACCTGCCTGAAAAGCCGCGCTACTACACGACCAAGGCCAAGAACGCCCAGGAAGCGCATGAAGCGATTCGCCCGACCGATTTCATGCGCACGCCCGCTTCGGTCAGGCAATATCTCGATGCCGACCAGGCACGGCTCTACGAGATAGTGTGGAAACGCGCCATCGCCAGCCAGATGCAGCCGGCCGAGATCGAGCGTACCACTGCCGAGATCGAGGCGGTCAACGGCGCCCGCACCGCGGAGCTTCGCGCCGTCGGTTCGGTCATTCGCTTCGACGGCTTCATTGCCGCCTATACCGACCAGAAGGATGAGGATTCGGAAGACGAGGAAGACCGCCGTCTGCCCGAGATCCGCGCCGGCGAACAGCTCGACCGCGAGGCGATCAACGCCACCCAGCACACCACCGAGCCGCCGCCGCGCTATTCGGAAGCCTCGCTGATCAAGAAGCTGGAAGAGCTCGGCATCGGCCGGCCGTCGACCTACACGGCGATCCTGAAGACGCTGGAGGACCGCGACTACGTCACCCTGGACAAGCGCAAGCTGTTGCCGCAGGCCAAGGGCCGGCTGTTGTCGGCCTTCCTCGAAAGCTTCTTCGAGCGCTATGTCGAATATAATTTCACCGCCTCGCTCGAGGAAAAACTTGATGAAATCTCCGACGGCAGGCTCGCCTGGAAGGATGTGCTCCGCGATTTCTGGAAGGATTTCTCGGGCGCCGTCGCCGACATCAAGGAATTGCGTGTCACCGACGTGCTCGACGCGCTCAACGAGGAACTGGCGCCGCTGGTGTTTCCCGCGCGGGAAGACGGCTCAAATCCGCGCATCTGCCCGAAATGCGGCACTGGCAACCTGTCGCTGAAGCTCGGCAAGTTCGGCGCCTTCGTCGGCTGCTCTAACTATCCCGAATGCTCCTTCACCCGCCAGCTCGGCGACGCCGCCAACCCCAATGGCGAAAACGGCAATGGCGAGGACGGCACCAAGGTGCTGGGCAAAGACCCCTACACGGCGGAGGAAATCACGCTGCGCAGCGGTCGTTTTGGCCCCTACATCCAGCGCGGCGACGGCAAGGAAGCCAAGCGTTCCAGCCTGCCCAAGGGCTGGACAGTCGATTCGATCGACCACGAAAAGGCCCTCGCCCTGCTGTCGCTGCCGCGCGACGTCGGCAAGCATCCGGAATCCGGCAAGATGATCTCGGCCGGTCTGGGGCGCTACGGCCCGTTCGTTCTGCATGACAGCACCTACGCCAATCTCGACAGCATCGAGGACGTGTTCTCGATCGGTCTCAACCGCGCCGTGTCGGTCATCGCCGAGAAGCAGTTGAAGGGCCCGGGCGGCCGCAATGGCGGCACGCCCGCCGCCTTGAAGGAGCTTGGCGAGCATCCCGCAGGCGGCGGCAAGATCGTCGTGCGTGACGGCAAATACGGGCCTTATGTTAATTTCGGCAAGGTCAATGCGACGCTGCCGAAGGGCAAGGACCCGCAGTCGGTGACAATCGAGGACGCGGTGGCGCTGATTGCCGAGAAGGAAGCCAAGCGTGGCAACGGCGGCAGAAAGCCCTTCCGCAAAGCGGCCGCACCTGCCAAAAAGCCTGCGGCGGCCAAAAAACCGGCGGCCCAAAAACCGGCGGCCAAGAAAGTGGCCAACAAAAAGGGATAGTGCATCGTGGCGCGCAGGGTATCCGGAAGAAGTCATGGCGATCTGCGCACCGCCGACACCAGGGCCAAAGTCAAAGACAACTACCGCCCGTCCCGTGACGAAATCCTGCGCTACATCGCCGAAAACCCGGATCGCTCCGGCAAACGCGACATCGCCAAGGCGTTTGCGCTGCGCGGCGAGGACCGTATCTGGCTGAAGGACATTTTGCGCGACCTGCAGGACGAAGGCCTGCTGACCAAGGAGCGCAAGCGGCTCGCCCGTGTCGGCGCCCTGGCCCATGTCGCCGTGCTCGACATCTTTGGCCGCGACGCCGACGGCGTGCTGCTGGCGCACCCGACCGAAGCCGTGGGCAACGGCGAGCCGCCTGTCATAGCGATCCGCGTGTCGCGCGGCGGCGGCCCGACACCGGGCATCGGCGACCGCGTGCTGGCCAAGACCTTTCCGACCGACGATGTGACAGGCCCTGCCTATACCGGGCGGGTGATGAAGATCTTCGAGAAGCGCACCGAGGCCGTTCTCGGCGTCTTCCGCGTGCTGCAGGACGGCACCTTCCGGATCGAGCCTGTCGAAAGACGCCAGCCGGAGCTGATCGTCGACAAGGAATTCCAGAACGGCGCCAAGAATGGCGATCTGGTCGAGGTCGAGCCGGCGCGGGCCTCCCGCTATGGGCTGCCCAGAGCCAAGGTGCTGGCGGTGCTCGGTTCGCTGACCAGCGAAAAAGCGGTCTCGATGATCGCCATCCACGCGCATGACATTCCGCATATTTTCCCGGCAGACGTCATTGCCGAGGCGGAGGCGGTCAAACCGGCGACGCTGGCCGGCCGCGAGGACTGGCGCGAGCTGCCGCTGGTCACCATCGATCCGGCCGACGCCAAGGACCATGACGACGCGGTGTCCGCCATATCGGATCCGGACGAGAAGAACCCCGGCGGCGTGGTGGTTACCGTGGCGATTGCCGATGTCGCCGCTTATGTGCGCTATGGTACCGCGCTCGACCGCGAGGCGCTGAAGCGTGGCAACTCGGTCTATTTCCCGGATCGCGTCGTGCCGATGCTGCCGGAGCGCATCTCCAACGACCTTTGTTCGCTGCGCGAAGGCCAGGACCGCCCGGCGCTGGCGGTCCGCATGACTTTCTCGGCCGATGGCCGCAAGCTCAGGCATTCGTTCCACCGCATCATGATGAAGTCGGCGGCGAAACTCGCCTATCGCCAAGCGCAGGCCGCGATCGACGGCACGCCGGACGACAAGACCGGCCAGATCCTCGACACGGTGCTGAAGCCGCTGTGGGACGCCTACGCCGTGGTGAAGCGCGGCCGTGAGACGCGCCAGCCGCTCGAGCTTGAATTGCCGGAGCGGAAAATCCTGCTCAAGGAGGACGGCACTGTCGACCGGGTCGTCGTGCCGGAGCGGCTCGACGCGCACAAGCTGATCGAAGAGTTCATGATCCAGGCCAATGTCGCGGCGGCCGAGACGCTGGAGGCGAAACGGCAGGCATTGGTCTACCGCATCCACGACGCACCTTCGCTCGCCAAGCAGGAATCGCTGCGCGAATTCCTGCAGACGCTTGGCCTGTCGCTGGCACGCGGCGCGCAGATGCGACCGAACCAGTTCAACGGGATTCTGGATCGCGTCCGCGGCGCCGACCATGAGGGACTGGTCAACGAGGTGGTGCTGCGCACGCAGATGCAGGCCGAATATTCGCCCAGCAACATCGGCCATTTCGGCCTCAATCTGAAGCGCTACGCGCATTTCACCTCGCCGATCCGCAGATATGCCGACCTGATCGTGCATCGCGGGCTGATTGCCGCGCTCGGCTTCGGTGCGGGTGGACTGACGCAGGATGAGGCGGAGCGGCTGGAAGAAGTTTCTGCGCTGATCTCAGCCACCGAGCGCCGCGCCATGGCTGCCGAGCGCGACACGGTCGACCGGCTGATCGCCGCCTATCTCGCCGAGCGTGTCGACGATCGTTTCGATGCACGCATTTCGGGCGTCACCAAATCGGGACTATTTGTCCAATTGCCGCAGTATGGCGCAGATGGTTTCATCCCGGTGTCAAGTCTGGAGGGCGATTACTACATATACGACGAAACTGCCCGATCGCTTTTCGGAGAACGCACCGGCAAGGGCTACCAGCTTGCCGACCGCGTCGAGGTTCGCCTGATCGAGGTGGCGCCTATGGCCGGCGCGATGCGTTTCGAGATGCTGACCGACCCGAAGCCGCTGCCCGGCTCCAAACGGTCGTTTCACAAGGCCAAAGGCCGCGCCCGTGCGTCGCAATCGCGTCCAGGCTCGCGCGGCAGGAGACGGTAATGCCAAGCGATTTGAAAATGAATCAACAGGTTTTCGGCGGCGAACATCACTCGGGCCGGATCGCCCGCCCGCTGTGGACGGCGATCAAGCGTGGCGCGCTTGGCCGCTGCCCGCATTGCGGCGAGGGAAAGCTGTTTCGCGCCTTCGTCAAGACCGTCGATAAATGCGATCATTGCGGCGAGGAGCTTCACCACCACCGCGCCGACGATCTGCCGGCCTATCTGGTGGTGGTCATCGTCGGTCACATCGTGCTCGGCGCCTTCATGGGCGTCGAAGCGACCTCCACCCTATCCACCTGGCAGCACATCGCCATCTGGGTGCCGCTGACCATCCTCCTGGCGGTCGTCTTGCTGCAGCCGGTCAAGGGCGCCGTCATCGGCCTGCAATGGGCGTTCTATATGCATGGCTTCGGCGGGGAAGAAGACCTGATCGAGTCGCATCCCGAGGCTTGAAACCGAGGCTGACGCAAATCGGCATGGCTGGACGCCACTTTCGCATCGGAGAAGATTCCGCTAGGTCGTGCGCATGGACGTTATGACCAAGGCGGAAGTCGACAAGGTTGAGCGGATCGCGCTCGACGCCAAGCCTATACGCCCGCGCGACGCCGCGACGCTGATCCTGCTCGACCGCAAGGGCGACGAGTTCCTGGTGCTGATGGGCCGGCGCCACACCCGTCACGCCTTCATGCCGGGGAAATTCGTCTTTCCCGGCGGCCGCACCGATCCGGCCGACAGCCGAATTCCCGTCGCCACCGCGTTGCACCCTGAGGAACAGGCGAGGCTGACCGCCGGCGTCGGCCGCACCAGCCCGGCCCGCGCCCGCGCCATCGCCCTGTCGGCGATCCGCGAGACCTATGAAGAAGCCGGCCTGCTGATCGGCCAAAAGGGCGCCTTCGCCACGACGAGGCGCGATTGGCAGGGTTTTGTCGAGCACGACGTAAGACCCTCGCTGGAAGCGCTGCGCTTCATCGCGCGCGCCATCACGCCGCCAAACCGGGTGCGGCGCTTCGACACGCGCTTCTTCAGCGCCTGGCGCGAAGATGTCGCCGTGGAGCTGCCGGACGGCGGTCCGACCAACGAGTTGGAGGAACTGGTCTGGCTGCCGCTCGCCAAGGCCAGAGAAGCTGATATTCCCGACATCACCAGGGCTATCCTCGAAGAGCTGGAAAAGCGGCTCGTCGATGATCCGCTGCTGCGCCCCGGTGGTTCCGTGCCGTTCTACCGGCTTGTCGGCAATCGCTTCGTTCGCGAAATTCTGTAGAGCATAGAGCATTCACATCCCATGACAGTCGATACCCAGCAAGAGGTCGAAGAACGCGTACATTGGCTGCCAATGATCGCGGCGATCTCGTCGATCAGCGTCGTCGGCATCGCCATCGGCCTCGGCATGCCGCTGCTCAGCGTCATCCTCGAAACGCGCGGCCATTCGGCGTCGATGATCGGCTTCAACACCGCTGTCGCCGGCCTCGCCTCGATCGTCGGCGCACCGCTCGCCACCCCGCTCGCCATGCGGTTCGGCGTCGCCTGGACGATGCTGGCCATGATCGCCACGGGAGTGCTGGCCTTTGTCGGCTTCCACTTCGCGCCGGACTTCTGGATGTGGTTTCCGCTGCGCGTCCTGCTGCACATCGCGCTGACGGTGCTGTTCATCCTGTCGGAATTCTGGATCAGCACATCGGCGCCGCCGCACCGGCGCGGCCTTGTCCTCGGCATCTACGCCACCGTGCTGTCGCTCGGCTTTGCCGCCGGGCCGTGGCTGTTCGCCCATCTCGGCAGCACCGGCTTCCTGCCCTTCGGCGTCATCATGGCGCTGGTGACGCTGGCCGCCATTCCAGTTCTGGCGGCACGCAACGAGAGCCCGACGATCGTCTCCAATGGCGAAACCAGCAACTTCCTGCGCTACATCTGGTTGGTGCCGACGGCGACCGCCGCGGTGCTGGTGTTCGGTGCGGTCGAGACCGGCGGCTTTGCGCTGTTCCCGGTTTATGGCAATCGCATCGGCTATTCCGAGGCCAACGCCGCCCTGCTGCTCACCATGATCGGCCTCGGCAACGTGCTGTTGCAGATCCCGCTCGGCATGATCAGCGACCGTGTCAGCGATCGCCGCTATCTGCTTCTGGCTTGTGCAATCATCGGCCTTGCCGGCACCATCTTCATGCCGCACTTCGCGCAGAATTGGCACCTGATGGCGGCGCTTCTGTTCGTCTGGGGCGGCGTGGTCGCGGCCATGTACACGATCGGGCTGGCCCATCTCGGCTCGCAGCTTTCCGGGCACGACCTGGCCTCGGCCAACGCTGCCTTCGTGCTCTGCTACGGTGTCGGCATGGTGCTCGGCCCGCAGGCGATCGGCATCGGCATGGACCTTTTCGGACCCTCGGGCTTCGGCTGGGCGCTCGGCATGTTCTTCGCCTTCTATATCGCGCTGGTCGGCGCCAGGCTGGTCCGAAAAATCCTGTAGAAAGACCGATCGATGCCTCATGTGGCGCGAGGCTGCTGACATAACCGTGTCAGCAGCACTTGGATAGATTGTCAGCAACACGCCACGAATTTGAGGATGCCACCATGATCGACTCCGGGTTCGAAACAAAATCGGTGCGGATGGAATTGCTGCTGCTCGTGACCTTTCAAGCACCGGTCGGCGATGTTGACCGCATCATGGAAGCGGTGGTCGCGATCGCGCCGCTGACCATGGACAAATACGACAGCAATGCCTACCAGTCGGAGCATGGCATCGAGCGCTACCGGCCGCTCGAAGGCGCTGCCGCCGGCGCCGAGACGGAATTGCGCCGACGGCCGGGTACGGTGGAAGTGTCGTTCGAGCTGCCCGACGACCAGGCGCTGGCGGCCCGCATCGTCGAAACGATCTTCCAGGCCCACAGCTATCAGGAGCCGGTGATCCGCATCCAGCCGATCCTCGCCAGCCGCTCCAAGGGGTTGGACGACCGCTCCAACCCGAACCGCTGGTGGAACACCACGGGAGACTGGAAGAAGGCCGCTCCAATTAAGGAAGATGCATAGAATCGGAAAGCAGCCTTCCCTTCTCCCCGTGTGGGAGAAGGTGGCCGAGCCCACGGGTCTTGCCTCCGGCAAGCCCGAGGACAGGCTCCGCTCGGTCGGATGAGGGGTGCTCCAGCTTGGCACTGACGGCACTCCGTCCAGCACCCCTCAACCGTCTTGGCGCTGCGCGCCAATCCACCTTCTCCCACAAGGGGAGAAGGACGAGGCAGCCTCACGGGGTTGACTTTCCGGGCGCGTTCTTTATGTGTCGCGCCAAGTTTCCCGCGTCCGGGTGTTTCCCCGTGCTCCAGCGGCCAAAACCCCACGAACATAACGGACTGATACAATGGCCAAAGCCGCAAACATCAAGATCAAGCTTCTGTCGACCGCCGACACCGGTTTCTTCTACGTGACCAGCAAGAACAGCCGCACCAAGACGGACAAGCTGTCGTTCCGCAAATACGATCCGGTCGCCAAGAAGCACGTCGAGTTCAAGGAAACCAAAATCAAGTAAATCTGGTTTCCTGCTTTAAAGCCAAAACGCCGCCCTGTGGGCGGCGTTTTTGTTTTCAAGGCTTCGAAAAGTCCAAAATTCCAATGCTTGGCGCAGAGTCTTGATGTCATTTTGAGAGGGGGCCGGTCGGCGTTTGGCAGCGGTACGAGGAGGCCACTATGTGCCAGCGCCGGCCGGCCGACCCCACGGACCCAGGAGATGCGGCGGACCTGAATCATGGGGTATTCTTCGGATCGACCCGGC
The DNA here is from genome assembly GCF_055811755.1 of Mesorhizobium sp. WSM4840. Lineage (NCBI taxonomy): Bacteria > Pseudomonadati > Pseudomonadota > Alphaproteobacteria > Hyphomicrobiales > Phyllobacteriaceae > Mesorhizobium > Mesorhizobium sp. WSM4840. Next base: position 27,191 of record NZ_JBVVQD010000030.1, read on the forward strand.
GATCTACCCTCGCGCCGGTTCCGTCATTGGTCTGCACATTTGCGCAACAGCCTGTGAAAATCAACAATTTCTTAACCAAGCCCGGCGAATCGCTTGCGTTAAGGTAAATTCGTAACCCTGTCGCACTGACTGGATAATCAGGCGTCGGCGCCTGCCCCTGAACTGAGGTCTGTTGAGATTCAGGTGAGGCTGAGTCGAAAATGGCTCCCGAAAACCGGGACGGAGCGTGCGTTCGGGTAAGTCAGTACCGGAAGCGCAGGACACTGCCATTTGCAGGTCAGCTGAATATCAACGGACTTTAGGCCGCGTTGGCGACGACGCGGTTGCGGCCGGCGCTCTTGGCTTCGTAGAGCGCGAGGTCGGCGCGCTTCATCAGCCCGGCAACCGTATCCACGCCCTTCAGCACCGACGACACGCCGACGCTGACGGTAACCTCGATCGTGTTGCCGTCATGACCAACGGCAAACGGCATATGGGCGATCTCGGCGCGAATGCGCTCTGCGACCTTTTCGGCGACCGCGCCGTCCGTGTCCGGCATCACCACGACGAACTCCTCGCCACCGAAGCGGCAGGCGAGATCGATGCCGCGCACATTCTTGCGCAGCCGCCGCGCGAATTCGCGCAGCACCTCGTCGCCGCCGTCATGGCCATGTGCGTCGTTGATGGTCTTGAAGCGGTCGAGATCGGTGATCATCATCGACAGCGGCCGTCGCCGGGCCACGGCACGGTCGAACAGCGTCTGCAGATGGCTGTCGAGGTAACGGCGGTTGTGCAATCCCGTCAGGGCGTCGGTCACCGCCATCTCGATGGTCTGGGTGACGCTGGCGCGAAGCTGGTCGTTGTAGCGCTTGCGGCGCACCTGCGTGCGCAGCCGAGCGGTCAGCTCCTGCTGGTCGATCGGCCGCATCAGATAGTCGTTGATGCCGAGTTCGAGGCCGCGGACGATGCGCCCCTCCTCACCCTGCTGCGCCAGAAGGATGATCGGCACGAAACGGGTGCGATCGAGCGAACGCAGTTGCGAGCAGAGCCTGAGCGGATCGAAATCAGCAAAGGCCGTCGAGATCATCACGCATTCGTAGGGCGTCTCGGCGGCCTGGAAGAAGCCGGCATGCGGATCGGTGGCAATGTCGAGGTCGGCGCTGCCGCGCAGCATCTTCTGGACGCGCTCGACGGAAGATTTGCGCTCGTCGATCAGCAGAACCTTCGGCGCGGTGTCTGCGGATGCGAAGTTGCGGCTCAACAGCTCCTCGATGCCGATATTGCGCGTGGTCGAGGCGCGCAGGCGCAGCTCGTCCGTCAACGTCTTCAGCCTGACCAGGCTTTTGACGCGCGTCATCAATTGCAGATCATTGACCGGCTTGGTCAGAAAATCGTCGGCACCGGCCTCGAGGCCGCGCACCCGGTCCGAAACCTGGTCGAGCGCGGTGATCATGACGACCGGGATGTGCGACGTCGCCGGATCGCTCTTCAGCCGCCGGCAGACCTCGAACCCGTCCATATCAGGCATCATCACGTCGAGCAGCACGACGTCGACCTTGCCGTTTTCGCAGGTCTCGATCGCGTCCAGCCCGTTGGTGGCTGTCAGCACCTCGAAATATTCGGCAAGCAGCCGGACCTCGAGCAGCCTTACATTGGCAGGGATGTCGTCGACGACGAGGATCCGTGCGGTCATCTTATAAAGCTCCGGCTCGGCTGGAAGGGCGCATCAGGCGTCGCCCAGGTAGGATTTGATGGTTTCGATGAAACGCGGCACCGAGATCGGCTTGGAAATATAGGCTTCGCAGCCACCCTGGCGGATGCGCTCCTCGTCGCCCTTCATCGCGAATGCGGTGACGGCAATGACCGGTATGACATGGAGGTCGTCGTCCTCCTTCAGCCATTTGGTCACTTCCAGCCCCGATACTTCGGGCAGTTGGATGTCCATCAAGATGAGGTCCGGCTTGTGCAGTCGCGCCAGATCCAGCGCTTCCAGGCCGTTGCGTGTGCGTACCGTCTCGTAGCCGCTCGCTTCGATGAGGTCGCGAAAGAGCTTCATGTTGAGCTCATTGTCCTCGACAATCATGACCTTCTTAGGCATCAAATTCCCGTCCCGGCCTGCCTTCCGCTCGAAGGTTGCCGTCATGCGCCCTCGCCGGTACGCACCAAACCCTGCTCGACTCTACGGCAATATAATTGACGAAACGGAAACCGGCTGCCGGAAAAGCTTCGGATTTCACCTCGAACACCGCATTGCAGAGCTAGGTGGCTTGCCGCAGCCGACGCTTGCGATTACTGCCAAAAAGAGACTCATTCCACCGCGCAAGAAGGTAGTGATGGCAAACGCAGCGTCAATGCGCGAGGAAGCGGAAATCATTGCCGTGAAGGCATTGGGCTTCGTTGCCGCCGATCCGGAACTTCTGCCCCGTTTCCTGGCGATCACTGGCATCGAGGCGCATTCCATCCGCCTTGCCGCCGGCGAGCCGGGGTTCCTGGCCGGCGTGCTGCAGTTCATCCTCGCCCACGAGCCGACGCTCATGCGGTTCGCGGAGGAAACCGGCACGCCGCCGGCTTCCGTCGGCAAGGCGCTGCGGGCGCTGCCGCTTGGCGACGACGACCATGAACATTCGATATGAGCGACGATCGGATCGCGAAAACGCCTACGGCGTCGTTTCTTCTTCGCTGTCGTCGCCTTCATCATTCGAAACCGGATCGGCCGGCTTCACCATGACACCATTGACCGTGACCGAACCGTCCGGCTTGCCGTTGACGACCCATTCGATGCGGCCGTCCGGCAGCGTCTTGCCGAATCCCTTGATCGCAAGCGCCACCGGCACATATTGCGCGGCTTCCGGCTCCGACTTCGCCGCCGCCTGCAGGCTTTCCACAATTCTGTCGTAGCCTGCAATATCGATCGTCACATTTGCCTCGGGCTTCATGCCGGGGAACGTCATCTCGCCCTCCATCGCGATTTCCATGTCGCCGTTCTTCACCGTGCTGTGGCCGATGACAAATTTCGGCGTCTTGGCCATGAAATCAGCTTTGATCTGATCGCCAAAGTCAGCCGGCAGCGGCGGATTCTTGTTTAGATCAAAGGCTTCGATCGCCTTTTTCGCCATGCTGTAGAGATCGAAGTTGGCGCCGCCGAAATTCAGATTGATGTCGGTGGGCAGCAGCGCCGTACCCCAGGCGGGCACAAGATTCGGAGGGATCGTCAATCCTGCGGCCTTGATCGTATAGTTGATTGCTCCGTTCTGGGCGATGCCGTCGGACCCGAAGCTGGTGCCCAGCTCCGCCGCACCGAAATGTCCAACCGGGCTTTCGACAGTAACGTCCTTCAATCCGTAGCTGCCGTCGATCCGCTCCCACAGCGGCAGCGCGGCGAGCAAAAGTGATTTGAGCTGCGCCTGGTTGGCCTTCAGCTTGGTCTCGTCTTCATTGGCGACGGCAAATGCCAGCAGATCGAGAAACGGCTTTGTCCGCACGCCTTTGCCGGTCGCATTCACCGACAGCTCCGGTGATTTGATCGTAAGCGGGAATTTCAACCCGCTTTTGGGGTCGTCAAAATCAAGTGCTTCGGCGAAATCGGCGACCGTCTGCGTCGCGGTGAAATCCACGCCGCCATTAGCAGCTTTGGTTGCGTTCATGGTGGCAGTACCGGCGCCGGTACTCACCTTGGCGCGCTGCATGGTGTCCCGGGAATTCATCGTCATTCCGGCCATCGAGTGTGTGGCGCTGGTGAAAGCTGCCAGTTCGGGATCGTAGACGCCGGAAAACTTGCCGTCTGTAATCGAGAACTGCATGCTCTGCGGGCCCTCTGGCCCCTTGAACTCGAAGGAACCGCTTTGCGACACATCCGCCGAGACGCTCCATGTCCCGTTGCTGCCCGGCTTGACGAGCAATGCGTAGGGGCTGAAGTCGAACTTGAAGGAATGCTGCGCCGCCAGCAGGTCCACGACAGGTTTGACGTCGACAGCGAGTTTGTAAGCGTCGCCTTCCACGGAAACCTTCAGGAGACTGCTCGCCTTACTGCCGATATAGCGGGACAGATTTTCGGAGAGCTGCTTCGCACCCTCGTTGTCAACGGTCTGGCCGAAGACGGGTGCGCTGAGCGCGAGGACAAAGACGGCCGGAAGAACACGGTTCACGCAGAATCTCCGTTGCTATTCTTGTGACAAAAACGCCAACCGCAACCGTAAGCGGAAACGGACGAGGTGCAATCCCTCCTTGGCGCTAGAAGCCGATTTGTAGTGATCCTTCGCGCCCCCGGCTGTCCCTTCGGCATCAACAGTGAAGCTTCACGTCGCCTTCCTCGGCGTGACGACGCAAGCCCCGCGGGCATTGAGCAGGCCCCAGCCGAAGACGGCGTCCTTTCCCGGCGCGCCGAGATCTTCCGCCGACTTGCCGAGCGCGTCATGAATGTCGGCTGCGGTGGCGTTGCTGTTTGCCGATTTCATCAACGCCGCTGCGGCGGCAACAAATGGCGCCGCGAAGGAGGTGCCGGTCTTCGGCCGTCAGGCGAACTCAGCCCGGTCGCCACGATCTGGTCCGGCGCCTGCAACGGCAAAGGGACGGCGGGCTGCGCATCGACTGCCGGCAATTTGCGGAACCAGTCCGGCAAGACCGTCTTGGCCGCCACTGGCGGCGCGATGACGCCATGATCTTCCGGCCGACAGACAAACCGGATCGGGCGAGTGGTCTGGGAAAAATGAAACATCGATAGCCTCCATGGAAAAATCCGAGGAGGAACGGGCCGCAGGCGGATTTATTCCTGCTGGACGTCAACTGTCTGACTATGCAGGCCGGCCGCGACGGTTTGGCCGCCGCCGAGCGACCGCCGCGGCAGCGGCGCGCACAGCGGCACTGGCTCAAAGCACCAGTCGCATCAGCGGCCGGCCTGCCTTGCGCTCGACCAGCCTCTCGAAGCCGGCTTTCTCGAAGACCCGCGACGAGCCGACGAACAGCCCGATCGAACGCGAATCTTTCGACAGGTCGATCGGACACGCCTCGACCAGCCGCGCGCCATTCTGGCGAGCAAACTCGATGCCGCCTTCGACCAGCCGGTGCGTCACGCCCCTGCCGCGCGCCTTAACGCGGATGAAGAAGCATGAGATCGCCCAGACGCCCGGATCCGTGGCGTCGGCGGGATCGACCGGCGCCGACCCCCTGCCCTTATTGTTCCATTCGGGCACGTCGGCGCGCGGGCCGATCTGCATCCATCCGACCGCCTTGCCATCCTCGAACGCCAGCAGGCCTGGTGGCGGCCCGGCCTCGATCCGCGCCTTGATGTGGTCCTTGTTGCGCTCCCGGTTGCTGGCGCGGCGCACTGCCGGCGACAGCCGGAAATGTGTGCACCAACAGCCGTAGCAGGCGCCTTGCTTACCGAACAGATCTTCGAAATCCGCCCAAAGCTCGGGCACCAGCGGCGCTATGGTCGTATTCACGAGCTCTCTCCCGGCCCACCGCCTTGTCGTGGCGTCCGTCCTGACGTACCATTGCCTTTGTTCTCTTTATGTTCGCAGCGATGGCGGCTCCTGTCAACAATCCCGATCACGGTTTTTGCCGCGACTGCCTGACCTTTCAGCGCAGCGAGGCACGGCGCTGCGAACGCTGCGGCAGTCCACGGCTTGCCCGTCATCCGGAGCTCTACCGGCTGCATCTCGCCCATATCGATTGCGACGCGTTTTATGCGGCGGTCGAAAAGCGCGACAACCCGGCGCTGAAGGACCGGCCGTTGATCATCGGCGGCGGCAAGCGCGGCGTCGTCTCCACCGCTTGCTACATCGCCCGCATCCATGGGGTGCGCTCGGCGATGCCGATGTTCAAGGCGCTCGAAGCCTGTCCGGAAGCGGTCGTCATCCCGCCGGACATGGAAAAATATGGTCGCGTCGGCCGCGAGGTGCGCGCCATGATGCAGGCGCTGACGCCGCTGGTCGAGCCGATCTCCATCGACGAAGCGTTTCTGGACCTTGCCGGCACCGAGCGCCTGCATGGCTTGCCACCGGCGGTTGTGCTGGCGCGCTTCGCGCTCGGCGTGGAGAAAGAGATCGGCATCACCGTTTCATCAGGCCTTTCCTACTGCAAGTTCCTGGCCAAGGTGGCGTCGGACTTTCGCAAGCCGCGCGGCTTTTCGGTGATCGGTGAGGCCGAGGCGACCGGATTCCTGGCCGGGCAGCCGGTGACGCTGATCTGGGGCGTGGGAAAAGCTTTCGCCGCCACGCTTGAACGGGACGGCATCCGCACCATCGGCCAATTGCAGCGCTTGGAGCGCAATGACCTGATGCGCCGCTACGGCGTGATGGGCGACCGGCTCTACCATCTTTCACGCGGCGAGGACGAGCGCCGCGTCCATCCCGACCAGGATGCGAAAAGCGTCTCGGCGGAGACCACCTTCGACACCGACATTGCGTCCCTGGATGAATTGGTTTCGGTGCTGAGAGCGCTGTCCGAAAAAGTCTCGGGGCGGCTGAAGAAATCCGGCATCGCCGGGCGCACCGTCGTGCTGAAGCTGAAGACCCAGGATTTCAAGACCCGCACGCGCAACCGCCAGCTCGGCGACCCGACACGGCTGGCCGACCGCATTTTTTCGACCGGGCTCGAGCTGCTGCGCAAGGAAGCGGATGGCACGAAATACCGGCTGCTTGGCATCGGCGTCAGCGACCTCTCGGACGACGAAAAGGCCGATCCGCCCGACCTCGTCGACATCCAGTCGCGCAAGCGGGCCATGGCCGAAGGCGCCATCGACACGCTGCGCGACAAGTTCGGCCGCAAGGCGGTGGAGACCGGCTATACTTTCGGCAAGGGCCGCGGCGCCTACCCGCCCGAACCGATCGAGGACTGAGCCTTCGGTTCGGAAAAGATCGTGCCAGACAAGAAGATCAGCTGCGTCGCAGATCGATCCGGCTGGTCACCACCTTCTCGCCGGTCTTCGGATCGAGGTCGGTGACCGTCAGCCGCATGCCGTTCCCGCTGGTTTTCTCGACCGTCATTTGCGCCTTGCGATCACCGTTGACATTCTTCGCCCAGCGGATGCCGAGATTGATCGCATTGCCCGAGCGCCTGCCGCTGAGCTGTGCCGGCCCGGTGCGGGATCCGACATAAACGCCGGTGTACTTCGTCCCGCTGGACTTCAGATCCGCGCTGATGGCACGCGTCACCACGATAAGACCGCGGCAGCTGCCGTCCAGGGACAATGACGTCGAGGTTGCATCGGAATTGAAGTTACACGAGACATTCACCGTCGGTGCATCGGTGTCTACCTGGACGGTACCCTTGCCGGTGAATTTCCCCTGGAACGAGCTGAGGAAATTTGCCTCGTCGGCATGAGCCGCGCCGGCCGCAGCTAGCAGCCCGCCGGCAAATAGAAATCGCACGAATGATTTCATCGAATCTCTCCTCCTTGAGATCGGAGACACTTCCTGCCAAGGTCGGGCAAATACTGAGGATCAACGCCTTCCGTCACGGCAGGTTCCGTCTTCAACATGACCTTTTCGCATCGCGCCGCCTTTGGCCTAGCCGAATGCGCCGACTAGCGGTTGCGATCAAAGTCGCGGCTTGCGACATACGCGCATGGCACCCTCACCCTCGCTCCCCAAGGCCGCATTCTGGATGGCGCTGTCGATTGCTTCGTTTCTGACGATGTCGGTCGCCGGCCGCGCCACGACAGCCGAGCTCAATGTCTTCCAGGTGTTGGAGTTGCGCTCGGTGATCGGCTTTTTCATCCTCCTGCCGCTGGTGATGATGTCGGGCGGTTTTGCAGCGATGCACACCAAACGCCCCTTGGCCCATATCGCCCGCAACGTCGTCCATTATGTCGGCCAGGCGGCATGGCTCTACGCCTTGACGCTGATCCCGCTGGCCGTGCTGATCTCCATCGAATTCACGACGCCGATCTGGACGGCCATTCTGGCGGTCGGCTTTCTTGGTGAAAGACTAAGCCGGCCCAGACTTGCGGCCATCGTGCTCGGGCTGATCGGCGTGGTGATCATCGTCCGTCCGGGCGTCGGTGCCGTCGATCCGGGACATGTTGTCGTGCTGGGTGCCGCGGTCTGCTTCGGTATATCTGTGGTCCTGGTCAAATCGCTGACGCGGACGGACAGCGTCGTGTCCATCATCTTCTGGATGCTGGTCATCCAGTCGATGCTCGGCCTTGTCCCGGCGCTCTACGAATGGCGCAACCCGCCGCTCGAACTGTGGCCGTGGCTCCTGCTGATCGCCTTCACCGGCATGTCGTCGCATTTCTGCATGGCCCGCGCGCTCGCCTATGCCGACGCAACCGTCATCTCGCCGATGGACTTTTTGCGCGTGCCGCTGTCGGCGCTGATCGGCTGGCTGCTGTATCAGGAGCAGATCGACGCTTTCACCGCCGGCGGAGCCTTGCTGATCCTGCTCGGCAATCTGCTCAATCTGCAGAAGAAAGCGACCAAACCAGCGGAAGTGGCAGCGTCGTAGCATTTTGCAGCCAAACGTCTTCGTTTGGCGTCCGACAAAATGCGTTAAAGCAAAGAGCTAGAGCGCGGTTTTGGTTCCACCAAAACCGCGCTCTAGTCTCGCATTTCAGTCGCCTTCGTCGGGTAGTTTCAGACCCGGAAAGCAGTCAGACCGGTTCCGCCTCGATGACACTGATGCGAGGTCCGGCTTCAACAATATTCGCGACCCGAAAATCCGACGCCGCAAGCAGCAACCTGAATTCTTCCGCCGTGCGCTCCTGCCCGCCCGGCATGACCAGCATGTTCAGATCGCCAAATTTTGCGCTGGCGCCTTCGTTGGGCGCCGCCAGAATGCTCTCGAGCACCAGCAGCTTGCCTTCTGGGCGCATCGCCCGGCGGCAGGTTTTCAGGATCCGGATGTTTGTGTCGTCGTCCCAGTCATGCAGGATCCATTTAAGCACGATCGCATCGGCGCCCTCGGGCACCGAGACGAAGAAATCGCCGGCGACGATGTCGCAGCGATCGGCCACGCCCGCAGCCTCAAAGACCGGGCCGGCCTTCGTCACGACCTGCGGCTGATCGAAAAGAATGCCGCGCTGGCCGGGATTGCGGCGGAGGATTTCGGCAAGCAGCGCGCCCTGCCCGCCTCCGACATCCATGACGACAGAGAACGGCCGGAAGTCATAGGCCGCGATCACCGCAGCGGCGACGCCACGCGACGTGGCCGTCATCGCCCGGTCGAAGATGACGGACTCTTCCGGATGCTCCGCCCGGTATTCCCAAACGCCCTTGCCATGAGCGTGGCGAAAGGCGTTTTCGCCGGTGCCGACACTGTGCTGAAGATCGCTCCATGCCCGACGGAAATACGGCCGTCCGGCCAGAATCGCCCACGGCGCGACCGAATGCTGAACATCGGATCGCAACGCGCCGCCAACCGGGGTCAGTGAGAAGAAGCGGTCTTCCGCTTCATGGAACACGCCGACCGAAGCAAGGGCGCGCAGCAGCCGGTAGAGCGCCTGCGGATGGGTATTGGTCAGCGCGGCCAGTTCGCCGCTGGTGCGTTTTCCGTCCTTGAGATGGTCTGCAATACCCAGCGTGGCGGCGACGCATATCGCCTGAGATACCTGGAACCCATTGACCATTTTCTGGAGTTCGGCAGCGGCATCCCGCTCATCCATGACCAGCTCCCCTGGCCCGCCAAAAAGACCCAGGCCGCCGAGCTCACAATACCAGCGGCATCGTCACCGGGCAATGCGACCGGGCTGGCGGAATACGGTCGTTAGCTCACACCAGTTCCACTTCCACCACGCCCGGCACCGCGCGCATGGCCGACGCGATCTGTGGCGAGACGCGGTAACGGTTGGGCAGTTCGATCTCGACCTCGCCCTGCGCCTCATCCTTGATGACGATAATACTCACCTGGCTGTCGCCGCGCTGGGTAAGCTGCGATTGAATCGCCGACGCCGGTCGGTCATCCCTGACAAAGATGCGCAAGGCCTTCTGGATACGGCTTGCCTCGTCTTCCAGAGACTGCACGGTCTGGATGCGCAGGTTGACGCCTTCGGGCCTGTCCTCGGCCGAAACGGTGATCACCACCGAACGGCCGGGCTCGAGCAGGTCGCGATACTGCGCCAGCCCCTCGGAAAACAGCACCGCCTCATACTGGCCCGACGTGTCGGAAAACTGCACGACGCCCATCTTGTTGCCGGTGCGCGTCTTGCGCTCCTGCTTGGTGGTGACGGTGCCGGCAAGCCGCCCGGCGGCAGCACCCCGTTTGACGGCGGCCGAGAACTCGGCCCAGGTCTGCACCCGCATCTTCTGCAGCGCCGCCTTGTATTCGTCCAGCGGGTGCGCCGAGAGATAGAAGCCGACCACCTGGAATTCACGGTGCAGGCGGTCGGCGGCAAGCCACGGGTCGGTCGCCGGCAGATTGAGCGCCTGCGACTGCGCGCCGAGCGAGGCGCCAAAAATATCGTGCTGGCCCGACATTGCATTCTGCTGCGCCAGCGACGCCAGCCCCATCATCCGCTCGACGCCCGCCATCATCGCGGCGCGGTCGTGGCCGAAGCAGTCGAGCGCGCCGGCCATGATCAGGCTTTCGAAGACCCGCTTGCCGACGATCTTCGGATCGACCCTTTCGCAGAAATCGGCGAGGCTCTTGAACGGTTTTTCGCCGCGCATGGCGACGATGTGCTCGACCGCCGCGTCGCCGACGCCCTTGAGCGCGGCCAGCGAATAGAAGATTCGGTTCTCGCCGACCTCGAAGGCGCGGAAGCTGGTCATTACCGACGGCGCCACGACATCGATGCCGAGGCGCAGCGCATCCTGGCGGAAATCGGCGAGCTTGTCGGTGTTGCCCATGTCGAGCGTCATCGACGCGGCCAGGAACTCGACCGGGTAGTGCGCCTTCAGATAGGCCGTCTGGTAGGAGACGACTGCATAGGCGGCGGCATGCGACTTGTTGAAACCGTAGTCGGCGAACTTTGCCAGCAGGTCGAAAATGAAGTCGGCTTGCGGCTTGCCGACGCCACGTTCAACCGCGCCCGAAACGAAGCGTTCGCGCTGCTTGTCCATCTCGGCGCGGATCTTCTTGCCCATGGCGCGGCGCAGCAGATCGGCTTCGCCGAGCGAATAGCCGGCAAGCTCCTGCGCGATCTGCATCACCTGCTCCTGGTAGACGATGACGCCTTGCGTCTCCTTCACCAGATGGTCGATTTTCGGATGGATCGACGCCATCTCCTCCTCGCCATGCTTTCTGGCGTTGTAGGTCGGGATGTTCTCCATCGGTCCCGGCCGGTAAAGCGCGACCAGCGCGATGATGTCCTCGATGCAGTCGGGCCGCATACCGATCAGCGCCTTGCGCATGCCGGCACTTTCCACCTGGAACACGCCGACCACTTCGCCGCGCGACAGCATGGCGTAGGTGTCGGGGTCATCGAGCGGAATGTGGGCGAGATCGATCTCGATGCCGCGGCGGCGGATCAGCTTGACCGCGGTCTCCAGCACCGTCAGCGTCTTCAGGCCGAGGAAGTCGAACTTCACCAGCCCGGCCTGCTCGACATACTTCATGTTGAACTGGGTGACCGGCATGTCGGAGCGCGGGTCGCGATACATCGGCACCAGCTCCCATAGCGGCCGGTCGCCGATGACGATGCCGGCGGCGTGCGTCGAGGCGTGGCGGTAGAGCCCTTCCAGCTTCTGGGCCATGTCGAGCAGCGTCTGGACGATCGGCTCCCGTTCGGCCTCTTCGGCAAAGCGCGGCTCGTTGGCGATGGCGTCGGCGAGCTTGACCGGATTGGCCGGGTTCGACGGCACCATCTTAGAGAGCTTGTCGACCTGGCCATAGGGCATCTGCAGCACGCGGCCGACATCGCGCAGCACCGCGCGGGCCTGCAGCGTGCCGAAGGTGATGATCTGGCCGACCTGGTCGCGTCCGTATTTCTGTTGGACGTAGTGGATGACCTCCTCGCGCCGGTCCTGGCAGAAATCGATGTCGAAGTCGGGCATCGACACGCGGTCTGGATTGAGGAAGCGCTCGAACAGCAGCGAGAAGCGCAGCGGATCGATGTCGGTGATGGTCGTCGAATATGCAACCAGCGAGCCGGCGCCCGAACCGCGGCCCGGACCGACCGGAATGCCTTGCGCCTTCGCCCATTTGATGAAGTCGGCAACGATCAGGAAATAGCCGGGGAACTTCATCTTCTCGATAATGCCGAGTTCGAACTCCAACCGTTCGCGGTATTGTTCGACTGTGTAGCCAGGGGCCAGACCGTGCGCCGCGAGCCGCGCCTCCAGCCCTTCATGCGCCTGTCTGGCAAGCTCCTGCGCCTCCGCCTTCACCGCCGCATCAGCGTCGGCGACATCGCCGCCGGCAAAGCGCGGCAGGATCGGATTGCGGGTCTTGGGATAGTAGGAGCAGCGCAGCGCGATCTCGACGGTGTTGTCGATCGCTTCCGGCAGATCGGCGAACAGCCTCGCCATGTCAGCCTGGCTCCTCAGAAAGTTGTCGGGCGACAGGCGGCGGCGATTGTCGACGGCGACGACCGAACCTTCGGCGATGGCGATCAGCGCGTCATGCGCCTCATAGTCGTCGCGTGAGGAGAAAAACGCCTCATTGGTGGCGACCAGCGGCAAGTCGTTGGTATAGGCGAGATCGACTGACGATTTCTCGATGGCCCGGTCATAACCGGAAACCCGCTCGAGCTCGACATAGAGCCGGTCGCCGAACAGCGCTTTGAGCGCCAAAAGCCGCGTCTCGGCGAGATCGCGGCGATCCTCCTTCAAGGCATTGCCGATCGGGCCGCGCGGCCCGCCGCTGAGACAGATCAGGCCGTCGCAATGGCCTTGCAGCATCTCGGTCGTCAGATGCACGGCCTCGCCGGGCGGCGTTTCCAAATAGACCCGGCTGACCAGCCTGACCAGATTGCTGTAGCCGGCCTCGGTCGCAGCGATCAAAACCACCGGCCGCATCTCCGGGCCTTGCCGCCTGCGGTCGCGCTGGCTGTCGCTGGCTTCACCGGAAAAGGCGAGAGCGGTCTGGCAGCCGATGATCGGCTGGATACCCTCCTTCACCGCCTTCTGCGCAAATTCGAGCGCGCCGAACAGATTGTTGGTGTCGGTGACGGCGATGGCCGGGGCGTCATCCCTCACCGCATGGCCGACGACCGTGCCGAGCTGCAATGCGCCTTCGAGCAGCGAATAGGCCGAATGCACGCGCAGATGAATGAACGGCCGCGCCGGCAGTTCCGGCCGCGACGCCTTGACAAAGGCCTCACGTAGCAACGGGTCGCGTGGAAGTGTCTCATTCGCCATGGTTTTTAGCGCCGCTTGAAAGGACTCAGTCGATGAAGACGTATTGTCCGGCACCGGACGATGCGAGTCCAGCGAGAGCGGGCGCTCGACCGGCCAATTGTGGCACCGTCCCTCATCCGCCGGCCGACACCCTTCTCCCCGTATAGTGACGGGGCGAAGGGGCTGGTCGCAACCTTGGCACCCATTCTGCAAACGCTGGTGATTGGCGAAATCCTTTGAAAGGCAGCTTTCTCCCCGTCCCTATACGGGGAGAAATGCCCGGCAGGGCAATGAGGGGCAGCGCAAACCTAAGGCGATTGCCTTGTAGCTGCCAGTGGCTCAACTTGACAAGTGACGGCAGTTATGTTGCGCCAATGATCCGCCGCCGAGGCCGTTTTTTTGTTTTCAGCCTCACGCGAATTCCATGATCACCGCGTCGACGGCGAGACTGTCGCCCGGTTTTGCCCTGAGTTTCGAAACGGTGAGATCGCGCTCGGCGCGCAGCACGTTTTCCATCTTCATCGCCTCGACCACCGCCAGCGTCTCGCCGGTCTTGACCTCCTGCCCTTCGGCAACGGCGATCGACACGACGAGGCCGGGCATCGGGCAGAGCAGCATCTTCGAGGTGTCAGGCGCCACTTTTTCCGGCATCAGCCTTTCGAGCTCGGCGATGCGCGGCAGCATGGCGCGTGCGGTCACCGACATGCCTTTCCAGGCGATGCGAAGCCCGTTCGGTACCGGCCTGATCTGCGCCGCGATTCTTCGGTCGCCGACCGTGCCGCGCCAGATGAGATCGCCCGGACGCCAGTCGGAGGCTACCGTCAGCGCCTTGCCGCCGTCGATCGACAGACCGAACTCCATCGGAATGGAGATCATACCTTCGATAACCGAGGCCGAAAGGTAATCCCCACCGATCTTGACCACCCAGTCGCGTTTCAGGACACCCGAATGCGGCGCCAGCCGCCCGCCCAGCCGGTCGAGCCGATCGCGGCGCAGCAGTTCGACCGCGGTGGCGATCGCTGCCAGCACCGCCTTCTCCTCGCTATCAGGCACGATCGGCGCGAAGCCATCAGGATATTCCTCTGATATGAAGGCGGTCGATATCAGCCCTTCCCGCCAGCGCGGATGCTGCATCAGCGCCGCCAGGAACGGCATGTTATGCTCGATGCCGTCGACGACGAAGCTGTCGAGCGCCACGGACATGGCGTCTATTGCCGCGATCCGAGTAGGCGCCCAGGTGCACAGCTTGGCGACCATCGGATCATAGAACATCGAGATTTCCGAACCTTCGGTGACGCCGGTATCGTTGCGGACGACGATTTCGCCGAACCGTCCCTCTTCCGGTGGCCGGTATCTCGTCAGCCGGCCGATCGACGGCAGGAAATTGCGATACGGGTCCTCGGCGTAGAGCCGGCTTTCCACCGCCCAGCCGTTCAGCTTGACGTCGCTTTGCTTGATGACGAGCTTTTCGCCGGCAGCAATGCGGATCATCTGCTCGACCAGATCGATGCCGGTGATGAGCTCGGTTACCGGGTGCTCGACCTGCAATCGCGTATTCATTTCAAGGAAATAGAAGGTCTTTTCGCTGTCGACGATGAACTCGACCGTGCCGGCGCTCTGATAGTCGACCGCCCTCGCCAGCGCCACCGACTGCTCGCCCATGGCTTTCCGGGTCTTGGCGTCGAGGAAGGGCGAAGGCGCCTCTTCGACGATCTTCTGGTTGCGGCGCTGGATCGAGCATTCGCGCTCGCCGAGATAAAGCGCGTTGCCATGCGCGTCGGCCAGCACCTGGATCTCGATGTGGCGCGGATCGACCACGAACTTCTCGATGAAGACGCGGTCGTCGCCGAACGAGCTTTTGGCCTCCGACCGCGCCCGGTCGAACCCGTCGCGCACCTCGGCCTTGCTCCAGGCGATGCGCATGCCCTTGCCGCCGCCGCCGGCCGAGGCCTTGATCATCACGGGGTAGCCGATCTCGCCGGCTATTTTCTCGGCATGACCAGCATTCTCGATGACGCCGAGCCAGCCCGGCACCGTGCTGACTTTGGCTGCATTGGCGAATTTCTTCGACTCGATCTTGTCGCCCATCGCCCTGATCGCTCTGGATTTCGGGCCGATGAAGACGATGCCCTCCTTCTCCAGCGCCTCGCAGAAGGATGCGCGTTCGGACAAAAACCCGTAGCCGGGATGCACGGCTTCAGCACCTGTCGCCTTGCAGGCAGCGATGATCCTCTCCGGCACCAGATAGCTCTCAGCGGCCGGCGAAGGCCCGATATGCACAGCCTCGTCGGCCATCTCGACATGCACGGCGTCGCGATCGGCATCCGAATAGACCGCCACGGTGGCAATGCCCATCTTGCGCGCCGTCTTGATGACGCGGCAGGCGATCTCGCCACGATTGGCGACCAGGATTTTTGTGAACATGCGGGTTGCGTTCCCTCGGCTGCCTTTCTTTTATGGGCTTCGCCCGGCCGGTCAAGGCAAGTTGGCGCATATCCCCGGGCGCAAGTCGTCCGGCGCCGGCCAAAACCCGGCAACGAACTGTCAATTCGTCCCATAGTCCAGAACCTGCAGATACGCTAATGCTCGGCCCCGATTGCAGACTTGCCCCTGAGAGGAGAGCCCCGATGAAAACCCGTGCCGCTGTCGCTGTCGCCGCCGGAAAGCCGCTGGAAATCCTGGAGGTCGACCTCGACGGACCGCGCGACGGCGAGGTGCTGGTCGAAATCAAGGCGACCGGCATCTGCCACACCGACGAATTCACGCTGTCGGGCGCCGATCCCGAAGGCATCTTTCCGGCGATCCTCGGCCATGAGGGTGCAGGCATTGTCGTCGATGTCGGCAAGGGCGTCACCTCGGTCAAGAAGGGTGACCACGTCATCCCGCTCTACACGCCGGAATGCCGGCAATGTCCGTCCTGCCTGTCCAGAAAAACCAATCTGTGCACCGCGATCCGGGCCACGCAGGGGCAAGGCCTGATGCCGGACGGCTCGTCGCGCTTCTCGATCGGCAAGGACAAGATCTTCCACTATATGGGCTGCTCGACCTTCTCCAACTTCACCGTGCTGCCCGAGATCGCGCTGGCCAAGGTCAATCCCGACGCACCCTTCGACAAGATCTGCTACATCGGCTGCGGCGTCACCACCGGCATTGGCGCGGTGATCAACACTGCAAAAGTCGAGATCGGCGCCACGGCCGCCGTCTTCGGTCTCGGCGGCATCGGCCTCAACGTCATCCAGGGGCTGCGCCTCGCCGGCGCCGACATGATCATCGGCGTCGACCTGAACAACGACAAGAAGGAATGGGGCGAGAAATTCGGCATGACGCATTTCGTCAATCCGAAGGAGATCGACGGCGACATCGTGCCCTATCTCGTCAACATGACCAAGCGCGGCGCCGACCAGATCGGCGGCGCCGACTATACGTTCGACTGCACGGGCAGCACCAAGGTGATGCGGCAGGCGCTTGAGGCATCGCATCGCGGCTGGGGCAAGTCGGTCGTCATCGGCGTTGCCGGCGCCGGCCAGGAGATCTCGACGCGGCCGTTCCAGCTCGTCACCGGACGCACCTGGATGGGCACCGCCTTCGGCGGCGCGCGCGGCCGCACCGACGTGCCAAAGATCGTCGACTGGTACATGGACGGCAAGATCGAGATCGACCCGATGATCACCCACACGCTGAAGCTGGAGGACATCAACAAGGGTTTTGATCTGATGCACGAGGGCAAGAGCATCAGGAGCGTGGTGGTTTACTGACGAGAACCACCAGCCGCTGATACCGCGACTTGGACCGCGAAGAAGCAAGGCAATCGCTTCAGGTTTGCGCTGCCCCTCATTGCCCTGCCGGGCATTTCTCCCCGTATAGTGACGGGGAGAAAGACGCCTTCG
This sequence comes from Mesorhizobium sp. WSM4840, assembly GCF_055811755.1. NCBI lineage: Bacteria > Pseudomonadati > Pseudomonadota > Alphaproteobacteria > Hyphomicrobiales > Phyllobacteriaceae > Mesorhizobium > Mesorhizobium sp. WSM4840. The sequence goes on from NZ_JBVVQD010000030.1 coordinate 44,274, forward strand.
CAAAGGATTTCGCCTATCTCCAGCGTTGCAGAAAGCGAGCCCCACCAACAGGTCCGGAGCGTTGCGGGGATAGCGACCACTCGAATATCATCGACGGGGCTTGGCGAAATCGCCCGGCTTCATACGCGTTGGAATGAACCATGTCCGCACCCGCCGTTTACGTCGACGCCGATGCCTGCCCGGTGAAGGCCGAGGTCGAGAAAGTCGCCGAGCGCCATGGCGTCGTCGTCACCTTCGTCTCCAATGGCGGCCTGCGCCCGTCACGTGACCCGATGATCCGCAACGTCGTCGTGTCCAAGGGCGCCGACGCGGCTGACGACTGGATCGTCGACAATGCCAAGCCCAACGACATCGTTGTGACATCAGATATCCCGCTTGCCGCCCGCACGGTGGCGCTCGGCGCCCATGTGCTTGGGCCGACCGGGCGCCCGTTCACGCCGGAAACGATCGGCATGGCGGTGGCGATGCGCGACCTCAAGCAGCATCTGCGCGAGACCGGCGAAAGCAAGGGCTACAATGCCAGTTTCGCGCCGCAGGACCGCTCGCGTTTTCTCGGCGAGCTCGACCGCATCTTGCGGCGTGCGTTGAAATCCGCCGCACCGGATTAGAACGCGATCTTGAGGCCCAGCTTGCCGCTGACGGTTGAACTGTCCTCGGACCATTTGCTGCGAATTTCAGTGCTGACGGTTGTCGATGAAGACATCTTCAGATTGAAGCCGGAGGACAGCGCCACCGAGAAGTCCGCATCCTCAAAATCGCTCTTCAGACCAGAAACGCTTGCCGTGTTCGAATAGCCGAAACGCTGCTGCAGATCGGCGCGCGCATAGGGGCTGATGACCACGCCGTTTCCGAGCTGGTAATCGGCGTAAACCCCAGGGTCGAACTTGATCGCGCCAAACGATAAACGGCTCTTTCCAAATTCAGTGCCGGTGTCGTCCGTGTATGCGTCGCCGGTAAAGGTAACGCCCAACAGCCCGCCACGAAGATCGAAACGCACGCGATCGGTCAAGTTGAAGATGCGGCCGATCGACCCTGTTATCGCGTAGCCTTGCGTGTCGTAGCTGCCGTCATTTCCCTTGACGTCCGTGTTGCCCAGGAACGCCGAGGCGGCCACAAGAGCATAGCTGGTGCCTTTACGATAAAGCCCATAGCCGCCGAACATGCCGCTGTTGTTGGTCGCGTCACCGACACCAAAAACGTCGACATTGACGTCAGCCGAGGCATAACCGCCGAACAGCCCCAGGTTCAATCCGTGCTCGCTGTCGAATCCGAAATGCTTTGCCGCATTGACGTCGACACTGACGGCAGCGGAGAATTCATCGACATCGAAGCTCGGTCCGTCAAAGACGTCAAAATCGTCCGAAACGGTGAAGCCGTCATGCTGCGTGTGGGCCAACTGGCCGGAAGCGAACACGCCGAACGGTGGAGACTGGGCCGGCGGAGCTGCGCTTGCGGGGCCGACATCCGCCTGGATGATGTCGTCGGACAATTTGAGAAGCGCATCCAGGGACGTGTCGACAATCGCGCTATTGACGGTCACGCCGACGTAGCAGTCCGTCTGCAGAGGGGGGCCTTCACTTTCGACTTCGATACAGGCGCTTGCCTTCGAAGGCAGGAAAACCAACGCAACGCCAATCGAAATTGAGCTCGCGCACAGGCGCAAACGCCAATTCTTGCCTTTCATTGTCCCCTTCCCCTGCTACTTGTGTCGTCTGGCTTAAATATCAGGACATGCAATGCGCAGTTGAACTATGAAAAACATCACTGACTGCAGTAGATGCGGGTGCAACACTACGCCAGCGCTGGTAGGAGCATAACAAATTATCTCTGGCGTGGATATGATTTCGTCTGGACCGCTGGCTTCCGGCGGGCCGAAATGGTTGCGGCGGCTATCGTCCGGCTGGACCCCACGGCATCTCTAGAAACCGAGCTCGGCCAGATCGAAGGCTGGGTTGCGCCTTACGCTTCCTTTGATTTGGGTTCTGGTGTAAAAATTGCGGCGGTCTTCGGTCGGGCGGACACTTCGGCGACTTGAAGATGTCACGCGCCGAAACGAGCCCTTGCCATGAGCTACCGTCTTCTCCTGCGCATTGCTGTGGTCCTGCTGGTTTCCCTTTTCGGATCCCTCGGCGTTCGAGCCGCGGTCGAGGAAGGCCAGTCGCCACAGCCAGGCAAGCGGCTCGCGATCGTCATCGGCAACTCCGACTACCGGAGCGCCCGTCTCCCGCATCTGGCCAATGCTGCAAACGACGCGACCAGATTTTCTGAAAGCCTGAAGAGGCTGAAATTCGATGTGCTAACGGCAACCAACCTGTCGTCCGACGGGTTCACCGAGCTTTTCAAACAAGCCGAGGGCAAGTTGGCAGGCGCCAGCGCTGTCCTCATCTTCTACGCTGGCCACGGCGTGCAACTCGGGGGCGAGAACTATCTTCTGCCGGTCGATACGCCCAACGCCGAGAACCTGCAGGAGTTGATCGCGGGCGCGGTCAAGCTCAACGATGTGATTTCGAGATTTGCCAGCCGTGAAAGGCAGACCTTCGTGTTTCTTGATGCCTGTCGTAACAACCCGATGGGCAAAGGCCCCAGCGCCATGGACGGCCTCGCGCAGATCGAAGTCGGTGAAAACACGTTCATTGCCTTTGCAACACAGCCTGGCAACGTTGCTGTCGACGGCTCGGGCGACAACAGCCCCTTCACCACGGCATTGTTGAAGAACGTCGAAATTCCCGGGCTCAGCATTTCGGATATGATGATCCGGGTGCGCAACGAGACAGAGGCAATCACCATCGGGCGTCAGGTTCCGTGGGATCAGTCGAACCTTCGCGAGCAGTTTTACTTCACCGAGCAGCAAGTGCTCGACCCGGCCCAGCTCAGCGCCAGCCTGTCGCGCATCCTGGCCGATCCTGCCGCCAAGGAGAGGTTGAAGGTCGAGCTCGCTTCCAACGACCTGCAGACGGCCGTGCTGATCGTTGGCCAGACATTGCGTTCGGTCGAGGTTTCGCCCTTACCCGACGCTGCGGCCAAGCCCGCCGGCACGCAGGTCGCCAGCCTCGAGGGGGCCAGGCAGAGCATCGTCTCCGGACTTGAAGCGCTGATCGTCGGTACTTCGGCGACTGAAACGGATTCCCAAAAAGCGACCGATCTCGCGCGCAGCATCCAGACCGAATTGCGACGTTTGGGCTGCTATCGGATGACAGTGGACGGAAGTTGGGGCAAGGGCTCCGTGCGCGCGCTCGCCAACTACTACAAAAACACCGCGAGAACCGCATCTGCGACCGAGCCTACGGTTGAACTCCTGAGTGACCTGTTCCTGCACTCCGGGCGGGTTTGCAAGGATCCGGTGGTCGTGCGGAAGATCAAGCCGGCGAAGGTGGCATCAGAGGCGGCTCCGGCGCGCAAGGGGGCGGGCAACCGAAAAGCCGCAAGGTCGCAGCAGCAATCCTCGCGCCCGGTTGCACCTCCGCCCGACATCAGCGGCGGCATTGGGATCGGCGGGGTTTTCTAACGCACGCCGCAAATCGGAATCGATTTTTTGCTTCGCCACCTTCGGTTCGGAAAGGATCATGCGCAGATTTCAAAAGTGTTACAGTGTCCTTTCGCGTCCGAAAGGACGCTCGGCACCGTAGAAGACGGACCGCCATCAGAGGCCGGGCCATGACGACCGAGCTGCCCCTGAAGAAACCACTGCACCGCCACATGCAGTTCGCGGTGTCGGCCTGCATCGGTGTAGTGGCACTGGCGATCGCGCTGGTCTTGCGCACTCCGCTGGCCCTTTCGATCGGCGCCAATGCGTTTTTCGCCGCCTACACCGTCATCGTCGTCGCCCAGATGCCGCTGCTCACCGACCGCTATCTGAGCAAGAACGCGCGGGCCACCGACCAGCCGGTGCTGGTCATCTTTGCGGTGACGCTGATTGTCGTCACCGTCGCCATCATCTCGCTGTTCCAATTGATCAATCGGGAGGGCAGCGCGCACCCTGTCGAACTCACCTTCGCGCTGCTGTCGATCCCGCTCGGCTGGTTCACCATCCACGCCATGACAGCGCTGCACTACGCGCATGTTTACTGGGTCAACGATGAAGAGACCAACCCCGGCAGCAAAGCGAAACAGAAAAAGCCGGTCGGCGGTCTCGTATTTGCCGGTAAGGAACGGCCGGACGGCTGGGACTTCCTCTACTTCTCGACCACCGTCGGGATGACCTCGCAGACCTCCGATACCGCGGTCTCGACCACGCAAATGCGTCACATCGTGCTTTTGCATTCGATCCTGTCGTTCTTTTTCAATACAGTGATCGTCGCCGCAGCGGTCAACCTCGCCGTCAGTCTCGGGAGCCGGTAGTATCGGGCAGCTCGTAATAATTCCGTGATCGGATGAAACATCGCTTTGGCTGGCAACGTATTGGGAGGAGAACGATCGGAAAGGCCGACTGAACGGCCGGGAGGACGCGAAAGAATGGAATCGGTTGCCAGGAGCCAATCCACCGTCGGGCCAGATACTGCCCTCCCGAAGGATGCGACGCTGATCTACCGGCAGTCGCGCTGGACGCGGCTGACGCACTGGCTCTGGGCCATCTCGCTGTTCTTCATGCTGCTTTCCGGCCTGCAGATCTTCAACGCCCGCCCACAGCTCTATATCGGCAAGGAGTCGGGATTTGCGTACAACAACACCGTCTTCGCCATTGGCGCCGAGAACACCGCAAACGGCCCGCGCGGCTACACCGAAATCTTCGGCAAACGCTTCGACACAACCGGTGTGCTCGGCTGGTCGGGGCCGGCGGGTCGGGAGACGTCCCGCGCCTTCCCGTCCTGGGCGACGATCCCCTCTTATTATGACCTCGGCACCGCCCGCGTTGTCCATTTCTTCTTCGCCTGGATACTGACCACGACACTGGTCGTGTGGCTGGTCGCCAGCCTGGTCAACGGCCATCTGCGCCGCGATCTGGCCCCGCGCATCGACGATCTCAGGCGTTTGCCGCGAGACATCGTCGATCATGCCAGGCTCAAGTTCCGTCACACGCGCGAATACAACACGCTGCAGAAGATGGCCTATGGCGGCGTAATGTTCGTGCTGCTGCCGCTGATGATCATCACCGGCCTTGCCATGTCGCCGAGCATGAACGCGGCGCTGCCGTTCCTCAACGATCTGCTCGGCGGACGGCAGACGGCGCGGACCATTCATTTCATTGTAATGCTGCTGCTCGTCGCCTTCTTCATCATCCATATGCTGATGATCTTCGCCGCCGGCCCGATCAACGAGCTGCGTTCCATCATCACCGGCTGGTACCGAACCGATCCGCCGGCGCATCGCGGCAAGGCGCCGGAAAGGAGTGCGTGAGATGGCGAAGTTTGTGATCAGCCGCAGGAAATTCCTGACCTCGGCCAGCCTCGGCGTCTCCGGTATCATGCTGTCGGGTTGCGATGCCTTCGACAGCCAGCTTCGCGTCGGCGACGGCCTGCGCAGCTTCCTCGAAGCCGCCAACGGACTGACGTGGCGCGCGCAACGTCTGCTCGCCGGCGATTCGCTGGCGCCGGAATTCACCGAAGCCGACATTCGCCAGCCGCAGCGGCCGAACGGCGTCACCGCGCCGGACGACGATGTCTACAAGGGTCTGCTCGCCAACAATTTCGCCGACTGGCGGCTCGAGGTTTCCGGCCTTGTCGAAAAGCCGCTGTCGCTGACCCGCGAGCAGCTGATGAACATGCCAAGCCGCACCCAGATCACCCGCCACGACTGCGTCGAAGGCTGGAGTTGCATCGCCAAATGGACCGGCACGCCGTTGTCGCTGGTGCTGGATCAGGCGGTGGTCAAGCCGCAGGCGCGCTACGTGATGTTCCATTGCCTCGACACGATCGACCGCAGCCTGTCCGGCGACATCAAATATTACGGGTCGATCGACCTGATCGATGCCCGTCACCCGCAGACGATCCTTGCCTATGGCTTGAACGGCAAGCCGCTGCCGGTCGAGAACGGCGCGCCGCTGCGTGTCCGCGTCGAGCGCCAGATCGGCTACAAAATGCCGAAATATCTCCGCAAGATCGAGCTGGTCGACAGTTTCGCCGCTATCGGCGGCGGCAAGGGCGGCTACTGGGAGGACAATGGCTACGACTGGTACGGCGGCATCTGAGGCCATAGCTCCGCCATTTCCGATCAGTGTTTTAGCGCTTTTTGCTCAAGCGACCTTGTCGATCAGCGGCTTGAGCACCGGATGGATTTCCGGCGAGGCATGTTTGATGAGTGTCAGCAGCGCGCGCTCGTTCTCATGCAGCGGCCGGTCGCTGCCAATGCGCTCGGCCAGCCACTTCGCCTCGCTGGCGTCGATGGTTTCGGCGCGGCGGGCCAGCGCCTCGGCTGCCTTGTTCTTCGATTCCCATTCGGATTCGATATCACCCGGCGCGCTATAGGCTTCCATGATGCCGGCGAGACCGCCCGATACCATGCGGCCGAAGAAGCCGCCGATCTCCGGATCGGCCTGATCCAGGAAAGAATCCCGGCGCAGCGCCACGTCGCGTACCGGCGCTTCGTAGCCGGCCGAGCACATGACGAAATTGGCGATCGCCTTGACGAAGAGATCGTTCCAGGATGGGTCATTGTGGACCGCCGCGGTCCGCTCGTTGATCTTGAATAGCATCTCGGCCTCGGCGCGAGTGATCGCAATGTTGCCGTCGCCGCCATGGGCGTAGAGAATGCGGCGCAGAAGCTCAACCTCGGCTTTGGCGATCAGGCCAGGAACCAGCTTGCCGCCGTGCATCAGTGGCCCCTTGCCGTCGATGACGGCATGGGCGACCTGCTCCAGCGCATAGGCGCAAAGCCCGTTCGGCGAGGATTTCGCCCTTTCCAGCACATGCACCAGCAATTCGAGTTCGGTCCAGCTGTCGACCATGCCGTCGCGCGAAATCGCTCGGACCAGCCAGTCGGCATTTTCCTGCGAGATATAGCCCGCCGGCTTTTCCTGATGAACGATGAACTCGGTGACGGCTTCGATGAAAAAGTCCGGCCATTCCGCGCATTTGTGCTTGGCCGTTGCGTCGAGCGCAAACAGCGCCTCGGCCTCGCCGCGCGTCACCACACCATCGCCGAACACTTCGCGACGCAGCATGACGACATCCTCGGCCGTGATGCGGTCCTTCGAGGTCATGATCAATCCGCCCATTTTCGTTCCCCGTCCAAACGTCGTTTGGACCCATATACCGGCAGTGTCTTGAGAAACCGGCAAACCGCGTGGTTAGCGAAGACTTGTCGGTAAGGTGTCGCTGGCAGGTGACAAGGTGTCGCCCACAGGCTATGGATGAAGAGTCGAGGGCTCAAATTGAGTCCTACCTGTTTGCGGGAGAGAGCAGCGAGAGCTGCCGCCGAAGGGGAAATCGCCCGAAATCTCTCAGGCAAAAGAACCGTAGACGGGAAAGACACTCTGGAAAGTCGGGGCTTGCCCCCGCGCCGAAGGTGTAAGCGCTGCCGACAGAGTTACGGGGCGCGAGTCTCTCAGGCTTCAGACAGAGGGGCACGGACTGGTCGCCATTCGCGGCCGATTGCGTGCGACTCTGGAGATGACATGACGGGCGACGACACCAAACACCTTCCCCTCGAAGACCTGCACGTGGCCGCCGGTGCGCGCTTTGGCGCGTTCGCCGGCTGGTCGATGCCGCTGACCTATCCGGCCGGCGTGATGAAGGAGCACCTTCATGCCCGCGAACATGCAGGGCTGTTCGACATCTCGCACATGAAGCTGTTCGAGATCAGTGGCTCGGGCACCGTCGCACTTCTGAACCGAGCCTGCCCGTTAGACGCCGGCGCGCTTGAGATTTCCCAGTCCAAATACACGTTCCTTCTCAATGAAGCCGCCGGCATCCTCGACGATCTGATCGTCACCCGGCTCGGCCAGGCACGCTTCATGGTCGTCGCCAATGCCGGCAATGCCGAAGCCGACGAAAAGCACCTGCGCGCCCTTGCCATGGATTTTGACGCAAAGGTGGACGCACTCGACCGCGTCTTCCTGGCGATCCAGGGGCCTGAAGCCTGGGCCGCCCTATCCCGCGGCGGCATCGAAACCGGATCGCTGCTGTTCATGCACGGCTTTGAGCCCCGCGAGAACTGGTTCATGAGCCGGTCGGGCTATACCGGTGAAGACGGTTTCGAGATCGGCCTGCCGGAAGCGGACGCGCGAAATCTCGTCGCCAAACTGCTCGTGGACGAGCGCGTGATGTGGGTTGGGCTGGCCGCCCGCGACAGCCTGCGGCTCGAAGCAGGGCTGTGCCTGCACGGACTGGACATCACGCCTGAGATCGACCCGGCCAGCGCCGGGCTGATGTGGGCGATCCCAAAGGAGGTTCGCGCCTCTGGCGCTTTCATCGGCGCCGACGCATTGCGTGCAATCCTGGAGCGCGGCCCGGCGCAGAAACGCGTCGGCCTGAAGCCGGAAGGCCGCCAGCCGGTGCGCACCGGCGCTGCCCTTTTCGACGCCGACGGCGATCCCGCCGGCCACGTCACCTCCGGCGGCTTCGGCCCCTCGGCCACCCATCCGGTCGCCATGGGCTACGTCCTGACAGCGCTGGCCAAACCTGGCACAAAACTCTTCGCCGACGTTCGCGGGACGAAAATCCCGGTCGATATCAATCCCCTGCCCTTCACGCCGCATCGCTACCGCAAAGGATGAACCTTCTCATGGCAAAAACCTATTTCACCGAAGATCACGAATGGCTCCGCGTCGAAGGCGGTGTCGCCACCGTCGGCATCACCGACTACGCACAGGAGCAGCTCGGCGATCTCGTCTTCGTCGAATTGCCGGAGCTTGGGAAAAAACTGGTCAAGGGCGATACGGCCGTGGTGGTCGAATCCGTCAAGGCGGCATCGGACGTCTATGCACCGGTCGACGGCGAGGTCACCGAGGCCAACACCTCGCTCTCGTCGGACCCGTCTTTGGTCAATTCGGCGGCAACCAGCGACGGCTGGCTGTGGAAGATGAAGCTGGCCGATGAAAGCCAACTCGAAGGTCTCCTGGATGAGGCCGCCTACAAAGCCCATATTGGTTGATAGAAGGACCAGGAAAGATGACTGCAGCACCCTACTCCTTCTCGGCCCGCCATATCGGCCCCGGCCTCAATGACGTCAGAGCCATGCTGGCGACGATTGGTGTTCCCTCGGTTGAGACGCTGATCAGCCAGGCTGTGCCGAAATCGATCCGGCTCGACCGGCCGCTGGCCTTGCCGGCCCCGGCGAGCGAAGCGGAGGCGCTGGCCGAGCTTTCAGCGACAATGGCGAAAAATACAGTTCTGAAGAGCTTCATCGGCGCCGGCTACCACGGCGTCCATGTGCCGCCGGTCATCCAGCGCAACCTGTTCGAGAATCCGGCCTGGTATACGGCTTACACGCCCTACCAGGCCGAGATCAGCCAAGGCCGGCTCGAAATGCTGTTCAATTTCCAGACGCTGGTCACTGAGCTGACCGGGCTGCCGGTGGCGTCTGCCTCGCTGCTCGATGAAGCGACGGCGGTGGCCGAGGCGGTCGGCATTGCGTTACGCCATCATCGCGACAAGCGGACCAAAGTGGCGCTGGCCGGCACGCCGCATCCGCAGACGCTCGACGTCGTGCGCACCCGCGCCGAACCGCTCGGCATCGAGGTCGACGGCGAAACCATCGACGACAATACCGCCGCTCTGCTGGTCTCCTGGCCCGACACGTTTGGGGTCTATGGCGACCACAAGGCGGCAATCGAGAAGGCCCGTGCCATCGGCGCGCTGGTCGTCTTCATTGCCGATCCGCTCGGGCTGACGCTGACCGACGCGCCGGCAAGGCTTGGCGCCGACATCGCCGTCGGCCCGATGCAGCGGTTCGGCGTGCCGATGGGCTTTGGCGGGCCGCACGCCGCCTATTGCGCCGTATCCGACAGGCTGACGCGGCTGATGCCCGGCCGCCTTGTCGGTCAATCGACCGACAGCAAGGGCCGCCCCGGCTATCGCCTTGCGCTCCAGACGCGCGAACAGCATATCCGCCGCGACAAGGCGACATCCAACATCTGCACCGCGCAGGCGCTGCTCGCCAACATGGCGACGGCCTATGCGATCTGGCACGGCCCCGCCGGGCTCCAGGCGATTGCCGGCCGAACCCATGAATTGGCTAACCGGCTGGCTGCCGGTCTCAAGGCAGCAGGCGTTTCGGTGCTTGGCGCAAGCCGCTTTGACACCGTGACGGTGGGAGTGAAAGGCAAAGCCGGCGCAATCGCCGCCGCTGCTGAAAAGACCGGCCGATTACTGCGCGTCATCGACGCCGACCACATCGGCATCAGCTTCGATGAGACCTCGACCGATGCCGATCTGGACGCGATCGCGGCGCTGTTCGGCGCCAAGGCGGGCGCCGCTGCCGGCAGCAGCATGCCCGGACAGCCGCGCGGCAAGGAGTTTCTCACGCAGCCCGTCTTCCACGACAACCGTTCGGAAACCGAAATGATGCGGTTCCTGCGTCGGCTGGCCGACAAGGACCTGGCGCTTGACCGCGCCATGATCCCGCTCGGCTCCTGCACCATGAAGCTCAACGCCGCCGCCGAGATGATGCCGGTAAGCTGGCCTGATATCGCCAACCTGCACCCTTTTGCCCCGGCAAGCCATTCGGCCGGCTACCGCGCGATGATCGACGAGCTGGAAGGCTGGCTGGCGGAGATAACCGGTTTCGACGCGGTAACCCTGCAGCCCAATGCCGGCAGCCAGGGCGAGTATGCCGGGCTGCTCGCCATTCGCGGCTATCACCGCTCACGCGGCGAAGGCCACCGCACGGTCTGCCTGATTCCGTCATCCGCGCATGGCACCAATCCGGCGAGTGCGGCGATGGCCGGCATGAGCGTTGTCGTCGTTCGCTGCACCGAGGATGGCAATATCGACATGGACGATATGAGTGCCAAGGCGGCCGAGCATGCGCAAAACCTCGCGGCGCTGATGTTCACCTATCCCTCGACGCATGGCGTCTTCGAGGAAGGCGCGCGCGACCTCTGCGCCCTTATCCATGAGCATGGCGGCCAGGTCTATTTCGACGGCGCCAATCTCAACGCGCTGGTCGGCCTCGCCCGGCCGGGCGACATCGGCGCCGATGTCTGCCACATGAACCTGCACAAGACGTTCTGCATCCCGCATGGCGGCGGCGGTCCGGGCGTCGGCCCGATCGGCGTCAAGGCCCACCTGAAGCCCTATCTGCCAGGTCATGTCACCGAGGGCTCGGCGCATGCCGTGGCGGCCGCACCCTTCGGCAGCGCTTCGATCCTGCCGATCACCTGGATGTACATCCGCATGATGGGCGCCTCCGGTCTGAAGCAGGCGACCGAGACGGCGATCGTTTCCGCCAACTATGTGGCGACGCGGCTCGCACCGCACTTCCCGCTCCTCTACAAGGGCAGGCACGATCGCATCGCCCATGAGTGCATCCTCGACACCCGCGTGCTGAAGGAGAGCTCCGGCATCAGCGTCGACGACGTCGCCAAGCGGCTGATCGACTATGGTTTCCATGCGCCGACTATGTCGTTTCCGGTGGCCGGTACGCTGATGGTCGAGCCGACCGAGTCCGAGCCCAAGAGCGAGGTGGATCGCTTCTGCGAAGCGATGATCGCGATATCGGGCGAGGCAGCCAAGGTGGCGAAAGGCGAATGGCCCTTGGCCGACAATCCGCTGGTCAATGCGCCGCATACAGCGGCCGAGGCACTGGCCGGCCAGTGGACCCATCCCTATTCGCGCCTGGAGGCGGCCTACCCAGCCGGTGATGTCGACACATCAGCCAAATACTGGCCGCCGGTGTCGCGCATCGACAATGTCGCCGGCGATCGCAACCTCGTCTGCTCCTGCCCGCCGCTGTCGGAATATCTGGGTGCGGCGGAGTAGACCATGATCCCGAAAAGTGGAATCCGGTTTTCGGACAAGATCATGGTCTAACAAGAAGATAGAAGCCTCAATCAGGCAGAACGCAAGGCCGGCGCGTCGGCCTTGCTCGTCTTCTGGGCGACGACGCGATTTCGCCCGGCGCGCTTTGCCGCATAGAGTGCGGCGTCGGCTTCGGCCAGCACATGGTCGAGACTGGCCCCATCCGTCCCGCCAAAGCCGATGCCGCCACTGACTGTGCTGCGCAACGGACCAAGCTGGGTGGCCACGACTTCCGTGCCGAAGGCGACGCTGATCTTGCTTGCAATGTCGTAAGCCTTCTCTTCAGTCATCCGCGACATGACGAGGACGAATTCCTCGCCGCCCAGCCGGAAGGCGTCGACTCCGGTCCTGGCATATTTCCTGATGACAGCGGCGAAGCGGCGCAGGACCTGATCGCCGACCGGATGACCGAATACGTCGTTCGTATTTTTGAAATGATCGAGGTCGAACATGGCAACGGACATGAACGGGCCGAAAACCCGCTCACCGTAGAATGCCGTCAACGCCCGCCGGTTCATCAGCCCGGTCAATGGGTCGGTCATGGTCTCGGCCTTCAATTCGATCTGCGCCTGCAAGTGGTGCAGGGAGAGCGTCAGTGCGCCGAGCCCGGTCATGCAGGCGACCGCCACGACGGAATTCAACCGTTCGGCCCAGTTGTCGGGTGCAACGCCGAGCACCCATTGGCCCTCGACCAGCAGGACCGCGCCGCAAAGCACGAAGGACAGCGCACAGACGCCGCTCAGGAACGATACGACCAGCAATATCCGGCGATCATGACCTCCTTTGATCCAGAACATCACCCCGATAAGCGAGAGCAGCGCCGTTACCGTCGCGTAGGTTACGATGAAGCCGACGCCATCAAGGCCCAGCGACGTCGCGCCTGCGCAAACCGCCATCGCAGCCACGGTCGGCAAGATGGCGCGCCTGTAGTCGCGCACGCCGAGATACTGCATGGCCGACAGGCAGAGGGTCAGGAAGCCCAGGCTGAGAAGCGCAAGCACAATCTGGCAAAGCCACGGGCTGGGATGCCTGGCATAATGCCAGAACAAGACCACATGCACGACGAGCACAAGAATGCCGCACGCCACCGTCAGCATAGAGCGTGCCTGTGGCGCGGTGAACCAGATCGCAAACATGGTGATGCTGATGCACGTGCCCGACAGCGCCGCCGCGAGCAGGAGCGAACTGTAATCCAACATGCGTAAGCAGCAGCCTCTTCAGGAGTTCCGTTGCATTGTAGGCCAGCGGCAGTGCGCAGATACCGTTTTTCGGCCAACCTTTCGACGTAACCTTCGGACAAGGTTTACAAAGCGTCGATGCCCATTTCCGCCGCTTGGTTGTCGAATGGTTTTGCAGTAAGAGGCTCTATCCTCGAACGTAACAGGAACCTCCGTCGCCTGCCCGCAAAAAGCGTGGCAGTATCGGGTGGTGATTCGCAGCATCGGAATCCAGGACCAGCATGGACGACAGTAACGATCTTTTCGGCAGTTTGGACAAGCAGCCGCCACCGGTTCGCGCAACCGCGCGCCCGGCCGATCCGCTGGTGCAGGCGGCGAAGCGCCCGGCATCCCGCGACGGCAGCGAGAGCTACAGTGCCGCCGACATCGAGGTTCTGGAAGGGCTGGAGCCGGTGCGGCGGCGACCCGGCATGTATATCGGCGGCACCGACGACAAGGCGATGCACCATCTGTTCGCCGAGGTCATCGACAATTCGATGGACGAGGCGGTCGCCGGCCACGCAACCTTCATCGATGTCGAGCTTTCTGCCGACGGATATCTGGCGGTCACCGATAATGGCCGCGGCATTCCGGTCGATCCGCATCCGAAATTCAAGAAGCCGGCGCTCGAAGTCATCATGACGACGCTGCATTCCGGCGGCAAGTTCGACAGCAAGGTCTACGAGACCTCGGGCGGCCTGCACGGCGTCGGCGTCTCCGTCGTCAACGCGCTGTCGGACCATCTCGAGGTCGAAGTCGCGCGTGGCCGCCAGCTCTATCGCCAGCGTTTTTCGCGCGGCGTTCCGGTGACCGGCCTGGAGCAGCTCGGCGAAGTACACAACCGGCGCGGCACCAAGATCCGCTTCCATCCCGACGAGCAGATCTTCGGCAAGGGTGCGGCATTCGAGCCGGCGCGGCTCTACCGCATGACGCGCTCGAAGGCCTATCTGTTCGGCGGCGTCGAGATCCGCTGGACCTGCGATCCGTCGCTGATCAAGGAGAAGGACAAGACGCCGGCCAAGGCCGAGTTCCATTTTCCCGGTGGCCTCAAGGATTATCTGAAAGCCTCGCTCGGCGACGAATTCCAGGTCACCCGCGAAATTTTTGCCGGCAAAAGCGACAGGCAAGGCGGTCACGGTTCGCTCGAATGGGCGGTGACCTGGTTCGGCGGCGACGGGTTCCTCAATTCCTACTGCAACACCATCCCGACCGGCGAAGGCGGCACGCACGAGGCCGGCTTCCGCAACGTTTTGACGCGCGGCTTGCGCGCCTATGCCGATCTGGTCGGCAACAAGCGCGCTTCGATCGTCACGTCGGAAGACGTCATGATCTCGGCGGCGGGCATGCTGTCGGTGTTCATCCGCGAGCCGGAATTCGTCGGCCAGACCAAGGACAGGCTGGCGACGATCGAGGCGATCAGGATCGTCGAGACTGCCATCCGCGACCCCTTCGATCACTGGCTGGCCGACAATCCGCAGGAAGCCTCAAAACTGCTCGAATGGGTGATCGCACGTGCCGACGAACGGGTGCGCCGCCGCCAGGAAAAGGAAGTGTCGCGCAAGAGCGCGGTGCGCAAGCTGCGCCTGCCCGGCAAGCTCGCCGACTGCACGCAGAATGCCGCGGCCGGCGCAGAGCTCTTTATCGTCGAGGGCGATTCGGCCGGCGGCTCGGCAAAACAGGCGCGCGACCGCGCCAGCCAGGCAGTGCTGCCGCTGCGCGGCAAAATCCTCAACGTCGCCAGCGCCGGCAACGACAAGCTTGCCGGTAACCAGCAGATTTCCGACCTGATCCAGGCGCTTGGCTGTGGCACACGGTCGAAGTACCGCGATCAGGATCTGCGCTACGACCGGGTCATCATCATGACCGACGCCGACGTCGACGGCGCCCATATCGCTTCGTTGCTGATCACCTTCTTCTATCAGGAGATGCCGAGCCTGGTCCGCGGCGGCCATCTCTATCTGGCGGTGCCGCCGCTCTACTCAATCCGGCAAGGCGGCAAGGTCGCCTATGCCCGCGACGATGCGCACAAGGACGAACTGCTGCGCACCGAGTTCACCGGGCGCGGCAAGGTCGAAATCGGCCGCTTCAAGGGGCTGGGCGAAATGATGGCCGCCCAGCTTAAGGAAACCACCATGGACCCGAGAAAGCGCACGCTGCTTAGGGTCGATGTGATCGACGCCGAGGCGGCGACCAAGGATGCGGTCGACGCGCTGATGGGCACCAAGCCGGAAGCCCGCTTCCGCTTCATCCAGGAACGCGCGGAATTCGCCGAGACGGAAGTGCTGGACATCTGAAACGTCTTCTGCTCGGCGAACCGCAAACGGGCGGCCGTCACTGTTGCAAGGCAGTATGTGGCTGGCATCACCGAGCGAAGCGAGGCGGCCGACATGTCGCAGATCGCAGCCTCTCTGCGGATTATCGCCGCGATCGAGGATTTCCCGGATTTTTCGCGAAGGTCTAAGCCGCCGCGATTGCCAGCGCATGGCCGCGCGCGTTTTCGCGCAGCGCATCGAGATGGATCGATTTGACCAGCCCGGCGAGATCGCCTTCGGCGGACTGCCCACCCAATTCCTTCAGCATCAGCCAGCTGACTTCCTGGACGCCGGCGAGGCGCTTGCCATTGGCCACCTCGCGCCAGATCTTTAGCGCACGCAGAATGATCGCGTGCGTGACCGCGGCAAGGCCGGCGCTGCGGAACAGCGCCTGCAGCGCCACGTCGTGCCCGCCGGCCAGCAGCGCTCTCACCCGTTGCTCGGATTGCTGGCTGAGCGCGACCAGCGCCGAGCCGAAGAAGTCGACCTTGCCATGCGCGATGGTGCGAATGATGAAGCTTGCGGTCAGGTCGCCGCGCAGGCGCAGATGCTCGATGAGCGCCGCATGTTCTTCCTGGCGCGTGCCTTCGATCAGCGTCATGGAAGCTTTGACGCAGGCGTCGTGCATGACGCGCTCGGTTCTGGAACGGCCCATCAGCGCCACCACCAGCGGCGAACCTTTGAGCGTTTCACCAAGTTTTATCAGCAGCATATGCCGGCAATCGGCGGGCAGGCGCGCATCGGAAATCAGCGCTTCGCGCACCGAAGGCAGATGGCCATGGCGTTCGGCGATACGGCGGAAGCTGAGCGAAGCGATGTCGGCGCCGCTGTTGGCGAGAAGCGTGGCGCAGGCTTCCGGCTCGCCGATTTCGGCGATCGCCGCTGCGACCGCCATGGAGACGCGCGCACGATCGGCGATCAGTTTCTGCGTCGCCTTCTGGCCGCCGGCAACGCGGTCGATCAGATCGGCATCGGTGAGCATCGGCGAACGTGCCAGCACCAGGCTTGCAACTTCCGGTTGATCGGACGCCAGCGCGCTGATGATCTGCAGCGGCGCGTGATGGCTCATCGACAGCGCTTCTGCAATCGCCAGCCGCACTTTCGACGAGGCATCGTCGAGCAGCAGCGTCAGCGCGGCCTCCGCCGCGCAGCGATCCTCGAAAGGCAGATCGGCATTGATGTAGGCGCGAGCCAGAGCGCCTGCCGCAGCGGCGCGCTCCGAAACCCTCGCCGTGTAGATCCATTTCAGGAAATGCGAAACAACCATGCCGTCCGCTGCGCCCCTAACCCGAGTCCGTTCCCGCCCCGTGACGACCGTAGGCAGAAATGGTTTACGAACGGTTCACCATGTTTGTTAACTGGCTTGCGAGCGCGGTATGCAGCGCCTATCAACCTTTCCTTAGGGCGACATGGTCCCTTTCGGAAAGTACGCTCTAACACTTTGAATCTTCGCATCGTGCTTTCCGAAAAATCGATTCCGATTTCGGGCCGATGCGGCAGCGGAGGACATCGATCATGGCCGGGCTTTATCTGGAAGAGTTCGTCGTCGGCCATGTCTTCCGGCACACGCTGCGGAAAACCGTCACTGAAAGCGACAACATGCTGTTTTCGGTAATGACGCTGAACCCGCAACCGCTGCACATCGATTTCGACTTCGCCGCCAAAAGCGAATGGGGCAAGCCGCTGGTCAATTCGCTGTTCACGCTGGGCCTGATGATCGGCATTTCGGTGAACGACATCACCGTCGGCACCACCATCGCCAATCTCGGCATGAAGGAGACGGTGTTTCCGCATCCGGTCTTCCACGGCGACACGATCCGCGTCGAGACGACGGTGGTGTCGGTGCGCGACTCCAGGTCGAAGCCGGACCGCGGCATCGTCGAGTTCGAGCACCGCGCCTACAACCAGAACGACGTGCTCGTCGCCAAATGCACGAGGCAGGCGATGATGATGAAGAAGGCGGCCTGACCGATGCGCTCGCTGCTGTTCGTTCCCGGCGATTCCGAAAAGAAGCTGGAAAAGGCGTTTGGCGCGGGCGCCGACGTGGTCATCGTCGATCTCGAGGATTCGGTTGCGCCACAAAACAAGGCTTTGCCACGCGACATCGCCGCACGGTTCATCACCGAACACAGGCATCAAACCAGATCCGCAATCTATGTCCGCATCAACGATCTCTCGACCGGCCTGACCGATGACGACCTGGCGGCACTCGTGCCAGTGAAACCCCACGGCATCATGCTGCCGAAGTCGAACAGCGGCCAGGATGTCCAGCATCTCTCGGCCAAGCTCAGGGTGCACGAGGCCGAAAGCGGGCTGCCGGATGGTGCGATAAAAATCCTGCCGATCATCACCGAAACAGCTGCCGGCGTGCTGGCGGCTGCGACCTACGCCAACGCAAGTGCGCGGCTTGTCGGCGTGACCTGGGGTGCGGAAGATCTATCGGCAGCAATCGGTGCGCGCACGGCCCGCGACGAGAATGGCCGCTACACCGATGTGTTCCGCTTCGCCCGCACCATGACCATCCTCGCCGCGGCTGCCGCGGAAGTCGCGGCGATCGACACGGTTTTTCCGCACTTTCGCAACATGGCCGGCTTCGAGGCGGAATGCGCCGAGGCAGAGCGCGACGGCTTCACCGGCAAGATGGCGATCCATCCGGCCCAAGTGCCGGCCATCAACGCCGCCTTCACGCCGTCGGCCGAGGCGGTGAAACACTCCCTGGTGATCGTCGAGGCATTCGAGGCGGCTGGAAATCCCGGCGTCGTCGGCATCGATGGCAAGATGTACGACCGGCCGCATCTCAAGCTGGCAGAGCGACTTCTGGCGCGAGCCAGAGCGGCAGGGATTTCGGCCTAAAATTTTCCCAGCCTAATCTTTTCTCCAGCGAGGCCGGCTCATTGAAAATATCTCGCTGACGCTGGCATAGTCCATATAGCCGAGACGGCCGACATTGCCCGCCTTGACGATATCGAACATGCCGTCTTTCAGAAATGCATCGTCGATATGCACGCCGACGACTTCGCCGGCAACGACGACAGCGCCGGTCAGCGTCCCGTCCAGCGCCTTTGGCCGCAGGATCTCTGTCACCCGGCATTCAAGCGCCGCGGGCGCTGCCGCCACGCGGGGCGGCGCAACAAGGCGCGACGGCGCCATGGTGAGATCGGCATAGTCGAATTCGGTGACGCCGCGCGGCGCATCGACCGCCGTGCGGACCATTTTTTCAGCAAGATCGCGGCTGACGAGATTGGCGACGAACTCGCCTGTTTCTTCGGCGAAGGTGGCGCTGTCCTTCTCGCCTTCGGACGAAAACCACACGATGAAGGGCCGCGTCGAAAACGCATTGAAGAAGGAATAGGGGGCGAGGTTGACCTCGCCGGCCTTGTTCACCGTCGAGATCCAGCCGATCGGCCGTGGCGCCACGATCGCCTTGGACGGGTCATGCGGCAGCCCGTGACCTCTAGACGGCTCGTAGAACATTCAGCCCACCCACGGCCCCGCATAGTCGGCATAGAGCTTTGCCGGATCAGGCCGCGGCCGCTCCGGCGCCGGCCCCTGATAGGAGCCGATATGGACGAATCCGACGACCCGCTCATGCGGCGCCAGCCCCAGGATCGCCCTGCCCTCCGGCACATCGGAATACCAGTTGCTGATCATGTTGGTGCCATAGCCCAGCGCATTGGCTGATATCATCAGGTTCATCGCCGCCATGCCGCCGGACAGGAACATCTCCCATTGTGGGATTTTTGGGTTTTCCTTCGGGCTCGACACCACGCCGATCACCAGCGGCGCGCGCGAAAAGCGCGCCAGTTCCTGGTTGTAGCGGCCCTCTGGCAACGGCCCTTCGCGTTGTTCGGCAAGGCTTGCCAACTTCTTGCCGATCTCGACGCGTGCCTCGCCCCGGTAGAGGATGAAGCGCCAGGGCTCGAGCCGGCCGTGGTCCGGCACCCGCGAGGCGGCGGCAATCATCGTCGCGATGTCAGCGTCGCTAGGTGCTGGTTCCTTCAACTCCGGGATCGGCGCGGAATTTCGGGTCAGCAGAAAATCGATGATCGGCGACGCCATGGGCGCAAGTCTCCTTGGAATTTAAGCTGAAGCGCACCATCGGGCATCGGGCGGCTCGCGGCAGCGGCGCGGCGCGCCGACAAAGAGCCTCTAGCAGAAGCTGATCGGACTCTTAAGCCTTGAAATTGCCACCGCCTTGGGCTTCAACGCAAGGCATGTTTGAGGGGACATTGCGACTTTTGCTGATCTGGCTCGCTGCCGCGCTGTTGATGGTGCCGGTGTCGCTTGCCGTCGCTCAGGATGCGGACGGCCTCGGAGACCTGAAACTTCCCGGAATTTCGAGCTATGCGCCTCCGAAAAGCGATGCACCGCTGGCATCGGGGAGCAGCGGGGCGATCACGCTGTCGGCGCAATTGACTGACAAGGGCGCCGACATCACACGCGGCATCGTCTGGCGCGTCTTCAAGCCTGACCCCATCGGCGACGGCAAGCTGCCGATGGTCGCTTCCGCCCATGGCGGCAGCGCGGTGTTCCAGCTCGAGCCCGGCAGCTATCTGGTCCATGCCTCTTACGGCCGGGCCGGCGCCACCAAGCGCATCACCGTCGGCAAGGACGCCAAGCGCGAAAGCCTGGTGCTCGATGCCGGCGGACTCAAGCTCGACGCCGTGCTGTCGGGCGGGGTGCGCATACCGCCGAAGAAATTGCGCTTTTCGATCTATGAAGGCCAAGCCGAAGCCAATCACGATCGCGCCCTGATCATACCCGACGTCGAGCCGAACAGCGTCGTGCGGCTGAACGCGGGCGTCTATCACGTCGTCTCGACCTATGGCTCGGTGAATGCGGTCATCCGCTCCGACATCCGCGTCGAGGCCGGCAAGCTGACCGAAGCGGCCGTCGAGCACCGTGCGGCGGAGATGACCATGAAGCTGGTACGCGAGTCGGGTGGAGAGGCGATTGCCGACACCTCCTGGTCGTTGCTCAACGAATCCGGTGATCCCATCAAGGAAACCGTCGGCGCCTTTGCTTCGATGGTGCTTGCCGAGGGCGACTACACCATCATCGCCAAGAACCGCGACCGGATCTACCAGAAGGATTTTACCGTCGTGGCCGGGCAGAACAAGGAAATCGAGGTTTTGGCCACGGAGGCTTCGGCGATGGATCCTGAGGAAGGCGCGGACTAACCGTCCGGACACTGCCCTGTAGATTCGGGTCCAGCAGCCTATGATTTGTCGATCAGGCCGCCTTGCGTATGCGTCGCGGCAGGAATTGGCCGCGGCCGCGCGCCTCGGCCGGCGCCAGATCGAAAACGCCACGATGGAGGCGGTCGAGCAAAGCCTTGCGGTCGCGCAGCGGCTCCAGTTCGTCCCATCCCAACACGTCGCCGATGCGCACGTCGATCGATTTGCCCGACAGCCGCGCGAATTCGTGGATGAGTAGGGAAATGCGCAGCGTCAGCGAAGCCCTACCGACTAACTTCGCCACACGCCCGTCGCGCTCGGCCATGTTCATCGGTCCGCTGACCAGGTGGAACAGCCGGCCGTTCTGGCCGGAAAAGTGCATTGGGACAACCGATGCCTTGGCATCCTGGACGAGACGGGCCGGAAACATCTTCCACGGCAGATCACGCGCCCGGCCAAAACCTTTCGGCGCGGTGGCGACGCCGCCCGCGGGGAAGATGACGATGATGACGCCCTCTTTCAGCAGCCGCACCGCCTCATGGCGCACCGCCATGTTGTTCCTGAGCGCGTCCTTGGTCTCGGAAAAGTCGATCGGCACCGAATAGGGCTCCATCTCGCGGATCTTGAGCAGATCCTTGTGGATCATCACACGGAACGGGCGCTGAAGCTGCTCGGCCAGCGAGAGCACCGCAATGCCGTCGCCGATCCCAAACGGATGGTTGGCGACGATCACCAGCGGCGTGTCAGGCAATTTTCCCGGCGGCCATTGGCCGGTGGTCCGCACCTCGACATCGATCAGCTCCAGCATGCGGCTGAACACGCGCTCGCCGGTCGGCACCACATGGCGCCGCCAAAAGTCATAGAGGGCCGCGAAGCGGTCGCGACCGGACAGGCCTTCGATGGAGTGGATGAACCAGCGCGTCAATGCCGGCTGATGCGGGCTGGCATAGGAAAGCTCGGGAAACGGTCTTTCGCGCAACTTCAGCTTGAGCATGAGGGCTCGTTACAAGGCTGGCGTGACAAGCATGTGAAATGGCAGGCATGTGAAATAGCGGCATGTGAAAATGGCGGTGGATCGCTCCACCGCCATTCCGTCGACAAATCCGGCTGAACTCAGGCCGCTCGTTTGCGCCTGCGGTCGGGCGTTACCGCCTCTTCGGCCAGCATTGCCACCGCCTTGCCAAGACCAAGCGACTCCTGGTCGCGCGAGCCGAGCCGGCGGATGTTGACCGTCTCTTCCTCCGCCTCGCGCTTGCCGCAGACGAGGATGACCGGAACCTTGGCCAGCGAGTGCTCGCGGACCTTGTAGTTGATCTTCTCGTTGCGAAGATCGGTCTCCGCCAACAGTCCGGCTGCCTTCAGTTGCGCGACGACCTTTTGCGAGTAATCGTCGGCATCGGAGGTGATCGTTGCAACCACCACTTGCAGCGGTGCGAACCACAGCGGGAAATGGCCGGAATAATTCTCGATCAGGATACCGAGGAAGCGCTCCATCGACCCGCAGATGGCGCGATGCACCATCACCGGCTGCTTCTTTTCCGAATCGGAACCGATGTAGAAGGCGCCGAACCGTTCCGGCAGGTTGAAGTCGACCTGCGTGGTGCCGCATTGCCAGTCGCGGCCGATGGCGTCCTTCAGCACATATTCGAACTTCGGCCCGTAGAACGTGCCCTCGCCCGGATTGACGCCCGTCTTGATCCGGTTGCCCGACCGCGCCGCGATCTTGTCGAGCACGTCCTGCAGCACGCCCTCGGCATGATCCCACATCGCGTCGGTGCCGACCCGTTTTTCGGGGCGGGTCGCCAGCTTGACGGTGATTTCGTCGAAGCCGAAGTCGGCATAGGTCGACAGGATCAGGTCGTTGATCTTGATGCACTCGTCGGCGAGCTGTTCCTCGGTGCAGAAGATGTGAGCATCGTCCTGGGTAAAGCCGCGCACGCGCATCAACCCATGCAGCGCGCCGGACGGCTCATAGCGATGCACATTGCCGAATTCCGCAAGTTTTACCGGCAGATCGCGGTAGGACTTCAGCCCGTGCTTGAAGATCTGGACGTGGCCGGGGCAGTTCATCGGCTTCAGCGCAAACATCCGGTCGTCGTCGGTGTCGTCGCCGGCAACCGTCACCTTGAACATATTGTCCCGGTACCAGCCCCAGTGGCCTGACGTCTCCCACAGGCTCTTGTCGAGCACTTGCGGCGCGTTGACTTCCTGATAACCCTGCTCGTCGAGGCGGCGGCGCATGTAGTTGACCAGGTTCTGGAACATTCTCCAGCCCTTGGCATGCCAAAAGACGACGCCCGGCCCCTCCTCTTGGAAATGGAACAGGTCCATCTCGCGGCCGAGCTTCCGGTGATCGCGCTTTTCGGCTTCCTCCAGCATCATCTGGTAGGCATCGAGCTGCGCCTGGTCAGCCCAGGCCGTGCCGTAGATGCGGGTCAGCATCGGGTTGTTGCTGTCGCCGCGCCAATAGGCGCCGGCCACCTTCATCAGCTTGAAGGCGCTTCCGATCTGCCCGGTCGAGACCATATGCGGGCCGCGGCAGAGGTCGAACCAATCGCCCTGCGCGTAGATCTTGAGGTCCTGATTTTCGGGGATGGCTTCGATCAGTTCCAGCTTGTAGCGCTCGCCCTTCTCGGCAAAGATTTTTTTCGCCTTCTCGCGCGACCACACCTCTTTGGTGAACGGCTTGTTGCGCGCGATGATCTCGCGCATCTTTTTCTCGATCACCGGGAAATCGTCGGGCGTGAACGGCTCGTTGCGGGCAAAATCATAGTAGAACCCGTTCTCGATCACCGGGCCGATGGTCACCTGTGTACCCGGCCACAATTCCTGCACGGCTTCGGCCAGCACGTGTGCTGCGTCGTGGCGGATGAGCTCCAGCGCGCGCGGGTCTTCGCGGGTGATGATCTCGACCTTGCCGGACTTGCCGAGCGGATCGGAAAGATCGCGCACCACGCCATCGATCGAGTAGGCGACCGCCTTCTTGGCCAGCGACTTGGAGATCGATTCTGCCAGGCCGGCGCCGGTCATCGCCGCGTCGTAGTCGCGGACGGAGCCATCGGGAAATGTCAGGGAAACGGAATTCAGCATAAAATTCTCCTATCCAATCCCGCAAACGAGCGCGGGTGGTGAATTGCACGTCGCCCAAGAGTGTGCAGCGGTTTTGGGGCTACGACATGCACAAGGTAAACGCCGGATGTGCGTCCGGCGGCAGTCTTTTATGGGCAGATTCCCGTGCCGTAAAGGCGAATGGCCGATCACTTGCTCTTGTTGATGAGATTCGGCAGGTCTTTCAGGAATATCGCCCGCGTCTGAGGACCCTTGGGCGTGTCGGAACGTTTCGTATCGATTACCAGGCGGGCAAAGACGATATTGCGCGTATCCTTGTTGGCCCAGCCGACAAACCAGCCAAGCCAGCGCTTGTCGGCGCTGTCGCCAAGCCTGGTGGTCCCGGTCTTGCCCTGCACGGTCCAGCCACCTGCCTGGAAGGTCGGCAAGATCGCCTCGGTCATCGCATAGGCCTTATCCGAAACCGGCAGTTTGCGGGCGAGCAAGCGGCGCAAGAAATCGACCTGTTCAACCGGCGATATCTCAAGGGAAGAATTCACTCAGGACCGGGTGAGGCCATCATTCTTGCCGGAAGTGCCGCAAACATCGGTGTTGCTGTAGTCGAATTTCGAGACGTAGCCGGCAAACCGTTCGCTGCCGAGGCGGCGGGTGATTTCCCCCGAAAACCACAGCACCGAGTCCTTTTCCCAGATCGTCGGATCGACGGTTTTCTGGTCCCGCTTAACCGCCTTGAACTCGGGCTTGTAGTCCCACGCCGGCGTGTGCGCGTCGCCCAGGATTCCCGCGTCATAGCCGATCAGGGCCAATGGGACCTTGAACGTCGAGGCGGGACTGAAGCGCTGGTCACAAATCCCTTGCCGATGCAGCGTTTCGCCGCTCGCAGCATCCAGGATCAGCGTGCATTCGACGTCCTTCAGTGGCGCGGATTGAGCGCGGATCGGAAAACCAAACAGCCAGGCCAGAAGGTAGATAACCAAGGCGAAAACGAATGGGCGGCGGTCGATCTGGCGCATTGGGGCAATCTCTCCTGAGCATGTCAGGAGCGGCTTAGCGAGGCGTCATGTCTCGATTTTGTCTTAAATGCGCAACGTGCGGTTAACCCTAGCAAATCGTAAAGATCTGCCCGATGCAGAGCTCTCCTTTCCGCATCAGCTTTCAGGGTCACTGCGCTTTTTTCCAATCCGCCAATACCGCCAGGGCGTGAACCAGACATAGCGCTCGGTCAGCACCTCCGGCACGCGGTCAATGCCATGCGTTCCGCCCGGCCCGCAGCGCAGCACCCGGAAAAACCCCATCCAGCCGCCCGCCCATAATCCATGGCGGGCGATCGCTTCGTGCGCGTATTCGGAGCAGGTCGGCAGATGCCGGCAGGAATTGCCGACAAAGCCGGACAGCGTCAGCTGATAAAAACGCACGAGCGACGTGCCGAGGATTCGGCCGGGCGTCTTGCGCCACGGGCCGGGCCAGTTGCGTGTGTATCGCGGCCTCTGATGCGTGTGATCCGTCGCCATTTGACGGCTACGCCGCCTGTTCGGCGCGCTTCTTCTCGATCTGGCCGATCGCGTCGACCACCGCATCGAAGGTCAGCATGGTCGAGGCATGGCGCGCCTTATAGTCGCGCACCGGTTCGAGATACCTGAGGTCGGCGAAGCGGCCACCCGGCGGCGCGCCGTTTTCCTTCAGCATCTTCAGCATCGTCTCGCGAACGCTGCGCAATTCATCCGCGCTGGCGCCGACGACATGTTGCGCCATGATCGAGGACGACGCCTGGCCAAGCGCGCAGGCTTTGACGTCATGGGCGAAATCGGTGACGACGCCGTCATCCATCTTCAGATCGACGGTCACGGTCGAGCCGCACAGCTTGGAATGCGCGCGCGCGGTTGCATCAGGATGGTCGAGCCGGCCGATCCGCGCGATATTCCCGGCAAATCCCAGAATTTTCGCATTGTAGACGTCGTCGATCATATTTTTCCAATCCGTCGCCGCCAAGCGAACAGCGATTGCCGCTGACGGTCTTCCTTTCGCTCGGCACGATCATATATAATGCTGGTACTCGGGTATGGACAAGGCAACCAACAACCTCGTCTTTGCTCAAATCACTTCACGCCGCTTACGGGCTGGAAACAGGGCACGTTTCTAACACCCGAAAGGTCGTGGTCCGTTCAACTCGTTCCTCCTGAGAGGGGAACTACGGGAGACGCCTTTATGGATGCCGTCATCAAGAAATTCATGCCCCCTTCCGCCTATATGGAAAAGCCGGTCACCGATCGGCCGACCGAAGCCGAAGCCGAGGCCGCGGTTCGCACGCTGTTACGCTGGACCGGCGACAATCCGGACCGGGAGGGCCTGGTCGATACGCCAAAGCGTGTGGTGAAGGCCTATCGCGAAATGTTCGGCGGCTACGACAAGTGCCCGGCCGAGGAACTCGGCCGCACTTTCGAGGAAGTCGCCGGCTATGACGACCTTGTCCTCGTCAAGGATATAACATTCCATTCGCACTGCGAGCACCACATGGTGCCGATCATCGGGAAGGCGCATGTCGGCTATCTGCCGGATGGCAAGGTTGTCGGCCTGTCCAAGATCGCGCGCGTCGTCGATATCTTCGCCCAGCGCCTGCAGACCCAGGAAGCCATGACCGCACAGATCGCCGGCGTCATCCAGGACGTGCTCAATCCGCGCGGCGTCGCCGTCATGCTCGAAGCCGAGCATATGTGCATGGCCATGCGCGGCATCCGCAAGGAAGGCTCGACGACGCTGACCTCGACCTTCACCGGCGTGTTCAAGGACACGCCCGAGGAACAAGTCCGTTTTGTTACCATGGTGCGCGGCGGCAGGGGCTGAACGACCGTCGCCGGTCGCTAGCCATGCCCCCGAGAAGTGGGAACCGGTTCTCGGATAGGATCATGGCCAAACAACAAGACAGGGCCTCGGGCCCAAAGCAAAAAAAAGGGTATTGGGGGGGCCGGAAAAAAAGCCCGGGGGGGGGGGGGGGGGTTTTAAAAAAAAAAAAAAAAAAAAAAAAGGGAGGTATAAAAAAAACGGGTT
>NZ_JBVVQD010000030.1:70997-87442 GCF_055811755.1 Mesorhizobium sp. WSM4840
CCCCCCCCCCCGCCTCTGTCTCCCGGCGTCCTGTTTTTTCCTCTCCCACACACACCCCCCCGGCCCCCCCCCCTTCCCTCCCTTTTGTTTGGGGCCGAGGCCCTGAACAAGGACCGGCGATGTCGGCAGTGGAATTTCCGAAAGCTCCATCAGACAAGAAGGCACTGGAAGAAAGCACGGTCTTTTCGCCGCGCTTCGATGCCGGCGGCCTCGTCACCGTCGTCGTCACCGATGCCGAAGACGGCATGCTGCTGATGGTCGCGCATATGAACGCCGAAGCGCTGGCGCTGACGCTGGAAACCGGCATCGCCCACTACTGGTCGCGCTCGCGCAACGCTCTGTGGAAGAAGGGCGAAACGTCCGGGAATGTCCAGAACGTCGTCGAGATGCTCACGGATTGTGACCAGGATGCCATATGGTTGCGCGTCAAAGTGATGGGCCACGACGCAACCTGCCACACCGGCCGGCGTTCTTGCTTTTATCGGACGGTGGGACTGATCGGCGGCAAGGGGACGCTTGCCAGCGACGGCAGCAAGCCGCTGTTCGATGCGGAAAAAACGTATCGAAAGCCCCGTGAACCATCCATATGAACCATTCGCCGAACTGCAGCCACGTATATTCATGATTTCGGAACGGTCAGCCTGTATGTTGGCCGTGGGACAAGGGAGATTGTGATGCTCGAATGGGCGTCATCGCGCAACAGACCGGACGTTCGAGAGGCCAATGGCCTGTCATCGTCCGCCGGTGCATCCGAAACGAACCCCGCCAAGAAAACAGGCATTTCGCTGGCATTGGGCGGCGGCTGCGCGCGCGGCTGGGCCCATATCGGCGTGCTGCGCGCGCTCGACGAAGCCGGCATCGAAGTGTCGATGATCGCCGGCACCTCGATCGGCGCGCTGGTCGGCGGCTGCTATCTTGCCGGCAAGCTGGACGAGTTGGAAGAATTCGCCAGAAGCCTGACGAAGCGGCGCATTTTTGGCCTTCTCGACCTCAATCTGCGCGGCAGCGGCTTGTTCGGCGGCATGAAGCTCGATGCACGGCTGCGCGAGCACATGGCCGGCATCCGTTTCGAGGATCTGCCGAAGCCTTTCGTCTGCGTCACCTCGGAGATCCGCACCGGCCATGAAATCTGGCTGTCGGGCGGGTCGCTGATTACCGCCATGCGCGCCTCCTATGCGCTGCCCGGCGTTTTCGAACCGGTCAGTTGCAACGGGCGCGTGCTGGTCGACGGTGCGCTGGTCAATCCGGTTCCGGTCTCGGTCTGCCGCGCCTACGAGCAGCCGCTCGTGGTCGCGGTGAACCTTCACTACGATCTGTTCGGCCGCGCCGCCGTCATCAAGCACAGCGCCGGCGAACTGTTCGTCGAAAAGGATGCGCCAAGGCCCGGCCAGATCGACGCAGGGCACCAGTACCAGACACGGCTCGGCATCACCGGCGTCATGGTCGAAGCCTTCAACATCATCCAGGACCGCATTTCGCGTGCGCGACTTGCCGGCGACCCGCCTGACATGTCGCTTCAGCCTAAGCTCAGCCATATCGGCCTGACCGAGTTCCACCGCGCCGACGAGGCGATCCGCATCGGCTATCAGGTGACGATGGCCCAGATCGATGAGCTGGTCCGCCTGCAGACGGTTCTGGCTTAAACGCGATCCCGCGCGGCAGAATCGGGAAGCGATTCTCAGGCGCATGCGGCATCGACGATGCGGAACTGCACCGTGCGGTTGCCGTTCCAGTGATTGCCCGACAGTGAACCGGCGACGTGCACCGGCTTGCCCCTGTTCTTGAACAGGAATTCGCCTAGTGCCGTATCGACGGCGCGAAACGCGATCGCCTGGATGCGGCCGCCGCTTTCCGACTGCAACTCGGCGCGGATGTGATTGGTGCCGACCGGCCTTGCATCGGCGAGGCGATGGCGCGGCAGCGCGAAGATCGGTGCGACATGCCCGGCGCCGAACGGGCCGGCTTTCTCCAATGCATCGAGCAAGCCGAGCGTCGCGCCCTCGGCGGCCAGCGCACCGTCGATCGCCAGGCTTTCCTCGCCCTGCAGCCGGAACACGTCGGCCGCCGCTCGTTCCTCGAAGAAGGCCCTGAGCGCGCCAAGTTTCGCCCGCTCCACTGTGATGCCGGCCGCCATGCCATGGCCGCCGCCCTTGACGATCAGCCCGGCAATGGCCGCCTCGCGCACCAGCCGGCCAAGGTCGAAGCCAGACACGGAACGGCCCGACCCCGTGCCGACGCCGTTGGCGTTGAAGGCGATGGCGAAAGCGGGCCGACGCGCATGGTCCTTGAGCCGCGAGGCGAGCAGGCCGACGATGCCCGGATGCCAGCTGGAGCTGGCGGTGACGACGATGGCCGGCCCATTGCCGCCGGCAAGCTCGGCATCGGCCTCGACGCGTGCCGCGGCCAGCATTTCCAATTCCATCTGTTGCCGCTCCTGATTGAGCCGGTCCAGCGTCTCCGCGATGGTGCGGGCCTCGACGGGATCGTCGGTGGCGAGCAGGCGGCTGCCGAGTGCTGCGTCGCCGATACGCCCGCCGGCATTGATGCGCGGGCCGATCAGATAGGCCAGATGGAAGGTACTGACCGGCTCGCCGATGCGCGAGACCCGCGCCAATGCCGCCAATCCTTCGTTCCTCTGTTGGCGTGCCATCTGCAGTCCCTTGACCACGAAGGCGCGGTTGACGCCGGTCAGCGGCACCACGTCGCAAACGGTCGCCAGGGCAACGAGGTCGAGCAAGCCGAGCAGGTCCGGCGGTGCGGCATCCGGCAACCGGCCGCGCAGGATCTTCGCCGTCTGCACCAGAGCCAGGAAGACGACGCCGGCGGCACAAAGATGGCCCTGCCCCGAAAGGTCGTCCTCGCGATTGGGATTGACCACCGCAACCGCTGCCGGCAACGGACCGCCGAGCTGGTGATGGTCGAGCACCACGACATCGGCACCGGCGGCCTTCGCCGCGTCGATGGAGACGGCGCTGTTGGTGCCGCAATCGACGGTGACGATCAGCGTCGCGCCGCGCGAGACGAGCTCGCGCATCGCTTCCGGATTGGGGCCGTACCCTTCGAAGATACGGTCCGGTATGTAGATCTCCGCAGGCACGGAGAAATGCGTGAGGAACCGCTTGAGCAGCGCCGACGAGGCCGCGCCATCGACATCGTAGTCGCCGAAGATCGCCACCTTTTCCCCGGCAACGACTGCCCCGGCGATGCGGACGGCGGCCTTGTCCATGTCGGTCAGCGACGCCGGGTCCGGCAAAAGATCGCGGATGGTCGGATCAAGGAACCGCTCGGTCTGCTCGGCGGTCACGCCGCGCCCGGCAAGGACGCGCGCAACGATGTCCGGCACGCCATAGCCTTGCGCGATGGCGAGTGCGGTCATGTCCTGCCGCTCGGTCAGCCGGTGTTCCCAGGAAACACCTGATGCCGACTGCCTGACGTCGAGGAAGATACGGTTTTCGCCCGTCATGCGACGCGCCGTCTGCGGATTGTCATTTCTCACAATATGCGACGGCTAGCCGAGTCGGGAATCAAAACTTTTCCAGATCCTGGTGCCTTGCCTTGATCTCGCGCACGGTGCGCGACGACGAGCGCAGCACGATTGTATGCGTGGTGATGGAATTGCGGCCGAACTTGACGCCGGCCAGCATGTTGCCGTCGGTCACGCCGGTTGCCGCGAACAGCACGTCCCTGCGCGCCATGTCTTGCGCGCGGTAGACCCGCTTCGGATTGAGGATGCCCATCTTCGCCGCGCGTGCCAGCTTTTGCGGCGTGTCGAGGATCAGCCTTCCCTGCATCTGGCCGCCGGTGCAGCGCAACGCTGCCGCCGCCAGCACACCCTCCGGCGCGCCGCCGGTGCCGAGATAGATGTCGATGCCGGTTTCGTCCGGATCGGTGGTGTGGATGACGCCGGCGACGTCACCATCGCCGATCAGCCGGATCGCAGCGCCCGTGGCGCGCACCGCCTCGATCAGCGCGCCATGGCGCGGCCGATCGAGGATGCAGGCAGTGACCTCCGACACCGCCACGCCCTTGGCCCTGGCCAGGCTGGCGATGTTTTCGGCCGGCGCGGCATCGATGTCGATGACGCCGTCCGCATAACCCGGGCCAATGGCGATCTTGTCCATATAGACGTCGGGCGCGAACAGAAGGCTGCCCTTTTCGGCAATGGCGATGACCGCCAATGCATTGGGCAGGTTCTTGGCGCAGATCGTCGTGCCTTCGAGCGGATCGAGCGCAATATCGACCGCCGGGCCTTTGCCGGAACCGACCTCTTCGCCGATATAGAGCATCGGTGCCTCGTCGCGCTCGCCTTCACCGATCACCACCGTGCCGTTGATGGCGAGGCGGTTGAGCTCTTCGCGCATCGCGTCGACCGCGGCCTGGTCGGCGGCCTTTTCGTCGCCGCGTCCGCGCAACCTTGCCGCCGCAACCGCGGCGCGTTCGGTGACACGCACCAGTTCCATGGTGAGTATCCGGTCAAGGCCGGCGACGATGTTCTGGGCAACGTTCATCGTGGACAATCCTCGTTGGCACATTGCCTCCCGCCAGAGGCGCGCCGGTTGTGTCAAAGCTCCATGACAACAGCAAGACCTGGGCGGGCCTTTTTTGAAAACACAACGATATCAATCGATTGAAGGAGAAGGAGAAATCCCTATTCCGCGCGCTCGATGCGGATAACCTGCGGCTTGTCGGTCAGATGATCGTCCCTGGTGATGCCGTCGACAGCCTTGCGGACCGCCGCTTCCGTCGTCTCGTGGGTGACGAGGATCACCGTCTTCTGCAAGGCGGTATCCGGCCCGGCGGCGTGCTGCACGATCGATTCCAGCGAAATGTCGTTGTCGGCCATGCGCTTGGCGATGGCGGCAAAGACGCCGATGCGGTCGTGCACGGTCAGCCGGATGAAATAGCCGCCGGCATGGCTGCGCATCTGCGCCTTCTTGTACGGCCGCAATTCCTTCGCCGGCAGGCCGAAGACCGGACCGTGCTGGAAACCGGGCCGGCTCTTGGCGATGTCGGCAATGTCGCCGACCACCGCCGATGCGGTGGCGTTGCCGCCGGCACCGGGACCGGAGAGCAAAAGCTCGCCAAGGATATCGGTTTCGATGGCCACCGCATTGGTGACGCCGTGCACCTGCGCGATGACCGAAGCCGTCGGCACCATGGTCGGGTGCACGCGCTGTTCGATACCGCTTTCCGTGCGTTGGGCGACGCCGAGCAGCTTTATCCGGTAGCCGAGATCGCTGGCCGCGCGGATGTCGGCCTGGCTGATGTTGGAAATCCCCTCCATGTAGATGTCGTTGGCGGCGATCCTCGTGCCGAAGGCAAGGCTGGTCAGGATCGACAGCTTGTGTGCGGTGTCGTGACCCTCGATGTCGAAGGTCGGGTCGGCCTCGGCATAGCCGAGCCGCTGCGCGTCCTTCAGGCAGGCGTCGAACGACAGGCCCTCTGCCTCCATGCGGGTCAGGATATAGTTGCAGGTGCCGTTGAGGATGCCGAAGACACGGGTCACCGAATTGCCGGCCATCGCCTCGCGCATCGTCTTGATGACCGGAATGCCGCCCGCCACCGCCGCCTCGTAATTGAGCAGCACGCCCTTCTTCTCGGCGATCTCGGCCAGCGCCACGCCATGCTTGGCGAGCAGCGCCTTGTTGGCGGTGACGACGTGGCGGCCGGCTTCAAGCGCTGCTTTCACGGATGATCGCGACGGCCCTTCGTCACCGCCGATCAGTTCGACAAAGACATCGATATCGGCGGCCTGCGCCATTCCTACCGGATCGTCGAACCACTTGACCGCGTCGAGATCGACGCCGCGGTCGCGTTTGCGATCGCGGGCCGAAACGGCTGACACGACGATCTCGCGGCCGCATTGCCGCGTCAGTTCCGCCGCCTTGTCGCGCAGCACGCGCGCCACCGACGCGCCGAGGGTGCCGAGACCGGCGATTCCAACACGCAACGCTTCAGCCATGTCCGGCGACGCCCCTCAAGGTTTTGGTCGATGTGATCTGTGGCCACTCGATGTGATCTGTGGCCCACTCAACGATGCGCGGCGAGCGGCACCACATTGTTGGGCTGTTTGGCGCTGGACGTTAGGAAGCGCTTGATGTTGCGCGCCGCCTGCCGGATCCGGTGCTCGTTCTCGACCAGCGCGATGCGCACATGATCGTCGCCATGCTCGCCGAAGCCGACGCCCGGCGCCACCGCCACATCGGCGTGCTCGATCAGAAGCTTGGAGAATTCGAGCGACCCGAGGTGCTTGAACGGCTCCGGAATCGGCGCCCAGGCGAACATCGATGCCGCCGGCGCCGGAACAGTCCAGCCGGCGCGGCTGAATGCGTCGACCATGACGTCGCGGCGCTTGTGGTAGATGTCGCGCACTTCAGCGATATCGGCGCCGTCGCCGTTGAGCGCGTGCGCGGCCGCCACCTGGATCGGCGTGAAGGCGCCGTAGTCGAGATAGGATTTCACCCGCGTCAGCGCCGAGATCAACCGCTCATTGCCGACGGCAAAACCCATGCGCCAGCCGGGCATGGAAAAGGTCTTCGACATCGAGGTGAACTCGACCGCCACGTCGATCGCGCCCGGCACCTGCAGCACCGAAGGCGGCGGATTGCCGTCAAAATAAATTTCCGAATAGGCAAGATCCGACAGGATGATGACGTCGTTCTTCTTGGCGAAGGCAACCACGTCCTTGTAGAAATCGAGCGAGGCGACCTGCGCCGTCGGGTTCGACGGATAATTGAGGATCAACGCCAGCGGCTTCGGGATCGAATGGCGAATGCCGCGCTCCAGCGCCGGAATGAAGCCGTCGTCCGGCTCAACCTGCAACGAGCGGATGACGCCGCCCGACATGATGAAGCCGAAAGCGTGGATCGGATAGGTCGGGTTGGGGCACAGGATCACATCGCCGGGCGCGGTGATCGCCTGCGCCATATTGGCAAAGCCTTCCTTCGAGCCCAGCGTCGCCACCACTTGCGTGTCCGGGTCGAGTTTCACGCCGAAACGGCGGGCATAGTAATTGGCCTGGGCGCGGCGCAGGCCCGGAATGCCGCGCGACGACGAATAGCGGTGCGTGCGCGGGTCGCGCACGACCTCGCACAATTTGTCGACGATGGCCTTGGGCGTCGGCAGATCCGGATTGCCCATGCCAAGGTCGATGATGTCGGCGCCGCGCGAACGGGCACTGGCCTTCAGCCGGTTGACCTGCTCGAAGACATAGGGCGGAAGCCGGCGGACCTTGTGAAATTCTTCCATATCATTTCCAGTGGTGGGTCAATTCCAGACGGTCAAAGTGGTTTTTGGCAAAGGTGCTTGTCGCTCGCGCGATATAACCCTATTTGCAAGTAGGGTCGAGGCCGGGATTGCATTTGGCTTCGATCTGCTTCAGCGCGTCGGTGCCGTGCTTCCTTGCCAGTGTGTTCAGCGCCGCCTGGTTCGTGGCCTTGACTGCGCCGCCTTTTGAGCCCTGCGCCTGCTCGTCGGCTTTCAACTGGGCGAGCTTGGCGTTCTTTTCCGCCTCGGTGAACTGCTCTGCCGCTGCCTGCGGCGGGATATTCAGGTTGGGATAGGTGCCGGTGTTCTTTGGCCCGTCGGCAGCCGCGACAGGCCTAGCGCCCTCGACGTTGGTGCTCGAACAGCCTGATATCGCCAGCAGGACGATCGCCGCGCCCATGCGGCAAAAACGACCAGTGCCGGAAAAACCAGTGGTAGAAAAAACAGCGTCGCCAATATTAATCGTCATATTGTTTCCTTGGCAGCCGAGGTAGAGCACGTTGGACCCTGTCGGACATCCCATGGTAATATGTCAAGAAAACGCTTCGGGAGGAACCCGCCAACCATGTCCAAAACACCCGATTCGGGAAAAACGGAAGATGAGCGGCCTTCCACCGTCGAGCAATATCTGGTGAAGGACCCGGAACGCTTCGCCTTGAACATGGCGCGCATGATCGAGCAGGCCGGCAAGGCGGCCTCCGCATGGGCCGAGCCGCGGGAAAAAGGCGAGGTGCGCGATCATGTCGCCGAGCCGGTCGTCGACATGGTGAAGACCTTCTCCAAGCTCAGCGAATACTGGCTTTCCGATCCGCAGCGCGCGCTGGAGGCGCAGACGCGGCTGTTCTCCGGCTACATGACCGTCTGGGCCAACTCGATCCAGCGCCTCAGTGCCGGCGGCGAAGACGCCGAAGACGCGGTCAAGCCCGAGCTCGGCGACAAGCGCTTCCAGGACCCGGAATGGGGCCGCAATGCTTTCTTCGATTTCCTCAAGCAGGCCTATCTCGTCACCTCGCGCTGGGCGACCGAGCTGGTCGAGCACGCCGATGGCCTGGACGAGCACACCCGCCACAAGGCCAGCTTCTACGTCAAGCAGGTATCCAACGCCATCTCGCCATCGAATTTCATCCTGACCAATCCGGAACTGTTTCGCGAGACCATCGCCTCGAATGGTGAAAACCTGGTGCGCGGAATGAAGATGCTGGCCGAGGACATCGCCGCCGGCAAGGGCGACCTGAAACTGAGGCAGGCAGATTACTCGTCCTTCGAGATCGGCAAGAACCTCGCCACGACACCCGGCAAGGTGGTGGGCCGCAGCGATGTCGCTGAGATCCTGCAGTACGATCCGGCGACCGAGACCGTGCTCAAGCGGCCGCTGCTGATCTGCCCGCCATGGATCAACAAATTCTACATTCTCGATCTCAATCCGCAAAAGTCGTTCATCCGCTGGGCGGTCGAGCAGGGCCACACCGTCTTCGTCATCTCCTGGATTAACCCGGACGAGCGCCACGGCACCAAGAGCTGGGAGGCCTATATCAGAGAGGGCCTGCAATACGGCCTGGACACGATCGAAAAGGCCACCGGTGAAAAGGACGTCAACGCCGTCGGCTATTGCGTCGGCGGCACGATTCTGGCGGCGGCCCTGGCGCTGATGGCGCAGGAAGGCGACCACCGCATCAAATCGGCCACCTTCTTCACCACGCAGGTCGATTTCACCTATGCCGGCGACCTGAAAGTGTTCGTCGACGAGGAGCAGGTCGCGGCCGTCGAAAAGGCGATGAACGAGAAGGGCTATCTCGACGGCACCAAGATGGCGACCGCCTTCAACATGCTGCGCTCGGGCGACCTGATCTGGCCCTATGTCGTCAACAACTACATGCGCGGCAAGGATCCCCTGCCTTTCGACCTGCTCTACTGGAACGCCGATTCGACCCGCATGGCCGCGGCCAACCATTCTTTCTACCTGCGCAATTGCTATCTCGAGAACAGACTTTCGCAAGGCATGATGGAGCTCGCGGGCCGCGTGGTGTCGCTGAAGGATATTACCATCCCGGTCTACAACCTCGCCTCGAAGGAAGACCATATCGCGCCGGCGCTTTCGGTGTTCCTCGGCTCGAAATATTTCGGCGGCGAGGTCGACTACGTCATGGCCGGCTCCGGCCACATCGCCGGCGTCGTCAATCCGCCGGCGGCGCAAAAATATCACTACTGGACCGGCGGCAAGCCGGTGGGCGACTTCGACCAGTGGTTCGCCAAGGCCACAAACCATCCCGGCTCCTGGTGGCCGCACTGGCAACGCTGGATCGAGGCCAAGGACAACACCCGCGTGCCGGCCCGCAAACCCGGCAAACACATGAAAACCCTGGGCGACGCGCCAGGCACCTATGTCAAGGTGCGTGTGTAACCTTCTGTAATGTGTGGTGAGTTGACGCGCCGCCAAAAGAAGACGAAATGGTGTCGTCAACCCTTAAGCAGCCTCGATTCCTCTCTAGCCGTCGAATTACTCTGGGGCTTGCGGATTTGACACAGGTCTCGTTTCCGTTCGGGGCAAGGATTTATTTCGGCGAGACGTTCCGACGCCGCGCCAATGATTTACCGGTCGGACATCGAGGGGGAATTTGGTTTTGAAATCAGCAGGATCGCGCCTCGCGAAGGGAGAAAGCCGCGCCATTACGGCCGCGCTTTTCTCCGTGCTCCTGGCGTCCTGCACCTCGGCCGGCGACCCGTCCCTGTCAGTCGGCATGCCCGGTTATAACGCCTCTGCTACGGATATCAGCACGGCCTCTGGTACCCAACAGGTCGCCGTTGATTCGTCGTCGCAGATCACGACTTCACAGATGACGATGACCGCCGAGGGCGACGCAAGCCTTCCCGAGCAGGTCGCTTATGTGCCAATGGCCAAGCCGGGGACCCAGGCCCCCCAGGGAGGCGCCAAGTCCGATGCCGGCTTCCCCGTCACGGCACCTGCGCGCGCAGGCGCTGCTGCGGGCCAGACGCCGCAGCCACAGGAACAGTCCGCACAGACGGTTGAACAGGCCGACGCTGCTACGCAGAAGACTGAAACCGCCGATGCAGGCACGAAGTCCAAAGTCGAGGCCGCCGCGCCGGCGATGAACAACCCGGTTTATGTGACCGCCGGAGAGCCGCAGCCGCAAGCCTATGCGCCGAAGAAGAAGGGGTTCCTCTCCTCTTTGTTCAGCGCCACGCCCGCCTCGGCGGCCCCTGCCCCGCAAGTCAACAACAGGTCGGGCGAGAAACCGGCTTCCGCCCAGCCCAAGGCGGCGGCGGCAAAGCCGACCATCACGTTGGCCTCGGCCAAATCGGCTGAAAAGCCGGTGCAACTGGCTTCGATCGGCGACACCAGCCATTTCACCGACGACGCGCTGCCTGGCGTACGCAAGACCGCACTCTTCGAGATCAAGCGCAAATCCGGCCTCGACGACGACAGCGACGTCGATCTGAACGAGGATGAAGGCGGCGCCTATCAGGTGGCATCCGCTGCCGGGCTTGCCCGGCTGGCGCCCAACGGTCTTTTGAAGCAGACCGAGAATGTCGACGTTGCCTGCCTAAAACCTTCGCTGGTCCGCGTGCTCAAGACGATCGAGGGCCACTACGGCAAGAAGATGATCGTCACCTCCGGCTATCGTGACCCGGCCCGCAACCGCCGCGCCAACGGCGCCAAGAATTCGCTGCACATGTATTGCGCCGCTGCCGACATCCAGGTTCCAGGCGTCTCGAAAGCGCAACTGGCAAGCTACATCCGCAGCATGCCCGGGCGCGGCGGCGTCGGCACTTACTGCCATACCGAATCCGTTCACATCGACGTCGGTCCCGAGCGCGACTGGAACTGGCGCTGCCGCCGGCGGCGGTAGCGGCTGGTTCTTCCCTCGATTATGCAACGTCCGCAATGCGCCGTCTCACGACGGCATGCGGTGCCGCGTCGAACCGGACTAGAGCGCCGAAAATGCGCGGTTTTGCGGCCACTGAAAAAAGTTGTCGCAGGCAGCGGCAGACGGGTTGCCGGTTTGGTGCAACGCAACTATAAGCGCTCACATCTGAGCGCGCCCATCGTCTAGCGGTCAGGACACCGCCCTTTCACGGCGGTAACAGGGGTTCGATTCCCCTTGGGCGTACCAGTAAAATCAAGCATTTAGCCGAGAATGCCAGCGATGCGTCGAATATGCATCGAATAAACGCCCGTGAATTTCGGTGAACGGATTCGGCGTGAGCCGGAACCGCTTGTTGCTTTCCAAGGGTTCCCTGTCACGCTCGGCGGCTAGGTCCACGCGACATGGGAGGGCTAGCCAAGGTGCAGACAAAGCTGGAAAAAGATCAGAAGGCTATCGGTCGAATTCTCGAGGTGCTGCTCTCAGGCGGCCT
Source organism: Mesorhizobium sp. WSM4840 (assembly GCF_055811755.1). Classification (NCBI taxonomy): domain Bacteria; kingdom Pseudomonadati; phylum Pseudomonadota; class Alphaproteobacteria; order Hyphomicrobiales; family Phyllobacteriaceae; genus Mesorhizobium; species Mesorhizobium sp. WSM4840. The sequence continues at coordinate 82,641 of NZ_JBVVQD010000030.1, forward strand.
CGGACGTCACCGGTTCGACTCCTATAAAGATGGACTCAAAATCCTCCACATGGACGACCTCGATAAGGCGACTGCGGCCTTCGACGACGTGCTTAACTGGATGCTCGACGAGGGCCTCGTTCGAGCCCAGAACGTATCTGCGACGCTGTCCCATGGGACTACCTACATTGGCGTCCAACTGACCTCGAAGGGGCTGCAGGCGCTTCAGATGAAGGCAACAACTGACGAGAAGTCGGTGGCCGAGACACTGAAAGATACGAAGGGCGATCTTGCGCCATCGGCCTACGTGAAGATCGGCGCCTTATTCGGCGGATTGGTCGGTGGCACTATCAAGGCGATCAGCTGATGAAAAAAGCCCGCCACCGTGAGGCAGCGGGCATTCCGATCGGACTTCGCGGAATAATGATGGACCTGAGACGTTGTCGATAGGGAACACCCTACCAAAGGAGGTTATCGATATGCGCCTCTTCATCCTGTTTTCGGTATTACTTTTGACTGCCTGCATGACAGCACCACGCGGCGAGGCTCCACCCGCACCGGCAACCGCGTCTACATCGAGCGGGGGCAGTAGTGGCAGTGCCGGCGGTACTGGCGGTGGCGGCTACTAAAGACGCGATCGACACTCAGTTTTGGAAATCGCAGAGAACGTTAATCGCGCCGAACTGACCGCCCCATCAAAAAAGCCCGCCACCGTGAGGCAGCGGGCCAAGTCGTCGGTCGGGCATTTCTCAGTTTGCCTTCTCGCGGATCGCCTGGAAAATGTAGGAACGGAACTTGGCGCCCAACTCTGGCGAGAGGCGGAATGAGCGCCCGCCGCTGGCGTCTTCGGTCTTGAACACCAGGATCATGTCCCCGTTCGCCGGGTCGAAGTTCGGGATGATGTATTCCAAGCGCTCCGGCTTTCTCCAGGTAGCGGGCAACGCGGTCCTTCTTCAGCATGACGCATCCCATCCGAGCGCTTCATAGTAGGCTTGCCTAGCCTTTTGGGACATCGACTCCGCGGTGCAGGCAACGAAGAAAAGCCGATCGGCCTCGCCTTGGGTCAGCACATGATTGGGGCCGGACGGTTTTGCGGTTAGTCCCATACTGTCCATCATGCCTACGAGGACATCGAGCATGTTGATAGTGTCGCAGAGCAGCGGCTCCAGACCGAAGAAGGCTGCCTTTTCCTTGTCGGCGCTCATGACGCCCCGCCTAGGATGTGGCGGCGGTTGATTCTCGGGCATGCCTTCGGCGGCTGCCCGAACAGTGATGTTCGGCATTTGGTTTCTCCCGTGGTTTAGTTTGCTTACCCTCTCACAATCTCATACAATACTATTCGTCAACTACATTGTATGAGGATCGCACACCATGGTCAGGACGGCTCCGATTTCGTTCCGCATCGAACAGGGGTTGAAAAATGCTCTGGAGGAAGCGGCGAAGGATGACATGCGGTCTGTGTCATCGATGGTCGAGAAGATCCTGACCACGTATCTGCGGGAAAAGGGCTACCTGCCGAAAGGCGCAGCAGAATAGCTATGCTCGTCACCGTCAGCCGGGGGGAGTGTAGAGCGGCTCTCTGCATCGATGAACCAAGCACTGGCCATCGCGCGTCGGCACAAACCCTACCGCTGGGATTTCCGAATAGTCGCACGCATTGCTGTACTGGCGGACGTAGAGGGCATAGGTGTTCGGGCCGGTGGTCAGCACCGCCGAGCCATGGCTCTGGATTAGCGCCTGCGTCTGTTGGCAGGTCATGGCGCGGGTGTCCGGCCTGGCCTGGGCGAGGGTTGTGAAGGCAAGCGTAACCGCTGCGGAGGTCAACGCAATCCGGCGAATGGACATGACGAGACTCCCATGATGAGCCATTTGGTTGACAAACTCGCATGTCGCAGGGCAGCTGTGCAATGGCGGCCTCCAAATCGGAATTCCGGACTGGAGCAAACCGCCCGCCCCGTGCGAACTGACGGCGTGCCGCTGGAGCCCGCAACCGAGGACGCTCTCAACTCCATCGCGGCTGAAATGAAAATTGGCCGGGCGGATCTCATTCAAACCGTGCTCCGCGAATGGCTGGAGACAAACGCCTATCTGCCAGTCCGAACGATATGGGCGGCGTCAGGATAGTGGCTACGAAGTTGCCGCGTGATTGAGGAACGCCGCGCGTTGCCGACTCTGCTCGCCCGCGCCGACGAGGTGGAGCGGGCGGACATGCCCCGTTAAATCGATCTAGGCTGATTTACGAGTACACGGCTTAGCTCTCGTCACTGAAACCGAGCAGCGTCGCATGGCGTATGTGGCCGTGCTCGCCACGGAGATGCTTGACGCGCAGCTTCATCCCAGGCCCGACCCATTGCGTCGCCGGTCTCTTCTTCATGGCCTTCGGAGGCGGTCCGGCGTGGACGCGCTCCCACAATCGTTGCCGCATGTCGTGGCCCAAGGTGATGAAGGCGGAACCGACATATTTCCCGGTGCCTGGTTCGGCCAGCAGGGCGAATGCTGCCTTGCCCCGCTCGCGCTCGACGCCGAGCAGCTCGAATTCGTCGACCGTGCTGCCGGCAAAGTCGCAACACGACCACGCGGCGACCAGTTCTCGTCCAGGTTTTCACGATCCGCTCAAGGCTCGGGGCTGTGCAGGTCCCGTCCTCGACAACAGCACCAATCCTGGTGCTAAATGTCTGCTAATGGTCCGTCCCGCCAATAACCGGAAATGGCGCGACCAAGACCGGTTCTGGCAACTGGGCCAAACGGGTGAAAGCCACGTGCGCCGCGAGTAGGACATCAATTCGTGCCAGTCGTTTTGCGGTCATTGTCCTATTCTTAACACCACTTTGCGCCCGTCGGAAAGGGTTCCCGTTCCTGTGCCAACCGGGGGTTGTCTGCTGGTCAGCGAGAACACGAATCGGGTTGAGAGTTGCCCGCAAACCATCGTTCCTTCTCCATGCGAGAAGGTAAGGTTGGCAGTGGTCGTGCCTCGGCATTCGACCCCGGTGTTGGTCTGTCCGCGAATAGTACCGCGCCGTGTAATACTGTTGACGAAAGCCGTCCCGGAAAAGGAGAGCGTCCCGTCAACAGTCTGACCGGAGACTGGTGCCGTGATGGTGAGCAGATTTTGCGCCTGCGTGTAGCCGGCAGCGTCTGCGACACCACAGGCAATCAACATTGTCGCCAAGATTCCCCGGAAAGTACGGTGCATATGGACGGTTCCCTTGAGACCGCTCCTGCGAGGCTAAAGCAAACGCCTTTGGCTCCTCATCTGTTGAGCCGTCTTCAGTTGTCAAGGAATTCAGCAGTCAGACTGCCTTGATTGGCTTCCAGCCGCGCCTTGGACGCGACGTGGTTGCAAATTCACGATGGAGGGATAGCCGCGGTTTAAGGCATCGGTCTTGAAAACCGTTGCTGGAGAGGTAGGAAACGGCAGGAATCCGGTATTTGACAAGGATCGAGGCCGAGAAAATATCAAATAAATATCACATCTGGAGCGATGGCCGAGTGGTTTAAGGCAGAAGTCTTGAAAACTTCCGTACCGGGAACGGTACCGTGGGTTCGAATCCCACTCGCTCCGCCAGACCGCAAACGATTGCAGAGGCAATCCCTAAGTCACGATAGCCGCCGCCTAGGCAATCCGCCTCCAAATCCGCAATGCCGCTTTCCCCAAAGGACAATATCGCCGAGACCGGCCGACAGCTAACGTTGCGTCAGTCCAGAGTGTCTTCTCCCAGTCACAACCGACACTCTGCCTCGGCCGTTCCAATTTGAACAGCTGGCGGGATTTCGAAATCCTCCGGCACCACCGCGACACCGATTTCGGCCGCCTCGACCTCGCACTCGATGCCGCGGCGATCAACCAATGGACGGTGGTGAGCATGAAGACCGACTGGAAACAGATTTTCCAGGGAAGTAGGACCATGGTTTCGGGTTTCGATCAGGGTGAAAACCGACGCAAGTACAGTACCGGCAACCTCAAACGCGAAGGACAACTGCAATGAATAGGATTCGCATCACGAGCCTGATGGCTTTTGCTGGAGGTTTGGCCGTGGCAGCCACCGGGGCAATGGCCCAGGACGCCGCCAAGAAGCCGCATGTGCCGCTCGAAAAGACCATCGGCGCGGTTACGCCGACCGGTCCGGTGCCATCGCTCGCCGTCGTCAACTCGGACGGCGCCAAGCTGGAGGGCGGCAAACTGGTCCTGACAGGCGTAGCCAAGAATGCGATTGTATTCGCCGACCGGCCGGTCCGGGCCGCAGGACATGTCACCACCGAGCAATTCATCATGCAGTGGGATGAAGGCAAGGACAACTTTGCCATCGACCCCCCGAATGCGACCGTCTCGGTGCTCGGCGGCGATGGATCGGATGTAAGCGATGTGGTCGTGACCCTGAAAACTCCGAAGCTGGAAGGAACAACGCTGACGTTCGACGTCGCCGTCCTGGAAGGAAATCTGGACGGCACTGATGGGCCGGCGGCGGTCTTCATCGACAATTTTGGCGGCGGCTTCCATGGCGGTGGCTTCCACGGCGGCTACGCGCATGTCGGTGACGCCACCTTCGCCCACGTCGGCGGATGGCATGGCGGGGGCTATGGCGGGGGCGGCTACTGGCATGCTCCGGTTTACCATGGAGCCTGGTATGGCGGCGCAGGCGTTGCAGCGGGCGTCGTGGCCGGCGCTGCCATTGGAGCCGCGGCGACCGCTCCTTACCGCTACGGCTACGGGGACCAGTGCGGGTACTATCCCTATCCACCGTGCTACTAGTGTCATGATCGCGTAATTCGTGCGATTATTGCGTTGATTCGATTGGAGATGCGATGCATGGGACGAGTTGCTG
>NZ_JBVVQD010000031.1:0-82507 GCF_055811755.1 Mesorhizobium sp. WSM4840
AGTTGCCGCCCGCGCTGGCCGTCTACGAGGTGAGGGTCGCGCAATCGTCAATATCCACAGACGGATTTGATTTAAATCGCAGATGATCCGGGAGTAACCAAACACCGGCTTGTCTTATGCGAGAGCCCTTGATTATGTCGCCCTGGCCCGGTTGACTCTGCAATAGGGTTGCCAAGCGAGCCCTGCCAATGTGTCCCCAGCATCATCCATAAGCCGTCCCGAGTTTCTGGCCGGTAGAGCCATCGCACGCGCAGGCTTGCGGCGGCAATCAGCCGGGTGGCGAAGATCGCCGCGAAGGCGGACAGCAAATCGGAAGCCGACTCCCGTTTGTGCGATCTCGAGAGGGCCTTACAGGGCGTTGATTCCTGATAGGATATTCCGCCATCACATCGCTGACGGGCGACAGCTTGCGAAAGCAAAAATGCAGCGGGCCCTCTTGACCAACACCGAAAACAGCGAAATCAATCACCCATTGAACCCATGAACGCAACAACGCCGGCACACTGTCCGGGGCATATGGGTTATTCCCGGCGCCAAGAGACCTATCTGGACGCTCTTGTCGCCGAATAGAAGCTGAGGAATGCCCCGCAGTTAACGGCTCGTTAATCATGCGGGGCGTAGCCAAGAAGCGTCACAGCACCTGCCCAATCACATGTGACCTTAAAGACCCGGCACCCAGATTGTGCCGAGTCTTTTTGTGTCGTTAGGGTAGCCTGATCCAATTGAGCGGGTCAGGAATAATGTCCCAGTGCGGCGATCAGGAACCTTCTTAAGCCGGTCACCGACTTCAAGCCGGGAGCTGCAACGACTTGACTAGGAATGCCCTCCGAGCTTGACGGTGTCAGCCCCGAACGCGCCTTGTTGGCCGTGTGCCAGTCCTGACCGACAGCGGATTGCGACATGACAGCTTCTCCACATCGGAGGTAACCGTGGCGAAGTTGCCGGCGCGCGAGCGCCAGGGAAGGCCGGTTAAAGAGCCAGCCGGCCCGCTTGCAGGAATCGAACCCAGGATCACTGAGGCCTCGGCATCCTCGATGCCCATTGCTTGGCAGGACGCCATTATGGCGTTTCTGCGTTCTGTCTTATCGCTGTGACATTTGCCGCACAGGATGACGTTAACGACACTCTTTTCCCGCGTGAGGTGAGGCGATGCGAGCAGGGTAGAGTGACGCGCGGCAGGGAGGGCAGGAGGCGATGGCAAAGGCTGAAACTCGGTAAGACGGCGCAGACCGTCACGCTCTCTAAAAGAGACTGTTCTTCAGAGAGTATCGTCATAATCGATTCGGCGTCGGAAGGCTCGGCCGCCTGAAGGAGGACGATGGCAATGATGCGGTCACGGGATGGATTGCATGATCCACCGGCACCTGCACGGATCACCTCGCAAAAGTGGCGGGCGGGACCTGGAATCGAGCCGACATTGCGAGATTTTCGCGGCCATGGCGGCTTCGCTGTCTGCTGTCCGCAGGGCGAAGCGCGCATTAGATGGGCCAGCGGCGGATGCACGCGAACCGCGGGGATGACGAACACGACCTTCGCTGGCTAGGACAGCGGCACCGCGAACCCAATGTTGGAGGCTCTACGCCGCTCGATCTGGCGGAGGCGCGGCGGTCGATGCGGCCGGCAGAACCCGCGCTACCGTGAGGCGCTGCCATCTCGATATAGGAGCTGTTGACTTGCAGAACACTGCACTATCTGCGAACGCATCGCGACATGCCCCGACCCTGTGAGCCGCTTCCGCGCGAGGCCGCGCTGTTCTTGACCAGGCGCAGTTCGACGCAGGGCGGCTAGCGCCGACCGGTGTCCTAATGTCGGGGCGCCAGCAAAGTAGAAAATGTTGCATGGCGGTGGGGACGGCCACAACGAGAGCGCCCGATCGGCCGTCAGCTGGTCGGGATTGCGCAGGCCGATCGGGTGCCGTTCAGTCAGGCATCCCTCGGCTTAGACTAGAGAGCCGCCGCTCGAACTAGCTTCGTTCGCCGGCGTCGGCCGCAGCGGGATCCGATACTCGCTCAGCATTGTGACAACATCGGCGATACGATTTTTGTCACTCTCCGTCAGCCGCAGATCGACCTCGACGAATGCGCGCCGACTTCCGATACGGGCGCCTCAGTGTGGGCGCTTGCTCAAGCCGATGTAACCAGGGCGGCCTGCCGGGTTTGCGACCGCGTTGCACATAACCATTGCTCTCAGCGCCATCAGGGACGACCGGCCTGACATCGTCGGCGCAATGCCGGACTCGAATACCATTCGATCGTGGAGAGCGACCGCTCGATGCGGCCGAGTTCCCGAAGAGCTTGGCCAGTTGGCTTCTCTCGGTGATGCCGAAAGCTTCTTCAAGATCGTCGAGGGCACAATGGCACGGGTGTTGATCGACGCCGCAAGATGAAGCAATCGATTTCCAGCTTGGGCAGGTAGGCAATCCGGTCGGTCAGCCCGCCAGGTTTGAGGCACCAGGCGCATCCGGCGCCGATCGCAGCCAATGAAAGCGTGTCTGGCCAATGGTCGGGTCGCGGCGTTGAATTTCGGCTTTGACCGACACCCAACCCACGCCGACCGTACAAGAGCGCGGGCGAATTCGTAGACGTGGTGACAAAGCTCTGGGAAAGTTGGGAGGTTGATGCGCTCATCGCGAACCCGGAGGCGCCGGTCTGCCACACTAGTGGTCGTACGGAATCGGGCCCACGCTCTCAGTTAAAAAACTCAGGAGAAACATGATCCAAAAACCGAAGCTTTGGGAGCTCAGTTCCTGCCCCGCGTAGTGCCTATTTGTGTGCGCTATTCTGCCATACGCCTAATGAGATTGTCCCACCTGATGACCGTCCCTAACTTGGCTGCGATCAAAGCCAAAAGCTGGCAGGCAACAGGAGTGACCATGAAGAACATTATGAGTGTCGGTGGGGACGGTGGAGATGGTAGACTGGTCATCGTGTCAAACAGGGTTGCGCTGCCCGACGAGCACGGGTCACTGCCCCCGGGCGGAATGGCCATTGCGCTGAACGCCGCGCTCAAGCAACGAGGCGGCCTTTGGATGGGCTGGTCGGGGAAGGTGAAAGCCGAGAAGAACCAGCTGTCACCGACGATGCAGGAGGCCAACGGCATCACCTATGCCCTTGCCGATCTCTCACAGAAGGATCTGGACGAATATTACTACGGCTTCGCCAACAGGGTTCTTTGGCCGGTCTTCCACTGCCGTGTCGACCTCGCCGAATACAACGACGCGAGAAAGTCAGGATACTACCGCGTCAACCGACTCTTCGCAGAGTCTTTGATGCCGCTCCACCGCGAAGACGACGTCATATGGGTGCAGGATTATCACCTGATCCCTCTAGGGAAAGAACTGCGCGAGCGCGGCTGCCGCAACCGGATCGGCTTTTTCCTGCACATACCATGGCCGCCGGCGGACATCCTCGCCACCGTGCCGCTCTGCGAAGAATTACTGGAAGCGCTTTCGTTCTATGACCTTGTCGGCTTTCAAACCGACGACGATCTTGACAACTTCGCCGAATGTCTACGCCGCCGAAACTTAGGGCGTCTCATGAAAGACCGTAGCTGCCTAGTCAAAGGGCGGGAGTTTCGCTGCGGGGTTTTTCCAATCGGTATCGACACGGCCAAGTTCGAGAGCCTCGCAGAGCTAGCGACGCGCGACGGGGATCTGCAGGAAGTTTACAAGAGGACTGCTGGCTGTGACGTCGCCATTGGTGTCGACCGATTGGATTATTCCAAGGGCATCGATCAGCGCATCGTGGCGTTTCGTCATTTCCTCGATCGTAACAGCCATCGCGTCCGCAAGACGCTACTGCTGCAGATTACCCCGAAATCCCGCGGGGAAATACCGGCCTATCTGGCGCTGCAAAAGCGCATCGCCGAATTGGTGGGAAGTGTCAATGGGGAACTTGGAACCATCGATTGGGTACCAGTGCACTACACCAATCGTTCGCATGGCCCGCTGCAACTGGCCGGCCTCTATCGACTGGCACGCGTTGGCCTGGTGACGCCGCTCCGCGACGGCATGAATCTGGTGGCGAAGGAATATGTGGCTGCGCAAGACCCAAGCAATCCGGGCGTCCTCGTGCTCTCGCAATTCGCCGGCGCCGCTGGCGAATTGGAGGGAGCGGTGCTTGTCAATCCCTATGACCCAGAGGCTGTGGCGGCCTCCACGGAAAAGGCATTTCGCATGTCGCCAGACGAACGGAAAGACCGTTGGGGCGCAATGAAGAACAGTCTCAACGGCCACGATGTGTATCGATGGTGCCACGACTTTCTCGCCAACCTCGAGGCGGAGGACTTGCCAGCATGAGGCTGATCGCGACCAAGTGAATCAGGGCAGCATTCGGGCCTCGCCGAGGCGTGGTTAATGTGCTGTGGGTAAGCCGGATGGCGACGACCGCAGACCAATTACCCAGTTGGGTTGTAACCGATTGTGCTGGCACGGGAGCGAAGAACTCGCGGCTGCGGCCACTCATCGAACTAGTTGAGCCGATCCGCAATAGGGCTCTCGTCGCCGGATCCGTCAGTGTCGAGCATTCGACTGTTATCGCTTCGCTGATCGAGACCCCGTGTATTGAATATGTCGACCACCCGGTTGGCGACATTGCTGATGTGCTAAGCAGCATCGACCTACACCGGACGTCAGATCTCAAGACGTTAGCTTGAGCACATTCCATATTAAAACAAGAGGAAAAAGACATGGGTGAGCTCTCTTGCAGTCGGCAGATTTCTTCAAACACGTGTGAGCGGCCACGACTGATTGTCGGCGGCGCTCGCGCCGCACGGCCACAGCAAATGCTGGCATCCATTGACCTGAATTTACTGTTGTCTCTTGAGGCGCTGCTGGAGCACCGCAACGTCACGCATGCGGCTCGGCACGTGCGCTTGAGCCAACCGTCGATGAGCCGAGCGTTGACAAGGCTGCGTGGCATTTTCAATGACGATCTTTTGGTTCGAGGCTCGAGCGGCTTGGTCCCGACGCCGCAGGCCGAACGGTTGGCCCAAATGCTGCCGCCGGTGTTGGATGCGCTCCGCGGGATGGTGAACCGCCAGGGGGAATGGCGATCAAAGACAATAATGGCGATACCCGACCATCAAGCCCTGATCTTGCTGCCGCCTCTCCTACCCCTGCTGCGCGAGCACGCGCCTAATCTCGACATCGTCACCGGCTCGTTTCTAACTGGCGCGCTCCGGCGGCTTGAACAAGGCGAGATCGATCTGGCCGTTGGGCAGACCGGTGGCACGCCACCGGGCTTCTTTCGGCGCAGGCTCTATACTGACCGCTTCGCGTGCCTGCTACGTTGCGACCACCCAGCCCTGGCGCAGGAATGGACGATGGAGGCCTTCGCTGCCCTTCGCCACGCCGCCATTGACTCGGATTCGAAGGACGGCTTCGGCCGGGTGCATGACGATCTGGCCAATTTACACCTCCAAGATCGCGATCCGGTGCTGGTTTCCAACCTCCTGACGGCCGCTGTGGCCATCGCGGCGACCGATCTGGTGCTGATTGTACCACACCGCGTCGCGACACGGATCGCCGCCTTGCTCCCCCTAGCGATTGTCGATCCGCCGGTGGAACTGTCGCCTTACGAGGTTGGGCTGATTTGGCACGAGCGTTGCCATCGCGACCCAGAGCATCACTGGCTGCGCCACAAGATTGCCGCCGCAGCGGCGGCGGGAACAGAGCTGGCGCATCCATCGAAAATGAGAGGGCAAACGGCTGATGCTTCGCCAAGGGAAGAAGCATGATGCGATCGAAGTCTGGCACTATCTTCAGGACCGAGCCAGTTCATTACCCCCTCGTCCATCGGGACGCGATTCTGGTTCCGCTGTCCCAACTCAGTGAAACCGACGCGCGCTGACTTCGAGCGAGCATCTGCTGTGAAGAAGGTATTCACAGTTTCAGCCAACTACACAAACCAAGACCCACCTCCTTCGACCGCCGTTCGGCCGCATCAAGGGTTTCGCAGGCCAGGTTCTCAGGGTGTTACCGAGGTGCATGCATCGATTCTGGCCGCGTATCTTGGCCCGGACCCTTTGGCAGGTAAGTGTTTGGCACAAATTGCGAGTTCTCGGATCTTCGGCAATCTGCCCAACGATGTGCGGCAGATCGATATCCTTGAGCACCGTTTGTTGCGGCCGGGGCGCTGCGCGCAGATCGTCATCATCGATTGCCGCGAATGGGAGCAACATGGGTACGGTCATGCGAAGCTCTCTTCCGGACTGCTGCAACTAGCCCTGGTTTCCGAAGACAGGCTGGACCGAGAGGCGGTTTTCTCCGACGGGTATTCCGATTACCTGTTGTGGCCACTGATCGAGCAGGAAGTTGTGAGCAGACTGACCGCCTGCGTCGCTCAGATCGCGCGGCGTTCTGCACCGCTATTCTTCTCAGCCGATACCCTCGTTCAGAAGGCTTGCGATCTGCTGGCACAGCGAGTCGATCAGCAGATCGCCCTCAGCGAACTGGCGCGCATAGCCGGGACCAACAAGACAACGCTCGTCAACCGCTTCGAGGCTGCCTTTGGCTGCGGGCCTATGACCTGGTTACGGCACTACCGGATGATGGAGGCTGCCGCCCGCTTGCGAAGCGGGCATGAAAGCGTGGCCGAGATCGCTGAGTCCTTAGGCTACGAAAACAGCAACAATTTCTCCACGGCGTTCAAGGCGATCCATGGGCTCTCGCCGCTGCGCTATCGCAAAATGGCGGCGCGCAGAGAAAGGTCTGCCTGACGCAAAGGTGGGGATCGGAAGAAACTGGTATACAGCCAGTGAAGACGCGCAAAGATCACCTGATACTCAAGCGTTTACCCACTCCAGGCACTTTGCGGCTTTTACAGCTACGCTCAGAAAAGGAAGACAAGCATGTTGAACGCGGTCGCAGCGCATTTTCAAGGGCATGAACAGAGCTATTCGGACGAGAACTATGAGGCGGCGGGCGCGTTTTTCGGCGCCAAGTCCCTGGTTTTGGCCCAGCCAGGTGCTGCGCGCCCCAGTGACGACACGATCGCCAACGATCAAGGAACAGTACAGTTTCACCTCATTGGTCAGAAGACCGATGACCCGGCGTACAGCGGCATCATGAAAGAAAATCAGGACAACCTTCTGGCTATAGGAGGACTCATTCACCACTACATGCATACCCATTATCCTAACGTTGATGCGAAAAAACTTGACATCAACACCTGGACGAACGTTGTGGGCAACATTCCCGATCTTTCGATGGGAGGGCAAAAACAGAAAGGTTACTCAAACAAGTTTGCTGGCACCTCCGTTTCAGCCACGTTCCTCTCCTTGATCGCGAAGGCGATCGTCACTGACGGGGCGTCTCTGCTAACGGATTTCGAGTCCTTCCTCACTGAGATGGGCAACCTGACCTTCAGCGCCAACAGCAAGTCGCAGCAGTACAAGGCTCTGACATGCACCTACCAAAGCTATCTTCTCGATAACGGGGCAGGCGGATATTACGACTACGGAGCAATTGTTCTGCGACAAGTCAAGTTCAATGAGTACTTCCTTGATCTAAAATCTTCTTGCTCGTCGACACGATACGTCAATGTCGACATAATTTATAACGAGGTTACCAATATCGTTCAGACTCGCCGGATCCGCAACGGCGGCCCCGATTACAAGAACTTCCAGGGGATCGTGAATAAGAACGCCACCGAGCAGTTTATGAATGCCAAGAACTTCTTTAACGGCGGCTCGACCCCGCAACAAGACATCACGCCCCAGGTCTGATCCTAATGATTGGTCTCGAATGCAGCAGCGCACCAACCGACGGTGTCAATTCGAAGAAACCTCGCCAGCGTCATAGATCAGGTCCGGCTGTCAGCGGTGCCGACGAACTCCGGCCCCGCTTCTATAGGAAACCAACTATGAACCCCATCGCAGAAACAACTGCGGGCCTCTTCCTGGTAATCGGCGCCCATAGCAGCGGCCCCCTCGAAGCGGAGAGGATTTGCTCAGGCTTGATCCAGAAACTGTCCGAAGGCTCAATTCTGAACTTGGATCCTAGTATTGTGGCAGAATGCCATGCAAATGGTGCCGAACCAGGTGGACGCCGCCATGGCTTCGAAGACCCTGAACCGCAGGATGGCCGTTGCGGATTTCCCAAGAACCCTTGCGTCAATTTGCGCCGATGCTGCCGACGGCGACAAAGCAGGCGTCAATCTGGCGAAGCCCATCAGTGTCTATCTGAGCAGATACGGCGAACCGACTGCATTCAATTGCTTCATCCTGGATCAATCGGACTCCGCGAAAATCTATTTATCTTTAACCTGCCTTGCCGTTTTCGATGGTGGAAGCCCTGGCAGTTTCGCCGTCACCTCAACATTGCTGAAGGCGTGCCTGAATCTGTCAAACAAGAATACGCAGTCCACTATCGCGCAGGTTTTCGGCCGCTTCGGCCCGCCGAGCGACTCACCTTACTACCTGCGCGTCTTGCCCTGATCCGTATGCCAGATTCTACATTCAGCCAGAAGGAGGAATATGTGAATACCGCACATTCCGTCGGCGGAAGCGAAGTCGGTGTGCGCCTTGTAGCGGGAAAGCCCATGCCCTATTGTGAAGACTTCGCGAAGGCGGACGGATGGTCCGCAGCGGATGTCAGCGTTCGTCTCAACAATAAGGCGGGCCGGAAATTTCTCACTTTCTTGCGAAGATCTGGGGTGACCACGGTCGTTCGGTATTACGCGAGTTCCGCGAGGCCAAAAACCGTCACGCTCAAAGAGGCGAAACTGCTGTCTAGGCAGGGTTTCGGAATTCTACCGATTTTCCAGGACAGCAGCCGCCATATTTCCAATTTCTCGAGCTCGATCGGTACTGCAAATGCAAAGAGTGCTATGGGGTTCGCAAAGCGAGTCGGCCAGCCGAAAGATAGGGGCAGTACGATTTTTTTCGCCGTCGATTTGGACTATCCGGCTACGCAGATCGACGGCCCCATCCTCGCCTACTTCCACGCGATTAAAGAGGAGATCAACGGCAATTTCGTAATCGGCGCGTATGGGAGCGGTGCCGTGCTCTCAAAATTATTAGCGGAGGGACTGATCACGGTTCCATGGATATCTATGTCGCGACTGTTTCTTGGAACCGAGCAGTTCTTCTATTCCAACCGATGGTCGATGCGGCAGGTACCTCCAGAGGTTGCCCATGACCCCTCTGGGGTGGGCTATGATCGCAATATCGTTCGGGTTCCTCGGAGGGAGATCGGGGCCTTCCAAGTTGATGAGTCGGGCGAAGGCTCTCTGGCCTAGGATGGCGAGGGACTCCGGCTCGTAGACGCGGGTACTTGGAGGAAGCGTGAGATGCTCAATGGATTAACTAAGCCTTTGTCATGGCAGCTTGCCCGATCGTGGTGATTGCGTCGTGGGGGTGGACGGCGCGCTTCATATGGATGGCTACACCATCAACACGGATCGAGATGCTTCCCAAGTCAGCTCCTGCAACAAAGAAGGCCAACGAGACGGCGTTTAATGAGTCTATGTTGTTAGCATTGGCAGCGGTTTGGAGTTTTCTAAGAGTCTATGAATTTCTTTGAAGGATCTATTACACCGCCTGCCGCCGACGGCTCGACCGAGAACTCTTCGCAGACCATCCTGCCCTGTTGCGCCGCTTTCGGTCGCGTGGCTCAGGGGCTTCGCCGCCCCGCCGGGAATGGTCATCACCCGCTTCACGCCTTCATCCGCGAGAGCCGAGCGGGCAACATCGCGTTCGATGACCTGGAGGTCTTCGCCCAATTGGTCGAACTCGCGCAGATGCCGATCGACCGCGAGGCGCTCGTCCCCTCTCTGGTTCCAAACGGAGCAATCCTAACGGATCGCTCCAGAGAGGGGCGGGCCACCCCATAATCACAGCTACGGACCGATGGGAATCCTGGCTATATGACCGAAGCCACGAAACAAATGCGGAGGGTCACGAATTGGAAATGTCTCAAAATCGCAGGACGGAAGCACGCCATCTTGCGAACGGACACGCTTAGCCGATCGGCCGAAACGCCGGTCATAACCCGACCAAACCCACCACTGACGTGTATGCAGCGCCCTGCGCACATGTATTACATACGCGTAGTGGCGCGGCGTCGGAGGCCGACTGCTAGGAAGCGGTCGAGCATTGCATTCACCTGGTCAGCCACTTCGATGGTGTTGAAATGGCCAGCTAACAACGTCTTGGCCAGGATGAGCTGCGAACAACGAGCCTTTAGCCAGTCGAGATCCCGGGTAGCGTTCACTAACGGCACATCCGCCGATATGTAAGCCATAGGGACTTTGCAACGCGATGCGGCGGAGACGCGTCATAGTTGAGAATGTAGTTACGCATTGCCGAATAGGCCACATGCTGCGGTGTCTTCTCGCACGAGGGCTGGATGTAGATGTTGTGGATGCTCTCGCGCCTGGCAATATCGTCGTAGTCGACGGCCATGGACAACGCATTTTTCCGCAAAACGGCCCGATAGTTTGGACCGGAAATTTCATCCAGTAAACGACCGACGTCGGCGCTTTCGCGCAACGCCGATCCTGGCGTGACAATGGAATCGATCATCACCAGACCTGAGACCTGGTCTGGATAGCGCCCGCACAGATCAAGTGCGACCGATCCACCCATGCTGTGGCCGATGATCAGCGGTTTCTCCAGCTTCAGCTCGGCGCATTGCCATGCTACGTCATCGGCAAAACCCTCGATCGTGTACTCCTGCTTCGGTCCGTCGCTCTCCCCGTGACCGCGAAGGTTGACCGCTACAACGTGCCGACTGTGAGCAAAATATTCGATCTGCGGCGTGAATATCCTGTGATCGCCTGTCCAACCGTGAATTAAGATCAGCGGTGGAGTCAGGGGTGAAGCCGGTCTTGCTTCGAAGTGTGCGAGGCATACCCCGGCGCGCTTCATCAGAATGGGACCCGATCGGGCTGCGTTCTTCAAGTGCGGCTCCTTTTCTCTGTGTTGGCCTTCTAAAGGGTAGATGATTGTGCCCAGAGCGGAGAATGGACCCGAACGCAGTCAGATCGCGGAGGCGATGCGTTCGCCGATCCTTTCCCGGCCGGCGTAGCCGGATTGACAGTTCCTGAAAGCAGACGGCCCGATCGAAAGCGGAAGGCCGCTATCAATCGGTCCTGACCCTCGGCAAAATAGGAACCGACTGATGCTGAAACACGATGGTCTGTAAGAGGCACCAAGCCGGGGAATGTCGACTTGGCCCGGTGCAGAAGCATCGGCGGGAATGACGTGGATGCGTAAAGCCAGTCGGTAAGATGCCGACGCGGCCGAAGGTGAACTTGAAGGATCTAAATGTCTGAGCAGGATCGGACCGCCAGTGTCAAAGCGGCGATCAGACAACGCGCCTATTTGCCACCATAGCCTCCAATTCGTCAACGAGAGCGGAGGCCGCGATTTCATGTTTCATGGCATCGCCTAAGCGTCGGGCCGCATCCCGGTAACACGGTTCCTGAACTAGCCGACTGACGGCGTCGCGATCTCGGCCTCAGGAGCACTCGACGGTAGGCGTAGACCAGCTCCCTTCGACACAACTCGTGCGGCATTATCCCCTTGGTCGCGCCCGTTCGGGAGCACCAATTGCGGCAGACCGTTTATCAACGCGCGGCTGACGGTGCCGTGGCCGCCCTGCGTCACGACGAGGCAGACTTCCTTCATCACTAGGTCATGCGGTGCACCGTGCAGCAGATGCACGTTCCTGGGGGCCTCCAGTTTTCTCGAGTCAAGATGGGGGCCGATGGTCGCTACTGCGTCCACGTCCAGCGTACCCAGTGCGCTGATGATCCGCTGAACCAATTCGTCTTGACCCTGAGCCCCGGTGCTGCAGGCGACAAGCACACGAGGTCGACCGGAGTCCATAGGCCAGGGAGCCGCCCAGCCCTTCGACCAATTCGGTTGATCGAGCAGCGGCCCGACATAACGAACGTTATCGGGCAGAGAGTCGGCTGAAAAGTCGAAGGTCTGGCTGATCGCGAGCAAGTACCGATCAGCACACTGGAACAAATCCACCGTCTTGTCTAAGCCGCAGAGGCCGAGGCCGGCGCGCGCCTCGTTTAAAAGTGGAAGGAACTGGTTCAAAAAGCACGCCCAGCCTTCGCTCGCCGCAGCGGCCGCGATCCGCTCTTTTGGCGTTTGCGGCTGCACGAACCCGCTGGTGACCGGCGGAGTCCCTGGGAGAGGGCGAAGGCTAACATGGGGTGCCAACATTGCGATAGGCACGCCCGCAGCTTCGGCGCCCAATACGGCACCGAACAATAGATCGATGGCAATGACAGCATCCGTCGGGATGCGGCCGATCTCATCCCGGATATCGGCCGCATAGGCTGGCGCGGGGCCGAACACCGCCTTTTGAAACCAGTCACGGATGTCCGAAAAGTTAGTCGGGTCCGCGTCTTTGCCTATCGGGGCACGCCGCCAGAACACGAATTCGCAGTCCGCCGAAGCCACTTCACTCTGCATCACTGGATCAGCCATGACGCGGACGCTATGGCCGCGCCGTTGCAGTCTTCGGGCCGCAGTCAGCAACGGACTCAGATTACCCGACGTCCCCCAGGACGCAAGCAGGAAGCTATACACAACAACACCTCACCTTAATTGTGAATGGAACCGAATTCGTTCGAAATCAGGCGACCACCAACGAAAACTTGACCGATGACGGTGCCCTCATGACGAGGATGGGTATGACTCCGCTTTTCAAAGCGTAGCTCTCGCCCCCCGGCAGAATACCACCCAGGACATTGATCACACATCATGACGCACTCCAAAGGCCCCGCTTTCGCGCAAGCAACGCGAGGCGACGATGGCCGCCACTGCTTGAATTTCGCGACGGATCTCTCAATGCCCAGTGCTGCCGGTGATCGATCCGCGCACAGCTATGTTGATGCTAGCGGTAGCGGCGGAGAGCATGACCCGGTCCGCCGCCCTGATCCAAACGGCATCATGGAGGCAACGCAATATACTAGTTCTACTAATACCGCAGGCTGCTCGGGGAAGATCAAGCAGCGCTTCCACATTCCTAAGTGCGCATTTCGCAAAGCCGGACAGGGGTTCCGCTAATTCCCGGACAGTGGTGGAGTGCACCCCTGGACTGAGAGACAAAAAATGGCGGACAGTTTCCCTGCAAGGGAGGAAACTGAGGGCATCGCCGGAAGGCAAGGATTTATTGATGAGGACCAAAAACGGGAGCTGCTCCAGCGCATGGAGGCGGGCGAAAACGTGAAAGTGCTTACAACCAATATGAAGCCAAAGAGAACGCACAGGCCCGAGCCTCCTCCAAGGAAATATATTCCTATAATGTGCAGGACATAGACGGTCAAAGACATCGAGCCGACTGCGATTATTGGCCAGACCAGCTTTTGCAGCTGCGGGAGCGCATCCATAGCGAGCCAGCAAGCCGCCAACATGCTCATTGCGCAACCGGTGCTGCCCACGATCGAGAACGTCGTTTCGCCATGAGGTGCGGCTATCCATGGCGACCAGGGGAGGTCGCCGCCGTCCGACCACCACCCGGCGGATTCCTGCAGATCGCCGGGTACATCAGGCAGCAAACGCAGCGCGAGGAAGGATCCGCCATGGCCCAACACAGCCAGCGCGACCCCCGTTAGGCCGAGGCGCCAATGCATTGCCTGCGTACTAAGGTCAAGGCGCGCAATGGCAATGCCTGCGATCACGAAAGGAACCCAGGTTGTCGCGGGATAAATGCCGCTGACCATAAGCTCGAACACCGGATCGAAAGTACGACTTCTCGGAGCCAAACATTGACGCAAGGTGGAAGCGCAATTGCGGTAGAACTAATGCGGTCGCCGCAGCGAGGAAGCCCAGCGGCTCTGCACTGAGCTGACAGAGCGGCAGGACCAACAAGAAGCAGATTCCGTAGTATGGCAGAACGATCAGGACCTGGGTGCCGAGGTAGACCAGGATTGAGCCAAGAGCGAGCAAAACAAGGGCACGAATTGCGACTCTGGCACCGGCTATCCCCGACTTCGGCGCTTTGCGACCGGTAATCAGGAGCATCGAAAAACCGGCCAATACGGCAAACGGGCGATGGGTTAGTTCCATCAGAAACCCAACTAGTCCTCCTTCGCCGGGGTCGGGACCGAGATGGGCGGCATACATCCCGAAGACAACCAGGCCCCGAGCGAGGTCGATGCCGACCAACCGATCTCCGACCGACCCATGGCTCGCGCCGGCCATCGGCGAGTTCTCGACTGGCGGTGCCTGTCCCATGCTGGGCTCCTTCCTTGGTTGTGTCGGTCGCGGGGCCTGCGACAGGAGAGCCGGTCGGCTGCTGCCGTCGTCTCACCCTCAAAGGGTGCAAATCTCGTTCCAATCTGACGGACGAACCGGCGACAAAGTTTATGCTTGCTGTTCAGCTCTTTTGGCCTGCCGCAAACAACAGATCGGCCCACGAGGCCTGTGGCGCGGACCTGACAAACCGTGTCGCGGGTCCGCCATTTTGAGACAATTGCGGTGAACCGGCGAGAGCCTCAGCGACAGCGGATGGTCCGATCAGCACGCCCGCGGCCTCGGCGAGCGGACACCTCGGCCACTGTCATTTGGCACTTAACCGGGTTCTTCCTCAATTTGTGTGGCGCGGTAGCAGCATTCGTGGTCTCAGCAGTTCGGGGCCTGCCCTGCCGTACATTGCGCGCTTGAGGGTCTTGAGGCGGTTGATCTGACCTTCGGCCTGTCCGGGACGCAGGGCAGTGGCGTTGCGGACAAAAAAGCCCGCGGCCCGCGCCCGTCATCCCGTTCTGCCAAGCGAAATGTCGTCGAGGTCCTCTTCGATCACCCCAGCCGCGTATAGCTGATCGAGCAAGTCGGCGACTGCAAGGACGCTCGCTCCGTCCGTGACCCGCATAATCAGCTCCGAGGCTGTACAGTTCCCGCTCGCGATTAGATGGCCAATGGGAATCGGAACCACCCCGTCGAGCACTCGATGCTCACTGTTGCGTGAGCGGAGATGGAAGCAGTGGTCCCCTGCCTCGTATTGCAGGTCTCCGCGGAAGCGAATTGGCCGGTTGGGAGGCGGGCTTTCGAGCATATTCTCGTCGATGATGCTACCGAGACCCTTCCGGAACTCGTCGGGCGTGCTGAAGAAACGTTGAGCCACGATTCGGTACCCGAGAGGCCAGCGTTCGCTACCGGGTACCGGCGTCACCAGTTGTAAACGTCCCTGCCGCATGTTCACGAGAAAGCCAGAAACACAGGCGATTGTCGTGGGACAGCCCTCCGGCACGGCGATTGCGGCAGCTTTGCCGGCTGCCCTGAGTTTCTCCTTCCGCGCTCGTGCGCGCCCGGTGAAAGCCTTTGCGGTCGGCCCGTCCTTGCCCTGCAGGATGAGTTCGACCCCCATCAGGTCCTCGGGCGAAAACGCCGCGTGTATCTGATTAAGATGGTCCGTGCTTAGCACCGAGAAACGATTGGTCACGCGACCGTAGCGTTCGAACAGTTCGAGCACGCGGTTGGTGAGTGCCTGATCCTTGAGCGGGGCCGCCGTCGTCGTTTGTGGCAATTCGCCCGTGATTTGATGGTAGTCGAACAGAAAACGGTCGTACCCCGGGTTGTCGATCGGGTCTGTGGCCCAGTAACAGAAGCCAGTGCGGACTGCCGAACCAAACATTTCGCTCGCCACACGGAGCACGCCGCGCCAAACCTCTGCATGCTCCTCAGTGTATTCATAGTAACCTTTGAAGGTTCCCGCCGAGAGGCCACAGAACCAGCAACCGACGGTGCAGCCTTCGCTCAGCTCGAAAGCGATGACGGAGTGCGCGATCGACGGCGCCAATTCGCCCATTTCGTCGTTACAGCGCCGGATTTGGCGCTCGCGCCAGGCATGAAAGCGAGGGTTGATAGTCGACATTTCGCCTTGGCCGCGCAGGAGGTCGCGATGGCGCAACATCTCCCGCGTATACTCATCCCACATCATAGCCAGCGGCCACGGGGCAGACTCCGGCTTGAAGCGATACTTCAGGTAGTCACCGCACCAGAGCGGCAGCATCTCCATTGGGTCAACTTCGATGCCGTAGCGCGCGGTCACTATCCGAGGGTTGTCGAGGTTCTCGGAAAGCGCCGTACGGAATTTCCCATCACCGGCCAGCCGCTCCATGAAGCGCTTGATATGTGACAAACTGCGCCGTTCCTTAGGCGTGCGCCGATCAAAAATCTGCCGCCAGCGTTCGCTCCGAGGGTAGAGATGAGCCGTTGCAGCGGCCCCTTGTCCGCCTGATGGCATTATCTTCTCGTTGACAAGCTTTGCGATCATGTTCTCTTCAGACCGGCTCCTTCGAGCCAATGCGATCAGAGCTAGCTCGCGACCGCTACAACTATCACAATAAGGACAACGACCGCGACGGTTGCAGTTTTTCCGCCGACTTTAACAGGGCTCATGGATGTACACGGAGTGCAATTAGCCAACGCATTGGTGTGTACAAGGTTGGTCAAGATCGAAACACTCGAACCACCCTTGCGGCCCGCAGTCGCGCGAAGCTTCTTGCTATTTGGTTTTTCTCGGCTGTTCGATCGGATAAAACCTTTAACCTCGTCGAGTGTGATGTTGTAGTCGAGGTCCTTTGCAAACTCTACAATCGATGCAAGCCCTCCAGCACGCCGTTTGAGGTTTTCAAGCGGACTGCCTTTTTCTCCTAACTCGTTGACGAATCGCTCTACGTCAGTTCGCGCCATAGTTAATTCCCGCCTCTGCTCAGTGTCCAAGCTATCCAGCCATCTCGCTCTCACAAGCGATCGGCTGATGTACCAGCAAGCTCCGTACCAACCTCAAATCTCTGCGCGTTATCTGACCGCACGTTGTCAACTTACCGACGTTTTTTGGATCTTCTGTATCGTGGCCGAGTAGCTCAGCCATTCGGCTTCGCCTTAAAAGATCCGGGCGGGTGGATTTCCCACACCATTGTGGCCGGCTATATTTGGTGCGGGAAAGCCGCACGCCACATTCTATCAGAGCCGGGGGCGACCGCCGCCGGTGACCCGGTGGGCGACGTAGCGAGCCAGCCCTCTCCAGCCCATCGGCCCGTCATTTGCGCAGCAGATCGTGCCCGCTCATATGCCGGGCAGGCCCAGATCGAGCGGGACAAGATCCGGCTTCCCGTCGGTCATTGGCAAGCCAGGCCGGCATGGGTTCGCCTCACGGATCATCTGGTCCACCGTCCGGATGATATACGCGCCTGCAATTTCGGATCGATCTCCAGCGTCCGCAGGAATGCAATCCGTTCGGTCAGTCCGACCAGGTTGGATGCACCCGGCGCTTCCGGCGCCGATCGCAGCCAATGAAAGCGCGTCTGCCCGATGGCCGGGTCAACCTCCAAGAGCTTATCCAATGATTGAAGCGTATCGACCGAAATTTCTTCGATGAGCGCTCTCTCTGCCCGCCGACGTGCAATCGAGCGGCCCGCGAGTCCTATTCGCTCGACCGTCTCGGTCACCGGAAGCAGGGAACCGCGTTCCCGAAAAGACGCCGCGATGGCTTTTCGCAATCCCGACGCTGTCGTCGGGATTGTTGCCGCTTGAATCGCAGCCAGTAGCGCCGCTCGACGGTCCTCCCCCGTTGCGCTCTTCGTATCCAGATACATCATCAAGCGCGCGGCGTGGTCGCGACGGGTTTCTTCACGGCGCGCATAGAGCGCGAACGTTCCGAGGTCAGCGCCGACCTGATCGGCAACATACTTTAGCATTGCGCGAGGCGAAGTCTCTCCGGCGGCGAGCACTCTACCTGGGTGGCGCATCAGACAAAGCTGAACAGCAAAGCCGAGCCGATTGTGTTCTCGCCTCCGAAGGCCAATCTCAGGCCTGTCAGCCGACGACAGCGAATAGTGTCGGATGAGGCTGTCCTCATCGGTCGGCACACGGAAAAGTCTATGCCGATCTTGATCTTTGAGAAGCTTCCGTCTGCGCATCGCCCGACTCCATCACAGTACTCGATCGAACGATGACAAACTGGGCGGCACATACGTCAGCCTTGGCTACGGCTATCCACAGAGATCAAGTGCAAGGCGACCGATATCGCACTCGGGTTCTCGCTAGGCATCCCAAAGATGGGGCACTCGGCTGCTGCGGGTCACCGTCGACGACAGTCACACTTACTGATCTCGATTTGATTGTTGAACCTCGGTCTTAAGAGCAGCAGTGCTGACCTCAAGCTCCTTAACCGATGTCGAAATGAGTTTGGCGGCATGGCACGCGCAAGCGGAGCACCCTGGCCAGCCATTGTGCTCCAATCCGTGCTCATTCCTTGCTTTTAATAGTTCGGGCAAAACTCGCGCTTAGGTGAAAAGAAACGGTCGCCCATCCGCGACGATTGCAATAATGGCACCTTTTATATGGGGTAGCGTTTCATTCAGCGTCCGATCTTGCAACGAGCGTTTCGGATCGCTAATGCCACATTGTGGTTTCGTATCTAGGGTGTAGGTATGATGGATGATCTTGACCGGCGGATACTCGGCGCCCTTCAAAAGAACAACAGGCTATCGTTCTCCGAGCTTGCGGACCTCGTGGGTTCGTCTGCTGCCTCATGCATGCGCCGTGTCAATAAGTTACGCGGCGACGGGGTTATCACCGCAGACATCTCCCTAGTCGACCCCAAGGCGCTCGGTAAGTCGCTGACCGTGGTCGTCACAGTGGAGCTCGATCGCGAGCGTTTAGACCTTGTCGACGACTTCAAGCGAGCAATGAGGACGGCGAAAGAAGTCACTCAATGCTATATGGTGACAGGTGATGCTGACTTCGTTCTTATTGTAGCAGTAGAGGACGTTGAGGCCTTTGACGTTTTTGTAAAGACCAAACTCTACACAAATCCCAATGTCCGCAAGTTCAAGAGCATGATTGCGCTGGACCGCGTGAAGTTTGAGCCCCGGTCGCTAGTGTAGGCCCTTTTAAGGCTGAACGTTTCCGCCACTTCCATCCCGTTTTTGAAGCGTGCATTGCGGCAGGGGCGCCACTTTGATCGCAATCACGGCATCGAAGTCTGCGATTTAATTGGAACACCGGGCGACCGGCGGCCGGCCACAAAAGGGGTTATGGCCCCGCTCAAGCGGTAATCGATCGCGCTAACGACGCCTGGCACGCGCAGCGTGCTGGCGATCCGAGGTGCGCCAACATTTGAATTGCTGAGCTGTGGAGCCGCTGGGCGGTTCCGCAGCGGCAAATCGTAGCCGGGCGTGCGGAGCGCCTGGTTGCAAGATTTGGAGGACTCAGGAATGACACTTGCTGCAGCCGAACCTGCAACAGCTCTCCCAGCCATAGAGCAACGCCACCGGGATCAACGGCAGTATCCCCATGGCGTAGCCTTCATGGATGGTCAGTACCTGCCGATGTCCGAAGCCAAGGTCTCCGTTCTGGACTGGGGCTTTCTGCATTCCGATGCCACCTACGATACCGTCCATGTGTGGGATGGGAGGTTCTTCAGGCTGGACCTGCACCTGGACCGGTTCTTCCGCGGGATGGAAAAGCTCCGTATGAAGCTTCCCTACAACCGCAGTGAGATCGAAAATATCCTGTCGACCTGTGTGGCGCTATCCGAGCACAAGTCGGCGTATGTGGAAATGATCTGCACGCGAGGCGGCTCGCCCACCTTTAGCCGTGACCCGCGCCAGTCGGAGAACAGGTTCATTGCATTCGCGGTGCCTTTCGGGTCGGTTGCCAACGAGGAGCAGCTGCAGCGCGGCCTGCATGTCGCCATCAGCAACACCGTCCGGATCCCGCCCAAGTCGATCGATCCGACCATCAAGAACTATCACTGGCTCGATTTGGTGAAGGGCCTGTTCGATGCGTACGACTTCGGTGCCGAAACCGCATTGCTCGTCGACATCAACGACAACATTGCCGAGGGGCCAGGCTTCAACGTTTTCGCCGTGAAGGACGGCCGCTTGAAGACACCGGCTTATGGCGTCCTTGCCGGCATTACCCGCCAGACCGTATTTGATCTATGCGACGAACTGAGCCTATCCGTCAGCGCCGGCGACATTGATCGCGACGAGCTGAAGGGCTCCGATGAGGTTTTCATCACGTCTACAGCGGGCGGGATCATGCCCGTGTCTAAGATTGACGAAACCGTTGTAGGCGACGGCAAGGTTGGCGCTCTGACTCGCCAGCTGAAAGTCCTGTATTGGGAGAAGCATGCCGATCCGGCATGGTCGACCGCGGTAAATTACCCGTAGTACCGCGATATATTGTCGAGCGTTCCTCCCCAGCGCGGGGAGGGCTGTGCCGCCGTGAGTTTGCCGATGACCGACGCTTTCATTTCTCATCTCTCGAATGAGCTCACCGGCCTGAAATCGGCCGGCCTCTACACATCCGAGCGGGTGATCACGTCGACCCAGTCGGCGCAGATCGAGGTCGGCGGGCAGAAGGTGCTTAATTTCTGCGCCAACAACTATGTCGGCCTCGCCGACAGCGCCGAGCTGCGCGCGGCGGCCAGCCAGGCGCTCGACCGCTATGGCTATGGGATGGCGTCGGTGCGCTTCATCTGTGGCACGCAGGAGGAGCACAAGGAACTCGAGGCGACGATTTCATCCTTCCTCGGCCTGGAGGACACCATCCTCTATGGCTCCTGCTTTGACGCCAATGGCGGCCTTTTCGAGACGTTGCTGGGGGAGGACGGCAACCACCCCATCTGCCAAGCGACACCCAACGCTGCATGTTGAGCCCACCAAGGTGAAGACGCGGGACTTCCGGTGAACCAGGAAGGCAGGCTAGGCTGGCCCCACGATTCAACCATCCTATCGCCAAGCATCACTCACACCTCGCTTCGTGCGGGCAATTTGCGACTCGATGATGAGCACACCCAATGCGATCCTAAGCTCCGGCTCCTGGGAACCGGAGCGCGCTCGCCTCAACTCACCAAGGAGGGTCTCAAATTCAGATCGCGGTCGGACCGCAAGATCCGCAATGAAGAGCGCCTGCTCGACATCGCGTGCCCTCGCGTCGGTTGGCAGCGCGGCCAAGCGTTCAGTCCACGAACTCACGGCGTGGGCGGCCTCGGCCCCCTGCTCCTGGTAGAGGAGCGCTGCCACGATGAATTCACGCATATTCGGGTTCGCAACGTGGCCGCGGAGAAGCGCAATGTCTTCATTCGACAGTTTGCGCGTGCGGCCAAATTCCGCGAGGGCTATTAGCCAAGGACCTGCATTGACCAAAATTGTAACGCCGGGCGTCGTACTAACCGAAACACTGGAAGCATCAAGCGTGTAAGGGGCGGCCATCGATGCTTGCTCTCGCACCTTGGCCAGCATGCCGTCGGTGTCGAGTAGTTGACGGCCGAGCACTCCGTACATCTCAGCGGTCATCATCGATTTCGGGGTAACGGAATTTGCAGCACGCTCGATGAGCCCGTATGCAGTCGCCCGATCGGTGCCCGATATCTGACTCATAGCGTGAGCCAACACTCTCGCGAGCTCGCTCTCCTCGAAATAACAGCAGCTTTAGCATTTGCGACTAACTCGTTGACAAGATTCGGCGGAAGCGCACGAGCGTCAGCAGCACCAATCAGAAAACGCGTGTAGTAGCTGTTAGGGACCGTCCCCGATTGCACAAATACCGCTGCTACCTTGCTCACGAGCTCTTTGGCCCCTGCGCTAGCGTCGAGGCTCGCCAAGATTGTCCGAAACGCAACGGCCTGAGCGGGCTCATCGGCGTTGCCATGAAATCGAGTGAGTGCGTCAGTTGCGGCCGCCAGACGCGCCTCGCTGTCCCTTGGCAGGCGGCTGAGTGCGAGGCCGATGACCTCGGAATAGCCGAGATCAGCCAATGCCCGGAGATGGGCTCGATCCACCTCGTCAAGCTCCGCCAAACCACGATCGATGCGTGCGATGGAGATGACGCGGAGAATATCGGCAACGGAATCGAGGACACGGTCACGGGCGCCCCGGCCGCGCTGCGCATCGGTGTTGTGGATCAACCACTCCTGCGTCGCCTTCGCAAAACCGAGGAAGGCTGGAAACGCTCCAACTGGATCCAGCGTCGCTGAGTAGGACAACGCCGCGGCATGGCTTTCCATATTCACCGGGCTGAGGTCCAGGACTTCAAAATCCATACGATTGACGTCGAGCTGCACCAACTCACGCGAGCGCCTGTCGATGCCCGGTACGTGCGCCAGAACCTCTTCCAGGGCCCGCGGGTCGCCCGCGCTGAGCGCCATCCAGGCAGCGCGCTCGATGTCCAATGGAGAGGGCGACGAGCCCAAAGCCGGAGGAGCATCGCCGGCGAGCGTTGCATAGTGGGCGGCCGCTCCTGGATCCAGACCTGCGAGTATTGCCGTGAACCACGTCCGGTAGTCCGTCACGTGCGTCCAGACGCCGCTCGTATATCCAGACTGGAGCGGCGCCGACGCTGCAGGATTGTTCGACAGGTTCGCGACGGCGATGCCGGTGTCGACCCTGTCCAACGGCAGGAAGCGCAGGAGGGGCTCGATGGACCGGATACCGTGCCGCACCAACAACGTGCCCGTCGCACCTGGCTCGACATAATACAGGAGGGCATAGGCAAAAAGCAGGAGCGCGACGCCGGTCGCGGCGATACCGATCGCGATTTGCCTCAGCCTTCGCAGCACGGTGCCGAGAATGGTTCGGCCCTGGACCCGCTGCGCTGTATTTGCAACCGGCAGTGTGACCGAGCCCCGTGCAATGCCGCCCTTTACCGGCTCCTGATGTTCGCCGTTCTTATGCTCATAGACATAGAGCGGCACCTGCTCGCAAAGCGCCGGAAACAACTCGGCATCAACATCCACGCGGTCCTTTCGTCCGCCAAAGCTCGCGGCACTGCCCGTATTGAGCAGATCGATAAGATGAGCGGTGAATACACCGCGTTCAACACCATCATCCTCCCACGGCGCTGCTGCTCGCGCGATGAAGCGACATAGAGGCGCGCGACGCTCTGACCGAGGGCGTCAAAGAACGTCATGTGACGCACGAGCCCTTCGGCGAAGCAGCAATCAAGGACGAGTATCGTCCGCTCGGCGACGATCGAGCCCAGCAGGCTATCCAATCGTGCGACATCGAGCAGCGGCAGACCCGCCCCGCCGCCGCTCGGTTGCACGATCAGCCCTGCCGACGAATTGTCCACCCATCCATGACCGGACATGAAGATCCAACAAAGCTCGTACGGCCCTTGCTTGGCCAGCAATGTCAGGCCGGCCTCAAGTGCAGCGGCCGTTGCCGCGTCTTCCTTGACCCTGACGAGATTAAGCTCAGCCGGCTTCCAGCAGGTGCGAAGGTATTGCTCAACGTCATTTGCATCATTGACGGCATACCGCAATTGGCCGAGGCGCCCCACGACGTCTTGGGAATACGCCCCAATGCCAACGATGAACGCCCCGACGGCGGCCATCTTACCAGGTGAAGAAGTTTCGGATGCTGGGCGCGGGCTTTGCGATCACATTCTTGGACCCCGCAGGCTGCGGCACGCTCGTAACGAGCTTCTGCAAGATCAGTGGCGTTGAAATCCCGACATGCAACGCGACGATGCCTTCCGCTTTCCCCCCGAAATAGAGCCAGGTTATGAAGCCGCCAGCGATGACCATGGCCAGCGTGATACCCCAGTACAGCAGGCTCTTTACATAGGCCGGAAGTTGCTCCGCTTCCCTGAGATTCCACCAGTGAAGCACCTCGGCGAGCACGCCGCCGGCACACCCGATGCCAAATACCGTCCAAACTCCGTCGATGACCATTGTCAGCCCCTTATCCTGCACCTAACTCTGCAAACGTTCATCCCAATCGGGTTGCCACGTATCTAGACTTCGTCCGGCAACTCGAAGCGCATGCTAATTCTCTCGCGGCGCGGACCGACGCCCGGTCCGGTATCCAACGACAATGGTGTCGTCGGCAGGGCGTCATTCTGGATTGCCGCCATGACTTTGAGCATCGTGTCGATTTCGGCCGATTTCGGGTCGGGAGCGCCATGGTAGTGGCCGACATGGCCGTGCCCCCCGCCATGTCCGTCGAGCGAAATGCCGACAAAGGGCTCGTCGACCACCACCCACGGGGCGTTGACTTCAAACCATTCCATGCCATGGAGTTCGCGCCGTTTGATTACTCCCGGACGCGACGCCTCTTGCGCCCTGAACCAGTCCTCGATCCTGTCGTCTACCCACCCATGGAGGCGCCAGAATACCGGGTTGAGATGCGAGGAATAGAACTCACCGAGAAAGTCGTATTTCGGTGAGTTCCACTTGTCCGAGAAGTCAAAAGTTGGCCGGGAATCCGGATCGCCCGTTTCTGGGTCGATGATCAGCTCTCCCGTCTCCGGATCTCTTGCTGGCGTCATCCAGCGATTGTGCATCGCATTGTGGATGGTGAACTCGAGCAGGTTCCCCAAGGCTCCGAGGCTCAAGCTCGCGAGCACCGAGGAACTCGTGTAATTCGCCTCCCATTGGCGCATCACGGTTGAAAAGTAGTCCGGTGTCTTCACCCATTCTCCGGTCGACGCCACCATATTGCCCGACGCCGAGGCATCTCGCTTGAAGACGGTCTGCCCTGACGGGCCGCTGCTATCTGGCGAATAGACGAGTTGCGCAATGTCGGCCGCGGGTATGCGCTTCCAGGAAAGGGGTGGCGGGAGCCCTTGGTCCTCATAGCCGCTGTGCACCATCTTGATCATCCAGCGATGCATGAAGAGGAAGTCCTCGCCCGCACCGTTGTCCAGGATAAGGTTGTTTCCCTCTGTACGCTTCTTTCGTGGCGGCCGCGCGACTCCCCAGCCGAGATCGGCGATCGCGGTTCGCGTTGCCTCTTTCTGGAAATTCGGCCATTGACCACGGACCGTGTGCCAGGCGGCGTGCCAGAGGCGATGCCACTTGCTCGATAGCATTTCGATCGTCGAGGGTGACAGCGCCACGCCCGGAATATCTCGCGGCTCGAGAAAATCCCGGTGCACGGCGATGACACTGGCGGTGGCACCGGCCTTGGCGTCGCCATGATCCTTGGCGCGCATGACGGAGCCGACCAGACACTTTCGCGGACCAGTCGTCTCCGGCCAGTGTTTGGCGAGCGTCAGCTCATAGATGTATTCGAACGTCTCGATGGCGGAGCCCTTCGCGCCAGCACCGCGCAGGCGGATCAGAGGTGGCTCTCGCGTCACCAGTTCTCCCTCGACGGTCATAACCGCCCGCTCGGAATCATCCTCGTTCGTTGGCCAGGACAAGACACCGGCGACGGTCCCGTTGAGGTTCGCCACAAGCGTGAGCTCCGCTTCCGCAAACCTCAGCTTGCTGAAATCATCGATGATGTTGGGTTCATTGAGGAAGCTACGGTAGGTATATGTACCAGTGACCTCGGTCGGCTCCATTCGCTTCCCCCAACTGCTGCGCCCTCACGACGGCTAGCCCGGCATGGCCAAATTAGACTTCGAGTTCAATCCGGGCGTCCTTGTTGAACGCCAACGACAGCAAGCCGCCGGATTGATCCTTCAGCGAGGCGGCCAAGTCCTCGACGGCAACGAATGTTTCGTAGTTTTCACTGCCCTCCACGAGACTGTCGGACGTGGTGCTGAACCAGAATGTGAAGGGTTTGTCCTCCGCCTCTGGAGCCAGGGCGCGTTTGTCCACGGGGCCGAGCCGTGAATCATAAATCTGCTGGATGACCGTTCGCTCAGGGTTTCCGCTGGAGCCGTTCCCACAGAAAACATAGTGGTCGGCCGACACCTTCCTGCAGAACGCTTCGTCGACGTTGTGTTCCGAGCCATGGTGCTGAACCTTCAGCACATCGACATGGCAGTAGCCCTCATCGAGAAAGCCCGCGAGTTCAAGCCCCTTCAAAATGATGTCCTGCTGGGAATCGCCGGTCAGAAGAAGACGCTTGGCGCCCTCTTCGACCATGAACATCAGCGACGCGATGTTCGGTGTCGTAACGCCCTTGAAATCCTCGATCCCGTTCCAGTCCCTCAGGCTGAAGGCGTCCTGACCAAAGGCGTCGACCTTTCGCCTGATCTCGGCCCGCAGGTCTCGCAGGCGCTGGCGATTATCGACGTTGCGCAGGAAATTGTTCCACCCCTCCCTCAACGCCTCCAACTCGGTCTCCGTCGGACCGACAATCGTGAAACGCAGTGATCCGACTTTGAAGGATTTCTGCCCCTCTCGATACATCAGGAGCCTGGGTTCCTCCCGCGACCGTGGCAACTTGTTGACGGGAATGTTGAGCAATTCGGCTGACGCGTACCGTGAAACCTTGATCGCTTCCGGGATCGATACGGCAATCTGTTGCATCTCTGCACCAAGATCGACGAGTTCCGGCACCGAGGTCGCGAGCAGCGCCGGTGCCGCCGCCGCGAGCAGATTCTCGATATCGCCGGAATTCTGCCCGACCTGGTCGCGGAAGGCGTTGTGCCAGATGCCGCCCATCTCCGGCGGGCGAGGCACCTTCGGCGCACGGATCGGCGTGCTGTTCTCCTTGTGATGATCGAAGAGACGCCACGCAAGCTCGTCCTCCAGTAGCTGGAGCACGCCGGAGATGTGGTCCTGATCGATATGGGACACATAGACGTAGTCGAGTTTCGCGCCTTGATCGCGGAGCTTGGAGAGCTCTTCGCGAACGCTCTTCTTCATGCTGGACGACATGCCTCCATCGCACAGGATCCGACCGTCCTCGGCACCTTCGAGCAGCAGGCAATCGCCCTTGTCGGATTGGAAAATATGAAGCTTCATCGGGCGCCCCTCACCTCGACGCGTTCGTTGAAGGTCCGCGCTTCATCGATCGCCGCCGCGGGATCGATGACGCCGAAGCCGGCATCGTTGCGCCATTCATAGGAATTGCCCGGAAGTGGGCGAGCGGTGCGCTGGAGGATGCCCGAACACTGTGCTGACGTCAGGTCTTTGTTGACCACCAGCATCAGGCCGACGACGCCGGCAACATGGGGACTGGCCATGCTGGTGCCGGTCATGCCGATCCACTGCTTGTCGTCCTCGCTGAACCCTTTGGCGGCGACAATTTCCGTTCCAGGCGCTGCAATGTCGGGCTTCGCGCGATCATCGCGCGTCGGCCCCTGGCTGCTCGAGATGTTCATGCGCTGTCGCGCTTCATCCAGGTTCGCAACCGCGATGACGCGATGGGCGCAGGCAAGCGAACTGATCGAATGCGAGTCGACGTTCGACCCTTCTGAAAAGAACGACGGGAACCGGTAGAGCCGCAGGCTGCCCTGTACCCCAATATCGATCGGATCGTCCCGTTCGATCCAGCAGTTGAAGCGCCCGTTCCTGATCTCATCACCAACGAGCCTTACCTTCCAAACCCCCGCCTCGACCCCTCGGAGGCTGTCGGCCTGCAGGTTGGGTGTCAGGTAGATGGCCGCGTAATTGCTCCCGTTGGTCGGGTGATAGAGCTCGTTGTAGATCGACACCGTCGTCCCGCTCGCCAGGCGCCGGTTCTGGACATACTCTCGGGGGCGAACCGTGATCCAGTCGGCGCCCAGGCTCGGCGGCTTGACCATAACCGTGATGCGATCCTGGGCGCCGTACCAGATCTCCAGCTCGTTTTCGGACATGTCCTCGATGCCGTTGCCGACGACCGTCCATTCGAGATCGACAGTCAGGCCGCGTGAGGCAATACGGCCGCTTGAATGAATGCGGCCCATGATGAACCCCAAGTCTTCTGCGGTCTCGCCTTTCTCCTGGCCGGCGTTACCCGCCGCCACGGAAATGGCGCGACCTGGCGTCGAGAGCAGCCCGTCAATCCAACGGCAGACGCCGTTCGATCCATCGTGCCCGGCGCCGTTCGTGCCGAGACTGATATTGATTGAGATTGCTT
This sequence comes from Mesorhizobium sp. WSM4840, assembly GCF_055811755.1. Classification (NCBI taxonomy): domain Bacteria; kingdom Pseudomonadati; phylum Pseudomonadota; class Alphaproteobacteria; order Hyphomicrobiales; family Phyllobacteriaceae; genus Mesorhizobium; species Mesorhizobium sp. WSM4840. The sequence continues at coordinate 27,720 of NZ_JBVVQD010000031.1, forward strand.
TGCCTTCACGCTCAGCAATCTCAAGCAAGTATTCAACGGCATGGACGATCCGCGACGAGTCACTGAAGGTCGCGCGGCGCTCCTCCGTTTGATCCTTGAGCATTGGGACTGATATCAATACCGCGGCGATCATCGCCTTGGGGCACACGCCGCTGTTTCCGGCCGCTATGCTGGCGACATGCGTGGCATGCGAGCCTTCCGATCGCTGCGATTGCCGCTCGGCGAAGGTGGCTGGAAATCCGCCCTTCTTCTTCGCCCCGGCAATCGCTCGATCCATCAACTCTTTGGTCAGTTCGCTGCCATAGTCGAACTGACTCTTGCCATTTTTGGACGGAGGCTCGCGGAAATCTCCGCCTTGGTCCCAGATCGAGAGAAACCGTGTCTTGCCCGCGTCATCGAGAAAATCCGGATGCGCGAAATCAAAACCGCCGACATCAATTATGCCGATGATAACCCCTTCACCGTCGCGGTGGGCCTTGCGCAGCGACGCGTCAGCATGAAAGCGCGTGGACGGAGCCGAAGCCAATTGCCGCGTGATAACCGGTCGGTCGAACGTTACCGGCTCGGAAGGATGCACAAAGGCGACGTTCGGATCGGCTTCAAGCTCGGCAAGCGCGGTAATTGGCACGGTCGCTGACACGAAGTTTCGACGCACCAGAATCTGGCCGCCCAACAACGCCTTGTCCGATGCCTTGGCACTCGCCTGGCCGGCCTGCGCGATACGCTTGACTTGGTCGGTGGCGGCCCGTTCAGCCTTTCCCCCATCGTCGGTGCCACCGTCTCGGTAAAGCTCGACAAACACGTTGACGTAAGACTGATCTGCTTGCTGGGTTGCCGGGAGTTTGGGCCGCTTGGGCAATCGCGCGCGCACCGGGATCTTTGCCGGACTGATCGGGAGGCTCTCGCGAAATTGACAAAGATCGAGGTTCGCGGGGATGCCCAGCGATTCAGCTGACAAACTCGGAGCAGTAGCTACCGTCGAGCTGATGTCGGATCTGAGGAGATTGACTGTCGCCGCCCCGTTTTTCAGGCAACGCAGCCGCGGATGAAGTCTGCGCGAGGTCTCGTCGCTAACCGCCACCGCCTGCCGCCCCCCCAAAAGACCAGCCAAGTAACGAACTACGCGTCAAGTACACCAATTCAGTGTAAATGACCCGCTTGCTCCAGCGAGCAACTCAGTGGCACAAATAATGAGGTAAAGCAACAAGTGAATGACACCTATAACAGATTTTGTCCGCCTTCAGCCCGTCTAATTCTTTGCCGCCTCACAATTCCTAGCCGACCATGTCGTCGGTGACCGGCTCTTCGACGAGGTTCTCGGCAAGTTCCAACAACCAGGGCGATACGTCCTCGATCGCAACCGCGTTGCCATGCGCAGCGAAGTACTCCCCCACTGTGCGATACCGTTCCCCGAACCGATCGGCAAAGGACCGACCTTACCTTTTCGTTCCTGCCCAACGGCTCGGCGCGGCGACACGATCCGCTTCTTGCGGCAATTTCGGTCCTGAAACGCCTGTATGCCGAGAGCCGTCGGGCACTCCCCGAGCGCGTCCCGGTCACCCACCTCAGCCAGGCTGATCGTCGGCTCACCTTCGAACAGGGAAAGCCTGATCGCCGTACCTACGAGATTGCGACGCTCGCGGCTTTGCGAGACCGGCTTGGCTCTGCCGACATTTGGGTCGACGGCAGCCGATCGTTCCGGCCGCTCGACGAGCATCTGATGCCGCGGTCGACATTCACCACAATGAAAGAGGAGGATCGTCTCGGGTTGGGCGTCCAAGGTGACGGCGCGCAGTGGCTTGTCGAAGCGCGTCAGATGCTCGACTTCAACCTGAAGCGTCTGGGACATAGGGCACGGTCCGGTAAGCTCGAAGGTGTTCGTCTTGAAGCCGGTACCTTGATCGTGACGCCAACGGCTGGCGAGTTCCGGCGGCGGCCGAGGAACTGAATCCGAGATCAGCGAACTTTTTCCGCTGGTTGAAGTGCCTGACCTCTTGAGGGAGGTGCACGAATGGACCGGCTTCGCGGATTGCTTCACGCATGTTCGCACGGGCGACACTCCGAGGAACGTCACGGCTATGTTGGCCGGAGTGCTGGCCGATGCGACCAATCTCGGTTCGAAACGGATGGCGAGCGCATCCAAAGGGATCAGCGCTCACCAGATCGGCTGGATGCGCACGTTCCATGCCCGGTCGGAGACCTATTGCGCGGCGCAAGCATGCATCACCGATGCGCAAACCCGACAGGGTCTTCCTCAATTTGTGTGGTTCATCCGCTGTTAGCGACGCTATCGCTATGGGCGGGCATGCGAACAAAATCGAAATGGTCGCCGGGCCCAGGGGTCAGAATTCTGGGTGTCGCGCTCACTGATGATCACAGTTGGGTTGTTTCCGCTGCCGGACCGGCAATCGGCATTTGCCCCGATTGTGGCCGGCGAAGCCGAAGTCGGCATGGCTGGTCCAATCGCAGCCTTCAGGATCTGCCGGTCCAGGGCAAGCCCGTGACGGTGAAGCTCCTGCTGAGCCGCTGGCGATGTGCACATCAGAAATGTGAGCGACAAACGTTCACCGACCGACTGCCGACTGTTGCTTCCCCTTATGCGCGCCGCACGACAAGGGTCGCGGAAATTGTCGGCCTGCTCGGCCATAGCGCCGGCGGCCGTCCAGGCGAGCGCCTCATGCAACGACTCGGCATGCCGGTCAGTGACGACACCATCCTGCGGCAACTGAAGCGGGATGCCGCGGTTACTCACTGCACCTCCGAGATTCGGGTGGTCGGCATCGATGACTGGAGTTGGCGCCGAGCGACAAGATACGGGACCATCATGGTTGATCTCGAGCGTCGCTCGGTCGTCGACATTCTCGATGATCGAAGTGTCGATAGTGCAGCCAGGTGGCTGCGGAACCCTCCCTCCGTCGAGGTCGTCAGCCGAGACCGCTGCGGTCTGTATGCGCAGGCCGTCCGTGAAGGCGCACCTCAGGCCCGGCAGGTGGCCGATCGGTTTCATCTGGTCCAGAATCTTCGTACGGCAATCGAGGAACAGATGAGCCTTTCTGGCCGTGCTTCAGGAAGAGCCATCCTGTCCGAGGACGCCATTGTCGACGCTGCGGCACATCGCCGTCGCGCCCGGCTCGCGCATAGGCAATCTCGCCAGGAAATATTCGAGATGCTCCACGCCTTCCGCCAGGACGGGCTGTCTTACAGCGAGATCGCACGACGGACCGGCTATGAGCGTCGAAGCATCGTGAAGTGGCTTGCATTCGAAGCTCCGCCAGATAGGCGGCGAGCAGCATTGAGCTACACATCACCATGGTATTTTGAAACCTTCCTTGCCCAATGCTGGAAGGAGGGGAACCGCTGCGGACGGCATCTGTTTCATGACGTCAAGCAGCGCGGCTACACCGGCAGCTTCTCCAATCTGGAGCGCCTGCTGGGAGCTTGGCGGCGGGCCGAAAGAGAGCGCGTCGATGATGTTCCTTCCATGGCGCTCAGCTTGGGACCCGTTCGAGATCCGGATACCGGCCACGTGATTTCGCCAGTTGTTGCCGCGGCGCTGTGCATAAAGCCAAGAGGCCTGCTGACGCCTCGACAGGCAAGGAAAGTCGATGCCCTGAAGCAGGGATCTGACGCATTCGCCAAGATGCGACGCCTGGCAATGCGCTTCAACGGCATCCTTCGCAGCAAGAGGTCGGAAACACTGGACCCCTGGATCGACGATGCAATCGACTCCGAACTCATCCCGATTATGCGGTTCGCCCGTGTTTTGCGCAGAGACATCGATGCCGTCAACAACGCCATCGCGCTGCCCTGGAGCAACGGACAGGCCGAAGGTCAGATCAACCGCCTCAAGACCCTCAAGCGCGCAATGTATGGCAGGGCAGGCCCCGAACTGCTGAGAGCACGAATGCTGCCACCGCGCCACACAAATTGAGGGAGAACCCAATTAAGTGCCAAGCGACATCGGCCCATCGAACCTGCCAATCTTTAGTCTAGCTAGTTCTTTCGCTTGACCATGATCTTTCCGAACTGCAGGTCAGCGCAGCAAAAACAGGGTTCCACTTTTTGGGATCATGGTCTAGGACGATTTCCGGTCGAGGATTTCGAATGACTCACAGGAACTGGCTGACAACGGGCGTAGTCTGCGCCGCGATCGCCTTTGTCGTCGCCACAGGCGCTTTCTTCCATTCCCAGCAACCGGCTTCGGCCGACAGCCGGGCGATGATCCTTGCCGTCGACCCGCAGCCGCTGGTCGCGGTGACGAAAGGCGGCGAACGCTCTTTTTCCGTCGAAATCGCCGACGCCTCGGCCGAGCGCGACGCCGGCCTGATGTTTCGCGAGGAGATGGCCGACGATCGTGGCATGCTGTTCGTGTTCGAGGAGCCTCAGGATGTCAGCTTCTGGATGAAGAACACGCCGATGCCGCTCGACCTGATCTTTGTCGGCCAGGACGGCAGGATCCGGGCGATCAAGCAAGGCAAGCCGCAATCCGAGGCGATGATCTCGCCCGGCGAGCCGGTTCGCTTCGTGCTCGAGCTCAAGGCAGGCACGGCAGCCAGGAGCGGCATCGCGGACGGCGATTTGTTGCGTCACCCGGCAATCGGCACTGCGCACAACTGAACGCGCAGGATCGATCGCAGATGCAGTTTTTCTCCCATGACGGTTTTGACCTTGCCTTCCTCGACCGCCAGCCGGCATCGGGCAGGGCGATCCGGTGCTCATGATCCATGGCTTCGCCTCGACCCATTACGTCAATTGGGTGTCGCCCGGCTGGTTCAAGGCGATCTTCGCCCTGTCTGTTTCGACGACTGCTAGCCTGAGGGCTCGGAACCTCTCTCCAGAAGGTACGCTGCCACATCCTCGGAGAACCGTCTGCGCTTGCCGGCGACAAGGACGCAATCCGGATGTTCGGGATCTCGAGCGCCCTGAACCACCCCGTGTTACCTGGCGATGCCGGACTGGCGCGCGATGCGCCGGGCCGCCGCCGCGTCATTGCTCGCGCAGGCGGCCACAAGAGGTCCTCATCGTCAAGGTCAGCAGTAACACCTGCTCTTTCGAGCGCGGCGGCGACCTCCGGCAGGCCGTACCGCAGCGCCTGCGTGTAGGCGCTGACACCGTCCCGCGTTCATGCCGTCCTGCTCGAACACCTCGATGCCTAGTGCCCGCGCCCGCTCCGGCGTGAGCATCAGGAAGTCGTTCGGCCCAGCGATCCTGAAGAAGCGAATGACTTCGATCCGCACACCAAGATGCGTCAGGTAGGAGCCGATTTCGGCATTCGCGACACCGCTCTCGCGATATTCGCCCTTCTCGTCTCGGTAAGCCGCATGGAAGCCGATCTTCGAACTCGGCGACATGTAGCGCCTGGCACCCGATACCCAGATCAGGCCGCAGGCCGAATAGCGCTCGCCGTCGGCGAAAACCATTGTCGCGAAGTTTCGCATCCGGATTTCCGCGCCGATCTGCAGGGCTTCCTTGATGGGGCCAGAACAAGAGCTGTCCCAGCGACACGCAGCCTTTATTGCGTTTCATGTCTTGGTCCTCTCGATGGGCCAGAACGAACGTCAACCGGATTAGATCAGCGGGGCAAGGTCACCGCATGTCGGCCATGTACGCCAACCCGATTACATTGTTGGAAATAAGTAACTCAAGCGAAAACCTGCAATTTGCCTTCGCCACGTACCCTAATCGTGCAGAGATATCAATTTCCACGTCCTGGAATTCAATGAACTGATTGTGCAGTGGAAAATACGCCTTATATACCGCCTCCTTCAAAACGAAGAGGTCCCGCCGCTCGAGCAGCTGTAGATCGTACATGCGTTGCTCGTTAGGGGTGGCAATGAATTCGATCAGGTTCGCCGGCAGAGGTTCATTAGGCTCAATGTCGATGCCGAGAGCCGCAATCCTTTTCGTCCCAGCAATGGCGGCGGCTGCTACGGTATCGTGGTGCGCCAAAGATCCGACGACGCCGGGTGGCCAGATCGGAACACCAGAGCGCGTCTTTAGGATCGGCAGTAGTGGGAATCCCAGTTGCCCAAGGAGTGTTCTGGCGACTACTCTTGCAGCACCGCTTTGGCGGCGAACTTTCGTAACAGCGCGTCCCAACGAGGTAACTTCGGAATCGTACAAGGTGGATTCGTCACCCGGTTCTATTGGACGGATGCCGACGAGAATGTTCTGTTGATCAATGGTGATAGTCTCCATTCTATCTGGTCCCTTTGAGCTCTTCGGATGAGAAGCTCAGCCCATGCAGCTTGGCCTTGAAATTGCTCGACTCGCTCGTCGACCAGCAGCGGCGGCAGACCAAATATGCTTCCCATCTTTGGATCACCGAGCCAGAACTCTCCGACATTTGGGGGTTGTCGCGATCCGAGACTGAACCTCGTCTGGGTGCCAGAACCTTCGGTGCAGTTCGCTAGGGATCTTTTTCAAGAACCCCGGCTAAGGGCGTAGAAATAGCTCGGGCCATAGCCTTGCGGTTTTCCAGAACACTCATCATCGTCACGTGGTCGCCTCCAATCGGTACGGCAGTAATGGCCTCCGGACTCAAGACTCGGTCCCAGCCGCGCATGGGCGAACGTGCCTCTGGGCATAATGAACTTTCAGCTTGTCGTGCCCGAGAACTGAAGAGAGCCTCGGTGGCATAAAACTGATGTATCTCAATTGGCAGGGTTGGGATTTGGTACGCCTGCAGCGCCTCGTGAAACCGGGCGATCCTTTTATACATCAAAACATCGGTATGGAGATCACGATCCAGAGGTATCGCCCCGATTTGCTGCGCCTTTTCAAGCAGCCGAGCGATTGAACTTTGTCCAGCAAATTGCTCCAACACTTCGAAGCTCTCATCATCTAAGGGTTCAAAAGAATCCAGCACCACGTCTCGTACCATTTGGATGGGTGATATCTTTGTCAAGTTTGCAGGTAGCGTAACATCGATCAATGCCATGAAAGATATAGCCTCATCGCGACCCAGTAAGAGCTGGGCTATGGCGTAAGCCAAGATTCCGCCTGATGAGTATCCAGCAAAGCGATACGGACCCTGCGGCTGGATCTTTCTAATCGCCACGAGGGTCTCCGCGGCTATCGCCTCAAGAGTTGGTGGACAAAGGTTATTGAAGGGGGGCCATGGCAGAGCGTAGACGGGACAGTCTACGTCCATTTCCTCCACCAACCTGAGGACGTAGGAACAATCGCCAAAACCTGAGGGGACAAAGAAGAGCGGTGGCTGCGATCCGGTTGCTTGTACGGAAATCACTCCCGGAGTCCTCGGCTGTGGCTCCAAATGAATCTTCGATGCAAGTTCCTCCAGAACAGGGGCTCGGAAGAGGTCGGCGGCGCTAAAGTTCAGCCCAACATCTAATGCTCGACTGAGTAACTGCACGGCCAACAGCGAGTGGCCGCCGAGTTCGAAGAAGTTGTCGTGGCGTCCGACCCGCTCGACCCCGAGAAGCGCCGCCCAAATCCCGGCCAGCAGCGTCTCGACTGCGCCCTGCGGCGCTTCATAGGCGGTGTGCGCATAGGCGTCGTCGTCGGGGGCCGGCAGCGCCTGGCGGTCGAGCTTGCCGTTCGGCGTCAGCGGCAGCCCATCCAGCCGCACGAAGGCCGACGGCACCATGTAGTCGGGCAGCCGCCCGCCCAGGTGGGCGCGCAAGGCGCCGGCAAGCGTGCCGCCATCGGCGCCCTCCGAGCCGTCCGCCGGCTTCGCCACCACATAGGCGACGAGCCGCTGGTCGCCGGTCCGATCGGCGCGCGCCACCACCACCGCATCGCCGACAAGCTCGTGCTCGCAAAGCCGGGCGGCGATCTCGCCCGGCTCGATCCGGAAGCCGCGGATCTTCACCTGGTCGTCGTTGCGGCCCAAAAACTCCAGATTGCCGTCCGGCCGGTAGCGGGCCAGGTCGCCGCTCCGGTACAGCCGGTCGCCCTCCACAAACGGGCTGGCGGTGAACCGATCCGCCGTCAACTCGGGACGGTTCAGGTAGCCGCGCGCAACGCCGGCCCCGCCAACATAGAGCTCACCAACTGCTCCCACCGGCACCGGCGCGCCGTGAGCATCCAGCAGGTAGATCCGCGCGTTGGCGATCGGACGGCCGATGGGAGGCAATTGCGGCCAGCATGATGGATCAGCCACGAGGCGGTGCTCCGTGACAACGTGGGTTTCTGTAGGCCCATACTGATTTATCAACCTCGCCCTCGGGTGAGTCTCGAAGAACGACCTGAGCTCGGGGGTGGCTCGCAATTGCTCACCCGCTGTATAAATTTCTTTCAAAGAGGGCAGCAGCGCTCCCCGAGCGCACCAGGCTTCCGCAAAATGTTTCAAGGCTACGAATGGGAGGAAAAGCCGCTCGATCCCTTCTCTGCACACAAAGTCCAGCAACTCGGAAAAGTCGGCACGGGTCTCTTCCTGCACGAGCACCAGTAGCCCGCCGTCCCTCCAGCAACTGAATAACTCCTGGAACGAGACGTCGAAGTTCAAAGTCGTGAACTGAAGTGTACGTCGTTTTGGCGCACCAAACTCCGGCGAGGACCAAAGCAAATTCATAAGCGACCCGTGGGGCATTTCGATGCCCTTTGGGGTGCCGGTGGAGCCAGAGGTATAGATGATGTAGGCGAGATGGCGCGCGGTGAGGCCCAGCGCGCGCGGCTCGGGATCCGAAGCAGGCAGCTCGGCCCAGGCCGGGGTCGCCGTCTCCAGATCGACCACCGTCACACCGACAAGCGCCTCAGGGCCGAGTGCTGCGCGTCCGGCCGCATCGCAAACTAGCAGCCGCGGCGCGGCATCGTCGAGAACCTGCCGCAGCCGTAGGCCCGGATAGGCCGGATCGAGTGGGAGATAGGCGCCGCCCGCCTTGAGGATCGCCAAGACCCCCACCACCATCGCCGGGCTGCGCTCGACGCAGATCGCCACCGGCTGATCCGGCTTGACCCCAAGGGCGATCAGATGATGGGCCAGCCGGTTGGCCCGGGCGTTGAGTTCGTCATAGGAGATCGACTGCCCTTCGAAGACCACCGCCACCGCCTCGGGTGTGCGGCGCACCTGTTGCTCGAACAGCTCGTGGCTGCAAAGACCCGACGGATAGTCCGCCGCCGTCCGGTTCAGCTCCTCCAAAAGGTAGGTCCGCTCCTCGGGCGACAGCAGCTCGATGCGGCCGACCGGCTGCCCGGCATCGGCAACCATCGCCCGCAGCAATGCCAGAAGATAGCCGCGCTGCCGCTCGATCGTCGCTTCGTCGAACAGCGCCGTGGCATAGTGCAGCGATCCGGCGATCTGATCGCCATCTTCGCCAAGGCTCAGCTCCAGATCGAACTTGACCTGATCGAGCCTCTCCCCCGCAGCCTCCACCCGCAGCCCCGCCAGGTCCAATGACTCGACGGCATTGTTCTGCCAGGCCAACATCACCTGGAACAACGGCGTGTGATCGAGGGCCCGCGGCGGCTTGACGACCTCGACGACCTGCTCGAACGGCAGGTCCTGATGCTCCTGGGCGGCCAGGGCCGTGCGCCGCGTCCGTTCCAGAAGCTCCGACACGCTCGGCTCGCCGGACAGGTCCAGCCGAAGCGCCAGGGTGTTGACGAAGAAGCCGATCAACTCTTCGATCTCGCGCCGGCCTCGATTGGCGCTCGGCACGCCGATCACGACGTCGTCCTGCCCCGACAGACGCGACAGCACCGCCGCCCAGGCCGCCAGGACCGTCATGAACAACGTCGAGCCATGCTGCCGGCTCAGCCGCTTCAGACCCCGCGTCAGATCCGCATCGATGACGATCGGCACACTGGCCCCGGCAAACGACTGCTGGGCCGGCCGGACGCGGTCCGTCGGCAGCGCAAGATGGGCCGGGGCGCCTGACAAGGCGTTGCGCCAATACTGCGCCTGGGTCTGCAGCCGTTCCCCCGACAGCCACTGCCGTTGCCAGGCGGCATAGTCCGGATACTGGATCGCCAGCGGTGGCAGCGGGTCGTCCTGCCCGGCCACAAACGCCCGGTAAAAGCTGTTCAGTTCACGCATCAAGACGCCCTTCGACCAGCCGTCGGAGACGATGTGATGCTGGGTCAGCAGGAAGACGTGCTCCTCGTCCGCCAGCCGGATCAAACGCGCCCGCATCAGCGGCCCGCGCGCAAGATCGAACGGCAGGTGCGCCTCTTCACGGCACAGATCCGAAAGCGCCACCTTAGCATCGGCCCGGCCGGATAGATCGTGCTCGACCAGTGGCAGCCCGGCATCGGCCGGCAGCACCTCGACCCTGGGCTGGCCCTCCGGTGCGACAAAGACACTGCGCAGCGCCTCGTGACGGGCAAACAGACGGTCAAGGCTGCGCTGCCAGGCGACGCGGTCGAGCACCCCCCGCAGCCGCAAGGCCAATGGAACATGATAGTTGGTGCTGCCCTCGTCGAGCTGCGCCAGGAACCACAGCCGCTGCTGCGCGAACGACAGCGCAAGCGGCTCGTCGCGCGACACGGCAACAATCGCCGGCAGGTCTTGCGGACCGGAGCGGCTCAAATCCTCAACGATGCTTGCCGCCAGATCGCAAAGCACCGGCCTGGCGAACAGCGTGGCCAGCGGCAGCTCGACACCGACGGCCTGCGGCAACCGGCTCATCAGCTGCACCGCCAACAGCGAGTGGCCGCCGAGCTCGAAGAAGTTGTCGTGGCGCCCGATGCGCTCGAGGCCGAGCAGCTCTTGCCAGATTCCGGCCAGCAGCGTCTCGACCTCGCCCTGCGGCGCTTCATAGGCGGTGCGCGCATAGGCATCGTCGTCGGGGGCCGGCAGCGCCTGGCGGTCGAGCTTGCCGTTCGGCGTCAGCGGCAGCCCATCCAGCCGCACGAAGGCCGACGGCACCATGTAGTCCGGCAGCCGCCCGCCCAGATGCGCGCGCAAGGCGCCGGCAAGCGCGCCTCCATCGTCGTCCGAGCCGGCCTCCGGCGCGCACACGACATAGGCGACAAGATGCTTGTCGCCGGCGCGGTCCTCGTGCGCCACCACCACCGCCTCGCGCACCCAGGCATGCTCGATGAGCCGCGCCGCGATTTCGCCCGGCTCGATGCGGAAGCCGCGGATCTTCACCTGGTCGTCGTTGCGGCCCAAAAACTCCAGATTGCCGTCCGGCAGATAACGCGCCAGATCGCCGCTCCGGTACAGCCGGTCGCCTTCCACAAAGGGGCTGGCGGTGAACCGCTCCGCCGTCAGCTCGGGACGGTTCAGATAGCCACGCGCAACGCCCGCCCCGCCAATGTAAAGCTCGCCCACCGCCCCGAACGGCACCGGCGCGCCATGACCGTCCAGCAGATACACCCGCGTGTTCGCAATCGGGCGGCCGATATGCGGCACAACGTTGTCACTGAAGAGACGTCCCGAGGTTGCCACGACGGTAACTTCCGTCGGACCATAGTTGTTTATTAACTTGAAAGGCGACGGTTCCAGGGAAGGCACACGCTGGAGACGATCACCACCGATAAGCAAGTACCCCAACGTGGGATTTATCAGCTTGTCTTCTAACGCGGTTGTAGCCAGCGGCGTGACTAAAAAGGCGGTCTCCAGCGATTGATCACGCCACCATTGCAGTAGAAGCAGGGGATCTCCTCCTGCTGCTCTGGGCGGGAGCAGCAATGCGCTACGATTGGATAATGCAGACCATAGCTCCCAAGCACTGGCATCGAATGCCACTCCCGCCGTGAGTGTGCAGCAGGTTTCTGGTTGCGGACAAAACCTTTGCACATGCCATACTGTAAGATTGACCAGGCTGTGGTGCTCGACCATGACGCCCTTTGGGGTTCCGGTTGAGCCTGAGGTGTAGATGACATAGGCGAGATGGCGTGAGGTCAGGCCAAGGGCGCGCGGCTCGGGATCGCAGGCGGGCAGTTCGGCCCAGGCCGGGGTCGCCGTCTCCAGATCGACCACGCTCACATCGGCCAGCGCCTCCGCGCCGAGAGCTGTGCGGCCGGCCGCATCGCAAAGCAGCCGCCGCGGGGTGGCATCGCCGAGAACCTGCCGCAGCCGCGCGCACGGATAGGCCGGGTCCAGCGGCAGATAGGCACCGCCCGCCTTGAGGATCGCCAGCAGCCCCACCACCATCGCCGGGCTGCGCTCCATGCAGATCGCCACCCGTTCGTCCGGACGCACCCCCAGTCCGATCAGATGATGGGCCAGCCGGTTGACCCGGGCGTTGAGCTCGCCATAGGAGAGCGCCTCGTCCTCATGCACCAATGCCACCGCCTCGGGCGCCTGGCGCACCTGTTGCTCGAACAGCTCGTGGATGCAAAGTCCCGACGGATAGTCCGCGTCCGTCCGGTTCAGCTCCTCCAAAAGATAGGTCCGCTCCTCGGGCGGAAGAATGTCGAGCGCGCGCACCGGCCTGTCGGGAGCCTGCTCCAATGCCTCCGACAGCGCTTCGAGCGCCCGCTGCATGTAGCCGCAGACCCGATCCGCAGAGATCGGCTCCGCCACCTGTGCGGTGAGGCCGAGCGCCTCGCCAAAATCCTCCACCGACAGCGTCAGCGGATAGTTGGTGCGCTCCTCGCTGCCCAGCCATTCCACGCCGGACAGACCATCATCCGTGCCGGAGGCGGCCATGGCCGCCGGCGTGTTGTGGCGGTAGTTCAGCAGCGCGCTGAACAGCGGTGCCGGCGCCGCAACGCCGCTGCAGCGTTGCGCCAGCGCCAGCGAGGCAGGCTCGTGTAAGAGCAGCTCGGCCAGACGGGCATGGGTGAGACGCAGACTTTCCTCAACTCCGGTGCCGTCGAGGTCGAGGCGCACAGGCAGGGTGTTGATGAACAGGCCCATGGCGCGGTCGGCCCCGGCACCGGCATGCATTCGGCCGAACAGCACCGTGCCGAACACCACCTGCTCTCGGCCGCTGCTGCGCGCCACCACCTGACCCCAGGCCAGATGGCACAGGCTGGCCAGGCTCACCCCCAGCCGCCGCGCCTGGGCCCGCAGCCGATCGTTGAGCGCCTGCGGCAGCATCCGGTGCGCCTCGCCGACCCCGCTGCCGTCGCCGTAGACCTCGCTCAGCCCGAACGGCATGGTCGGCTCGTCGATGTCGGCCAGCAGCCCCCGGAAGAACTCTTCATGCGCTTTGGCATCAACCCCAAGCCGCGCCTGCGCCACCAGATTGCGGAAGGGCTGCGGCGCGGCAAGCTCATGCCCGCGACCCTGGAGCACGGCCCGCACCTCGGCATGCATGATCTCCAGCGTCGTGTGATCGCCGATCAGATGGTGCTGCAACTCCAGCAGCAGCCAGCGTGTGCTGCCCGGCTCGCGCGCGATCACAAACCGCAACAGAGGCGACCGGCCAAGGTCGATGCGGTACTGGCGCGGATCGAACCGGCGCCTGAGCTGCTCGGCGCCGGAACCGTCACAGGCATCCAGCTCGACCTCGCTCACCTCCAGCGGCGCACGCCGCCACACCACCTGGGCCGGGCTCGACAGCCCCTCCCAGACAAAGGCCGTGCGCAGAATGTCGTGCCGGCCCACCACCTGCTGAACCGCGCCAAGATAGCGCTCCAACAGGCCGCGCTCGGCAAACGCCATCTGCGAGACCAGTAGGTAGGGATCGCCCTTCGTCGCCAGCAGATGATGGAACAGGATGCCGTCCTGCAGCGGCGACAGGCCATAAATGTCCTGGATGTTGGCGACCCCGCCCGGCACCGTGGCGACGATCTGGTCGATCTCCTGTTGGGTAAGATCGATGAGCGGCAGCATCTGCGGCGTGATCGCCGTGCTCTGCTCGCCGATCAGGTTGGCCGGCACCGCCACCTCGCGATGGCTGCCAAGGCTTGCGGCAAGATCGGAAAGCACCGGGCTGGCGAACAGGGTGCGCACCTCCACCCCAAGCGACAACTGCCGCAGCCGCTCCATCAACTGCACGGCCAGGAGCGAGTGGCCGCCGAGCTCGAAGAAGTTGTCGTGGCGCCCGATGCGCTCGAGGCCGAGCAGCTCTTGCCAGATTCCGGCCAGCAGCGTCTCGACCTCGCCCTGCGGCGCTTCATAGGCGGTGCGCGCATAGGCATCGTCGTCGGGGGCCGGCAGCGCCTGGCGGTCGAGCTTGCCGTTCGGCGTCAGCGGCAGCCCATCCAGCCGCACGAAGGCCGACGGCACCATGTAGTCCGGCAGCCGCCCGCCCAGATGCGCGCGCAAGGCGCCGGCAAGCGCGCCTCCATCGTCGTCCGAGCCGGCCTCCGGCGCGCACACGACATAGGCGACAAGATGCTTGTCGCCGGCGCGGTCCTCGTGCGCCACCACCACCGCCTCGCGCACCCAGGCATGCTCGATGAGCCGCGCCGCGATTTCGCCCGGCTCGATGCGGAAGCCGCGGATCTTCACCTGGTCGTCGTTGCGGCCCAAAAACTCCAGATTGCCGTCCGGCAGATAACGCGCCAGGTCGCCGGTCTTATACAGCCGATCGCCTTCCACAAAGGGACTGGCGATGAACCGCTCCGCCGTCAGATCAGGCCGGTTCAGGTAGCCACGCGCAACCCCCGCCCCGCCGATATAGAGCTCGCCCACCGCCCCGAACGGCACAGGAGCACCATGACCGTCCAGCAGATACACCCGCATGTTCGCAATCGGACGCCCGATCGGGAGCCGGCCAAACGTCTCATCAATCGCGGTAATCTCGCAGACTGTCGCAAAGGTCGTCGTCTCGGTCGGACCGTAGCAGTGCAAGAGATGCTGCGGTCGGTTCCCCCTCAAGACCCGTGCTACTGCCGCCACATCAACCGCATCACCGCCGACCAATAGCAACCGCAAGCTTGCCAGCGCCGGGCCTAAATCATCAGCGCTCTGGCTGAACAACCCGGCTGTCAGATGCAGGACGGTAATGCCATGCTGCTGAACCAGACGGCGCAGCACCTCTGGCTGCAGCACATCAATTTGTGGAATCACAACCAGGCTTGAACCGTGTAGCAGCGGTGCCCACACTTCCAGGGTACTGATATCAAACGCGGGATTGCCCACCCACGCCACACGATCACTTGAGCTGAACTGCGCATAGCCATTGTTGATGACGAGCCGGTTGACCGCACGGTGAGCAACAACAACCCCCTTGGGAAGGCCGGTCGAGCCGGACGTGTACATCACGTAAGCGGCAGCCTCGGCGCTCAATGCCAGGCCAGGATCGGCACTGGACCCTGCTCCGGTCATGAGCGGCTCAATGGCCAGAACAGGGATCGTCACCTCAAGCAGATCGTCATCGTCACTCTCGCTAAGCACCAGGCGCGCAGCACAATCGGCCATCAGCCATTCTTGTCGCTCAGACGGAACGCCGCGATCGATCGGCACATACACTCCGCCCGCCTTCAGGATCGCCAGCTGCGCCACCATGAGGGCGACGGAGCGGTCCAGCACTGTCGCAATGTGATCCCCCGGCTTGACCCCAAGCCCGATCAGATGGTGGGCCAGCCGGTTGGCCCGGGCGTTGAGTTCGTCATAGCTCAGCGCCTCGCCCTCATGAACCAATGCCACCGCCTCGGGCGCCTGGCGCACCTGTTGCTCGAACAGCTCGTGGATGCAAAGATCCGACGGATAGTCCGCCGCCGTCCGGTTCAGCTCCTCCAAAAGGTAGGTCCGCTCCTCGGGCGACAGCAGTTCAATCCGGCCGACCGGCTGCCCTGCATCGGCAACCACAGCGCACAACAGATTCTGCAAATGCCGCGTCATGCGGTCGATCTGCTCCGGTGCCAATCGACTTGCATCAAAGTGCCATCGAAAGCTCCCATCCCGAGTGCAAAGCTCGAATGTCAGCAAATCACCGGATAGGGTTGTCTCAGAACTCGCGTTCGAAGCTAGATCGCCAGCCGCAGAACAGCTATCTGCTGTAATCGTGATGCCAATCGGCCAAGGCCGGTGTGATCGTAGTGCCTCCACACCTCGCAATGTCGGGGAGCGTTCGATAAGATCCCGCGCGAAGCTGCCGTGCTCCGTCAGCCGAGCGAATTCGGCCGCCACCGCCCCGCGCACTTCCTCAAAATTATGTGCAAGATCAATGGTAACTTCCATCGGCACGACAGAGGCGATAAGCATCTCCACCGCTTTTAAACCGGCTTGCGATCTATCCGATGCAGGCGTCCATCCCAGTTGAAGCTCTGCTTCTCCCGTGATGCGGGCGAGATAGATCAGCCAAGCCGTTACCAAGTATTCCGTGCGATCGAGTGGCGACAGCTTAGCCAAAGCACTTGGAATGCCCCCCGAACTCGACTGCCATCTAGGCGGCGCTTCAGCCACGGGCGACGACAGGAAAGGAAACTGGAATGTTTTAAATCGCTCAAGCCGCCGTCGCCAAAAATCCTCTGAAGGCGCCAACAATTCATGGGCGGCAGTTATGCTCCGCGCTTGTTCATCGCTCAAAATTGGCAGGCGACCACCTTCATCCAGATTGGAGTGCCTGGCGAAGGCTCGCGCGTCCAGCAGCTGACCATTGGGGCCGCCAAAGCAAACATCGACATCCTGCGTACCCGTCGCCACACGCCAGTGGCTGGAGTGGATTTCAAGCAGGGAACCCGCGGGAAAGCCCGAGCGTCGAGGCAACACCTCCAGGCGTCTGACAGTGACAACCTCATCGCCTACGAGCGCCTTGGGCAGACACAATGGATTGGGATGATACGGGCCAAAGTCTAGGGCACGCGTCATGGCTGACAGCTCTTGCGCGGATCGATCCCATCGCAGACAGCCTGCCGCATCTGGGCGTCGACGTTTCGGAAAATAGCTTCTGTTCACCAGCGCCTGCGGATGGGCAATAAGCTTCCCGCTCTTGAGGTCAGTCAAAAGCTCGCGGAAACCCTCGACTGCAGCCTCAAAACATTTGAGGTTCAAGCTCAACGCCGTGTCGGTGGGCGCAATCAGCACTTGGCGCTGAACCACGACGTCACCCGTACCAACACCATCATCGATACTATGCCACGTGATGGCATACTCGCTCTCCTGGGCCAGCAGCGCCCAGGACGTCGCGTGAGTTCCTGCATACCGTGGCAGTGGACCGTCGTGGAAATTGAAAGCACGTTGTCGCGCTCGCCCAAACACGTCCGGTGGCAATATAAGCGGATTGGCAACGGAGAAAATCCAATCCACCGGCTCCGCGTTCAGAAGAGAGCAGAGCTCGTCAACACTCGCAATACACGGGATATTGGCGCGAGCCGCCCAATCCGCGAATATAGCGTCGCCACATAGCACTGCGCGAATGTCGTGGCCCACCGCCATTGCCAGCTGCGCGCAGCTGATAGCAAGCGTACCATTGCCAACAAAGACGCTGGAGGAGATTGATCGCGCTGCAGGTTGTGGCCTATCCCGATCGCCTGGTTCGCAAGCGCTTGCGCGTTCCGGTGAAGAGTGACGTGCCATCTTCATCCCTCGGCCAGTCCATCCACTAAGCTGGGCAGTTCCCTCCCCAACCGCCGCGCCACATAGCGGCCTAAACCTGTCACACTGGTTCGGATTTGCTCAGGAGTAACCGCGCTGAATGCTAATCGAATCCGGCAGTCTTGAGAGTTATCCAACGCAAAGAAGCTCATCGGCATAACAATGACATTGTAACACCTTGCACACTCGTCCACGCTGTCCGCGCCAAATCTGAAAGGAAGATCAAGAGACAGGAAAAAGCCGCCAGAGGGTCGATTCCATCGAATCTGCTCCGGGAAAGGCGAAAACACACTGTCCAGCTGACGCACCATGACGTCGCGATTTGAACGATACCAATCCAGCGCGGGGCGAATCCAGCCACGCAAGCTTGCTGCCTGCTCCATCAAGAGTCCCGCTACAATCGCTTGTGTAATATGGCTTGTATTGAGGGTAATGAAACTCTTGAGTTGGACCAGGTTTTCCCAAAGTGCCCGGCAAGCGCGCGCGTCTCCAAATATTGTATCGGGCAGTATCGCAGCTCCCACGCGGAGAGCTGGGCTCAAGGTCTTGGAGAATGTGGACAGGTAAATAACACTTCCTGCCTCATCCATAGCGGCCATCGGAGGGATCTCATCACCTTCATACCGAAATAGCCGATATGGATTGTCCTCCAGAACGATAATCCGATTTCTTGCGCACACTTGAAGGATATTGCATCGTGAGGCCTTATCGAGGACGCGGCCGGTCGGATTGTCAAAATCGGGAATGAGGTATAGAGCGCGGGCCCTCCGACCATTCCGGCGCAATTGTAGGACGGCGAGTTCGACTGCCTCTGCAACGCAAGGCACTGAGTTGGACAATGCTGCAACGGCGACCCTTGCGGCCTTACCTGCACCGGTCGCACCAATATACGTGGGATTGCAGACTAGGAGCACATCCGCAGCTTCAGGGCACAGCGCCGCGAGGCAGAGTGCGAGCGCTTCCTGGCATCCTGAGGTGATCAGTACGCGATCCGCCCTCGCGGGAACCCCCTCATCAGACCGGACCTGTTGCGCAACGAGCTCGCCGATAATGCCGGCGGTTCGTCCATACTGCAGCAAGTGCGACAATAATTGCCCGCCCCCGTGACCGCCAGCTGAATAGCGTTGATATACCACTAGCGCATTCAACAGCACCTGGGGGTCGAGCTTGTCGAAGAACCGCTCACTCGGTCTGCCAGACGCCAGCGAGACTGCCGAGGGAAACGCACTCGAGACTTCGTTCAAAAAGTTCATAACTGAACATTGCGATCTGTGATCCAACATCGAACCCTGCGTAGGACTATTGGCGAGCTGAGGACCACACCAGTCTCAGAGCGACGACATCATTGAGGCCCAAGGGCTCACGCATTTTCACGGTTTATTCGCCAGAATGATCAAGCTGATCAAAAAGCACCCATCGTTTGATTGATGAATCCATCCTGCGCGGCTGCATGTCTTCGAAGCTGAGCCGCCCCTCAAAGCGAGAGGACTCGCATCCTATGAAGCTGGCAACCTGCGTCCACGCACACCTAGAACTGACTGGATTTTGGGTAGTCATAAGACGATTTCTCCTCAACCGCGACCCAGATACACATGTCCAGGCAAGTGCCGTGCCGAAGGAAAAATCGTAACAATTACGTGGCGCTACTAAGATGACTAGTGTCCGACATTGTCGGACATTGGACGTAAGCATCTGAGGAAGGTTCGAGTTGGTCCCGCGCGGGCGGGTTGAAGGACAGGACGATGCCAGGATCAGGCCAGAAGCTCTAAAGGTGATACCCTGGCGATTCGGGCGGTGGAGGTACGCTGATCGAAGTCCTCGCCGATTGCTCAACCCGCGCCCACGGCGTAACAGGTCGGGGATCGCCGCTGAATGAAAGTTCAGTGGCAGCTCACCGTGCCTGGCGCAGATCAGGTGACGCTTTCCTTTCGTCCAGTTGGAATGCCACCTTCGATCAGTCTTGCGGGACCCTGGTAGGCCGGCGGGCGCGCCTGAAGTCGGATCGCGAAATCCGGTGGGCCACACCTCTTTGATCAGTATTTTCCCGACTGCTCAAGCTGCTCGAAAAGCTCTTGTACGTTGTCTTCAAGAAATGCTTCCTCTCCGTTCCGATGGATGAGTTCAAAACTTATCCCCGTATTAGCGCATCGAGAAGAGAATGCTTGTGTTAGGCCAGGTCCTTCAATAATGGTCGTGTCGAACGACAATCCCCGCGCTGTAAGCGTATTGACCGCCGCCGACACATCGTCGACAGATAATGCAACATGCGCTAGACCAACCCCGTAGTTTTGGACAAGTTGAGACACCTGCGACTCTGGCTCTGTGCCTTGGCAAAGCACAAAGCACATGTCGTTCCGAACCATGTCCGCACACACCATCCCAGTCTTCTTACCTTTTATATGCAATCGCCGTCTAAGCTTAAAACCAAGGACATCTTGAAACAGGTGGATAGCGTCGTCTAGTTTATGAACCGCCAAAGCTATGTGATCAATGCCGTGAAATCGAGGATTATGATGGCCATTTGCTTCGATAGATTCTTTCAGAGAGCCATCCGACGGCGAACCCACGGGATAAGTCATTTTTTGAGTCCTTCTATTTAGGTGGACGCAGCCAATTTAACGATCGAGCCATAAGCTGTTAACAGCCTGATTACACATGAGTAGCCTCGCAGACCGGAATGGTCCGTTTTTGCGTGGTCATGGACAATTTCTGCTCAGTGTGAGCGCGTTTGTCGATGAAATGCATGTAACATGCCAACGGAAAAAATCATTTCGAAGCAACAGAATGATGCTAACATTGCCATGTCTCCTCTTCGACATGTCGCATGCTGCCGGTTGTGTGTCCTTCCCCCGCCCGCACCAACAGAGAGAGCGCGCACGTCCCGGCCGGGACGGGACGGCCACACCCGGAAAGATCTTCGGCTACCGCCGGCTACGAAATGACGGCCTTTGTCGGCGTTGACTGCGATGACAGGATCGCCGGGCCATGATTCCATCCATTAAGCGGGCGGCAGCCAGAAGGCTAGCATGCGCTTGGTCTCGCCCGTGTTGCGGCGGCGCTGCCATTTCGGATTGCGCGACAGATATTGGAATGGGTCCCGGTCCTCTCGCTCAGCCTCCTCGAGATAGGCGCGCCAGCGATAGTGGCTGTAGGTCTGCATGGCGTTGATCGCATAGTGCATCGCGATCTCGCGATGACCCCGGATGACGATAAAGTTCTCGTCGTTTTTGGTGCTCGCGGCCTTTGAGAAATTGTGGGAGCCCGTGACTACGATCGGATCATCGCCGAACGGATCGATCACGATCATCTTCGAATGGGTGATGGCATGGCCAATGTGGGTGCGGAACTGTGATGCCGTACCCTCGACCGCCCACTGTCCGACCGTTTTGCCGACCCCCGAGGTCTGCGCGGCGTCGAGGAAAAATTCCTCCGGGTCCTGCTTCAGCAGCTTGAAGTCCTCGGCGCCGGTGCTGGTGAACTGTGTCGCCACACCGCGCACATAGAGATTTTTTTCCTTCTGCATCTTGAGGAGCGTTCGCACCGGCTCATTGCCGGGCTGGAACATGACGAAGAACACGCCCTGCTTGGCGCTCTTGACGAGTTCGACCAGTTCCTTGTTGTCGATCTCGCCGCTCAGCTTGGAAAACCAGCTATCGACCGTTGCATCGCCAAGCGGGATGCCGCGTTTCGGCTGGTTGTTCGAGTCCAGCAGGTCATCGGAGACGACGTCGCCGCTTTCAGCCAGCAGCTTGAATTGGGCTTCGTACCGCTCCGCCAGGTCCTTGTTCACAAGCATAATGCCGTTGTTGAGCTGGGTGCAAAGACCGGTCGGCGTCCAGTTGGTGCTCCCCGTCCAGACTGCTTCCGGCGCGAAGCCCACGCCCTCGCGATGGCCAATAACGACGAACTTATTATGCGCCAAAGCCTTGGGGGCAAGGAACCGGTCATGCACAACACAACCGGCGTCTTTCAGCCGGCTTCGTGCTCCCGCGTTCTCGTCTTCACCCTCTTCGTCGACGCTGCCATTGGCCAACACGACATGAGCGCGTTCCCCAACAGCGACGAGAGCGTCGATCAGTTCCTCGTCGCTCAATTCGTAGAGTGCAGCATGAAGCTCGAGGCTGGGAGACTCCGCAACCTCGCCCATTATCCCCAGCATGGCCTCCCGCAGCGTTCCACCAAGGAAGGCTCGAACTTCCCGGTCGACCTGCTGACTGACAACCACCGCCGTCGCTTTCAACTCCGCGAGGGTGATCCCCTTGCGCTTCATGTAGCGCGCCATGAATTGGGAAAGAACATAGCCACGATTGAAATGGACGCTGACGCCATCGCCGCAACCAGCGCTCAAGGTCAGAGCTTCCGACCAATCGCTCGACAGCCCATCCTTCAGTTTGCCATCGGTGGCCATTCCGATCACCTGATGATCGATCAGGTCGAGGCTCAGCTCAATCCCGCCAGGAACATCCGGGACGAGCCCGGTGGTGAAGCCGCGAGCATTGGGATAGAGGGTTGCGTGCCACGAATGGTTCACCCAGGGCGTGCGGGCAAGCCGATATTTCCCAATGATCTGGGTATAAAGATGCAGCGCGGAACAGGTATCGCGCCAAGGAAGATACGGTATGTCCGGCCATCTTTCCTGGATGCGGTCATTCATCGGACTGACCTACCTTGACAGAGCTTGAACAATTATCCGCCACCGCGTGCTTGTCCGAGTTACCATACCTGCCGCCAAACGATAGAGTATAGATCAAGCTCGTTCCTTTCGTTTCCCGATCGATCTGTTTCAAGTGGGCCCCGCTGCAACCACGAGGATGCTGAAAAGTGAAAAAGGGCTCAGATCTTCTCGTTGCCGCCCTTGAGAATGAGGGAGTTGATCGGATTTTCGGCGTTCCCGGCGAAGAAAACCTCGCCGTCCTCGAGTCGCTGCGCACCTCACAGATCGAATTGATCCTCACCCGTCATGAGCAGGCTGCCGGCTTCATGGCAGCCACGTATGGACGGCTGACAGGGCGGCCAGGCGTGTGCATCTCAACGCTTGGACCCGGCGCGCTGAATTTTTCGACCGCGGCCGCCTATGCCCATCTCGGCGCGATGCCGATGATCATGATTACGGGCCAGAAGGCGATACTGACCGCAAGGCAAGCGCGTTTTCAAATCGTTGACGTGATCGGATCGATGAAGCCGCTTACCAAGATGACGCGGCAAATTGTTAGTCCTCACAGCATCCCGACGGTCGTGCGCAATGCTTTCAGGGTTGCAATGGAAGAGCGTCCCGGCCCTGTGCACCTGGAGCTTCCCGAAGATGTCGCGGGCGAACAGATCCCCTTCGTTCCACCGATTCCGGTGCATCCGCTTGAACGCCCCATAGCCCATCCCTATGCGATCGATCGTGCCGCCGAGATGATACTGGCGGCCAGACGCCCGCTGATCATGATCGGCGCGGCTGGAAATCGCCCCCGCCTGGTCGGTCCGCTCTCGGATTTCGTGCTGCGGATGCGCATCCCGTTCTTCAACACACAGATGGGCAAAGGCGCCGTCAATGGTGGCTCGAACCTCTATGTCGGAACGGCAGCACTTTCCGAGCGCGACTATGTGCACGATGCAATCGAACTTTCGGATCTGATCATTGCGATCGGACACGACACGGTTGAAAAGCCGCCATTCCTGATGCGTGACGAGGGCGGCCCGAAAGTCATCCATATCGGGTTCACGTCCGCGACAGTGGAGCAGGTGTTCCACCCCGATGCCGAGGTGGTTGGCGACATCGGCGCGACGGTGGCCGCCTTGGCCAATCGACTCGATGGCAGGCTCAGTCCCGAAGAGTCGATCATCAAGCTTCGGCCGACGATTCTCGCGTCGATCAAAGAACGCAGTGAAGAGGATCGTTTCCCGATCACGCCGCAGCGGATCGTGCATGACGTCAGAGCGGTCATGCCCGAGGACGGCATCGTTTGTCTGGACAACGGCATGTACAAGATCTGGTTCGCCCGCAACTACCGTACCCACCATGCGAACACGATGCTCCTCGACAACGCGCTGGCGACCATGGGGGCGGGACTGCCGTCGGCGATCACGGCGTCGCTGCTCTATCCGGAGCGCCGCGTGATGGCGGTGTGCGGAGATGGCGGCTTCATGATGAACTCCCAGGAGCTCGAAACCGCCGTTCGCCTGAAACTCAATCTGGTTGTGATGATCCTCAACGATTCTGCTTACGGCATGATCCGCTGGAAGCAGGCGGTTGACGGGTTCCCGGACTTCGGACTCACGTTTGGCAATCCGGACTTCGTCCCCTACGCCGAGTCCTACCGCGCCAAGGGGTCTCGCGTCGGTGCGGTTGAGGATCTCGTTCCAACGCTGGAGGCGGCTTTCAAGGGAGGCGGTGTCCACCTGGTGGACGTTCCGATTGACTATTCGGAAAATGACCGCGTCCTCGTCGAGGAACTGCGCAGTCATTTCGCAGGCAAGGAATCGCAGTGAAGCGGACTTGACGCTGCCCGACCTGCGAGCCTGCCGGTGCACGCAAGCCCCTGCGCGGCAGCCCTTGGCCGCTGTGGCCTATTGGGAATGGGCTGCATGAATTGGTTACACCGCCCCACACATCGGTATGAACTCGCACCGATCACACGTGGCAGCTCTTTGGGCAGTGACAAGGCATTCGCAGTTTACCAATCGTCACACACGAGGCGGCCGCGACGGAGCTGTAAATCCTGAATTCAGGGACATTCGAATCGAAGCATGCTCGAGCGTGATCCAGAAGGCCCGTCGACTATCAAGAGGGACTGTAGTGATCAGCGTCATTGAAAGCATCGGCGACGTCAGCTTTGAGCCCACGGACTCGTTGAAGTACGTCGAGCGAACTTCTGCTTTCGGCCCAAATCGCGACATTTGGAGTTCGGCGCAGCGAGGACAGTTCCTGGCGCTGGTAGCTCGTTTCCAGTCGGCAATCGAACGGCACGAAACCACCCATTTCCGCTTTTCACAAACGGTACCAAGCGTCAGGATTTCACCACTCTTAGAACCTTCCACCGCTACTCAAGACAGATCGGCTTCTTCCAGGGACACCTGTGTCGCGATCCCCCTTCTTGGAAGGCAAGGGGCAGGCCTCGTCCTGCCCCCTCTGGGCGAGACCGACGAAAACAGGTGTTGCTGAAAATGGAAGACGAACTGCTCGACTACGCCACAGTCTGTGCGACAGGTCTGATCTGCCTCGTCATTGCCCTGCTTTTCGGCTGGAACTTCATCGCCGCTTTGATTTGGGGATGCTTGATCGAGTGCCGTGCAAGCCGGTGCGATCAGGTTGATCCACGGAAGAGCAGATCGACTTTTGACCCGCAAGCACCTGTGGCATGAAGAAGCCCGCTTTTCAGCGGGCTTTTTCACCCCCATGATGGCTGATCACCTCACCCAAAAGGCGCCGCCATCTCCATAACCGTCGCCATTTCCCTTTCCTCGAGACGCTCCCGCCTCGCGATCAAATATGCCGCGATGTATACCAGCTTCCCGATGGATTCCCGGTGATCGGCGGGCTGATACGCAATCACGTCGCGCCGCGCCGCGGCCTCGTCCAACGCGATCACGTCGCCAGCCCCGGGCCCCTTCTCAGCCTCTCGCAACGCTTTGGCCGCTCTTTGAGCTGCGACATGTCGTTCGGTTATGTCGGCCAGGGTGCCGAGCCGCGCCTCAGCATTAATCGCCGTGCGATTCTGCCGAGTGAAATGGTTGTCTCCGGATAGGTCATTTGAAGATTTTCCTAGGCTCAGCATGGCTTCATTCCTCATGCGGGCACACTCCGCCCCTGCCACCCCGGCCAAAATCGAGTTGATAAAAACGTTGATCAAGGACGAGAGCACGATAGGATACGAAGGCCAGCGAAACGAAACGAAAGCAGCGCCTCTAAGCCATTGATTAAGAATGGAAAAATATTTCTCCCTCCGCCGGGAGACAAAAGTGATTTCAAAGAAATATTCAAGCGGTTGGCCGCGGCGGGTGCGGGTCGGCCATTGGGCAAAGACGGGTTTCCTGCAGGCCCATGGACGCCCGAGCTTCTCGCAGAGGCGATTTCACAGATCGATTCCAACCGGATTGGGGTCGATCTGCGAACGGTGCAGCTTTGGTTTCAAGAGAACGAGAAGGGAATTAGCACTGCCAATATTCGTTGGCTGGCGAGGGTTTTTGGGTGCGATGATCCGGTGGCAACCAGCGAATGGCAGATGGAGCTTAGTGCGGCGCAATCGCGATTATCGGCCAAGAGACGAGAATGGAAGAGAGCCGGAGGCAGCGTTGCACAGGAGATTCCAGATACAGCACTGGCTGCGACCTTCGATGACGACACAGCGTCTCCGGCAGAGCTAAAACGGGATACTGACGCCAAGGGGCCGAGGCGGCGTTTTAGTTTGGCGAGGAAATCGGAGGCGTTTTTTAGTCACGGATCTCCCCTGAATTTACCGGCGTCGGTGTTTGCGGGTGTCACCGCTCTTGGGTTTTTGTCGTATATTACGGGGATTCACAGCGTGACATATGGCCGGGCGGATGGCGTCGTCAAGCAGGTTGGGTTTCTTTGGACAGCGAATTGGACATTCGTCTTCATGGTGTTTTTGCCACTGTTTTTTGCCTTCGTGACCGAGCTAGTGACCTTTTGGAAAGATGAAGGCCGCCCAAAGCTTGTAGCGCAGGGCGACAAGATGGAAAGCGACGATGCCTGGGCGCGCAGCGTAGAAGCTTCTTCGTATTCATATTGGGCGGTTTTTTTGATTTGTGTGCTGTTCGCCGGTCTTTTTCAGTGGATCGGCGTGTCATTGATCCCGTTGATGAAAGGTGGTGGCAACTATGCGACGGATTGGGGCTCGTTAGCGATTGTGCGCCCTGAGGTCATATCGGTACCAGAAGCGGTCGTATTCACCGGGCTCGCTTACCTATACATGTGCCTGTGCTTTTATCTGTTCTTCGTAGGTCTCATTTTGCTCTATACGGTGATCCATGATCTTTGGAGAATTGGAGAAGCAGCGAGTAATCGGCCGGAAGTGGATTATCAACACCAGCACGAAGCCAGCCTCAGAGTGATGCGTGGAATTTTTCGGTGTACTGTTTTGGGGGTTCTGATCGCCATAGTCATGAAGGTCCAGAGTGCTTACCTGACATCGCGTGGAGAGAATATTGTGGCTTGGTTGGTCAGCGATATGTCTTCCGCCTTCTATGGGCACAACGATGTGGGCGCCGGGATCAGTTATCGTAGGCCGACCCATTACAGTAGCCTTCTTATCGCTATCTCGACCTGTGTTGTATTTCTGTACGGCTCCATCCGTTTAGGGGTCGAACGTCGGTTTTGTATGCCTTTGTGGAGGATGTCAGCGATCGTAGCGTTACTCGTGGCCGGCTACTTGCTGATCGATGCATTTGCTGGCTTTTCGATCCTTCTGGGCGTTGGAGTGCTGCTCGCAATATACGGCCTGTTTGATCCAGGGTTGGGGCGATGGCGAGCGAGTAAGTTAGGAAGCAATCAGAGTGTATCATAGTTGGCTTGATCATTGGGATGAGCGGCGGGCGCGACGCGGTGAGGAAGGGAAGAAACCAACGGATTTCGTCCTTGACGCGGAACGCGCCTTTCCAGGTGCGAAGAAGATAACAAGTATCGAGGAATTCTGTGCCCTTGCAGACCAAGCCGCGGCTGATCCAGCCTTTTTCGATGAGCCGAGTGTGAGTGATCAGGGTTTTGAAAGGCTAGATGGGTGGCTCAAATTTCCATCGGACATTTCTACTGATATCGAACAGAACAATGTCGTCTCGGCGAAAATCACAGAAAGCGGGTCGTTCGATCAGGCGATGGTGATTTTTCACCATTGGAATGCAAGCGCCCGGAATCGTCAGATTGCCAACGTTTTCTCGCAGCGTGGCATCACGGTTGTCGAGATTGCTATGCCTTATCACTTCGAACGCAGCCGTCCCGGCTCCGTGCACGCCGACTATATGCTTAGCCCTAATCTCGGTCGAACGATCCAATCTGTAAGGCAGGCAGTGTTGGATGGGCGAAAACTCATACGTTGGTTGAAAAGCGAAGGCTATCGAGAGATTTCGGTTCTCGGAATGAGCTTAGGCTCCTGGGTTGCGGCCATAGTCGCGGCACACGACTTGGCTGTGTCAAAAGCCTCGTTGTTTCTGACGGCTGGGAGTCTAGCGGATATGGTTTGGACGGGCCGCGCGACACGATCGATACGCGATAGCCTTGAGCCTGAGATTGAGCTGACCGATCTCAGAAGGGCCTGGGGTCCACTTAACTTGGAGAATTACGCGCATAGTTTGGCACGGCCTGATCTCGATCTTCAGGTTGTGTTGGCTAAGAGAGACAAAGTGGTGTTGCCAGAGCTATCGGAGAGGTTCATGCAGAGGCTGAAGGACGCCGGGGCTAGGCCAAATATTTTGGAATTAAACTGTGGTCACTATTCGCTCGCCATGCCGCCTTACATTTTTTTGGCCGGTTTGAGCTTGAAGCGGCTACTAAGGCGCGGCCGTTCAGCGGTTTCTGTCGTCTGCTGACAAGTCGGCCCGGCGAGCATGAGTTTGGCGTTGGGGTCGCCCCCTACCGGAACCGACCCGTGCCGCTAATCCTCGCTTCAGTCATCGCCGCACCAGCTCCTTCAAAAGCGGCCGTACCATCATCTTTCCTTCCGAATGGAAGGCAGGGCAGGCCTCGCCCTGCCTCTGCCTGTCCGGCGAGGACCGGGAGAGCGGGGGACAAGCAGAAAACCGGAAGGGGGATCGCCCACCCGAAGGGCCGGCCCAGATCCGCGTAGCGGCTTCAGGCCGGTGCTGCCGGCCGAAGGCCGAAGCATGGGGAAAGCCGGCTTTCTGCTTGTGGGGGAGAGAGGGCAGAGCCCTTTCTACCCTCTCAGTGGCATGAAGTTTGGTCGACGATATGGCTATACGGCTGGGTTCACGCTATTTGTCGGCAGCGCTAATTCCTTTCGGATTTTCACGCTGACATTCTTCAAAATCCTCTAAAAGCTTACGCATCGCGCCTCCCTGATCAATCCGGCGCTGCCTCGGTCGCAGTCCTTAGTTTTCAAGTGTTGGTGGAAATCATTGATGGCCGTCAGGGTCAGCTCGTCGAAGTCCTCGAGCCTTTCGATGATCGCTTTGCGTTTCTCCGCTTCGGCCTAGTCGTCGCCCCAAAGATGCGGCGCGGCCGGAAACAGAATCTCCAGCGGCGAAACATCCAGCAGCTCGCAAATGTGGAGAAGTCGGCCGACCGTCTATTTCGACACTGCCCGCTCGTAGCGGACATAAACCGGTTCGCTCAGGCCGAGCACCGGGGCGAATTTTGACCGCGGAATCTTTCGCTTGTCGCGCACGCGTCGAAGGCTGGCGCTGATCTCCTTTTCGATGTCGGCACTGAGCGTGAAATTGCCGAACGGAGCTTTGCGATAGACCGGCTTGTCGAAGTGAGGATCCCGGACCTCGCGCAACCAAGCTGATCTATCCAGTCGTTGAATGATGGTCCTGCCATATCTCGTGCCAATTGGCTCCTGTCGAAAATACTCGGTTCAATGGCATGTATCCTAATTGGGTAAGCAGTTGCCCCCTGAAAACCGTATCTGAAGCGGAAGTTTCGGGCACGCCGCTTCGCGGCCGCGCTCTATGCCTAGCGGCACGGAGCGTGGTTTTCAACCAGTCTCCGCCCATTCGGGTAACGATCGCTCGTGCAGGCTGCTTCGCAGCCGGATCATTTGTCAGTGAACCATATTGGCGGTATCAGCCGTTTACAGCGCGGAGCGAATTCAGCATAGTGCGCCACGGCACACAGCACAGAGTTGGTGGTGGCAAGTAGCTAGCCCTTCTTGTCATACACCGCGGGGGAGCCGTCCTAGCGTAAGCCGGCGACGGCTCCCTTTCAGTCCAGAATGACGGCCGCGATCGCGGCCGACGTTAATTAAGTGGGAGAGGGAAAGAGGGCTCTGCCCTCTCTCCCTCGCAAGCGAAAAAGCGGTCTCCCCGTCCTTCCTCCGCGCGGCCAATGCCGCGCTCCGTGCAGGATCGACGCGGTTCCGCATGCGCGGATCGGCGCCGACCCTCCGGCTTCGCCTGCGGGCGGGCGAACCCCCTCCGCTTTTTCCCCTGCCTCCCTCTCTCCCGCTGTTCCGCACGAGCTCGGGAGCAGGAGCGGGGCTCCTGCCCCTCGGGCAAGAGCAGGACCGCTTCGCGGAGAAAGAAAGAGCTAGACCATGAAACAGACCGCTTACCTATTGGACCCCGAAACGACGACTTTTCGCGCGGTCGAGTTTCCGGCCGGGAACAGCTACAAACCACTGTATGACCTGATCAGCTGCCAAATGATCGAGGTTGTGCGTTTCGATGAACGGCATACATTGTTCGTCGACGAGGAAGGATTACGCGACGGGTTGACCGCCTTCACCATCTTTGAAGGCTACCCGCAGCCATTGGCCGGGAAAATCGTTCTCGTCGGCGGCGATGGAAGCGCGCCCTACGCCTCTCCCCTGATCAGCGTTGAAGATGCAGCAGCCTATTTCAAGTGCTGCCGCCCGGTGCTGGACCCCGTGTTCGCGACCGGAGACGAACTGACGGCGGGAGGGCTGATCATCGCAGGCGTGTTGACGGGCTTGCAGGTTCGCATCGAGCGCCGCGCTCCCACCATTGTGGAAGGAGAGGCGTGATGACGGTCGCAATTCTCGAAAACCGGACGCTCGTCGTCTCCGTTGGAGGCTTCGGCGCGAGTATCGCGGCGAAGTCCATCGAACATCAGTTTGATGCCCTCACCCACTTTCCGGACCGACGCGCAAACATCGAGCTTGGCGAACTTGCCGAGCGTCTCAATGACTTTGCGGCTTATGTCGAGGACCTGGCTGGCAAGGGCGATATTGCACCCGGCTTCAATGGCGTTGTCGAGGTCGAGGCGTTCGCGCTGCGTCATGTCGATCTGACACGGCGGTTTGGGCGGCGGAAGGACGGTGCATGAACTGGTTCATCACCGGCCCCGCACGCTTTCCAGTCGCCCGCAACGAAAAGCGCATAAAGGTCGCAGATGCTCGCCGTGCCGATCTGGCCGCGCATCCGGCCGCAGCCCCCAAGAGATCAAGGCCAAGATCGAAGCACTGGCGCTTTCCATCGACAAGGCCAAGGCGACGAATGCGATCATCCGGCGTATGGAGAAGGACGGCGCGGACGATGCCGCCATGATCAAGGCTGTGGTCGCGCAAACGGGCATGTCGGCCGCGATCGCCGTGCGCGGCGTCGTGCTGGCCGACTGGCAATCGAAACGCGGTTTCGACACGTCGGGCAACCGGGCCCAAATCCGCCGCCTGCAAGGACGGCTGAGTTCACTGACGCGGATGCATGAGCGCGGGACGCAAAGCCAAGAGGTCGAGACGCAGGCCGGTGCGGTCGAAATCAAGGAAAATGCCGATATGGCGCGTATTCAGATGATCTTCCCGGCCAAGCCCGACGAGGCCACGCGGCGGGCACTGAAGTCCAACGGCTTTTCGCTGGTCGCCGTCGCAAGGCGCTTGGCAGCGTCATTTGAACGAGGCCGGACGATGGGCCGCAGAACGGGTGATGAAGGCCATCATCGAGGGCGCCGTGTAATCGGCGCCCCACAATCCATGCGGAAAGGAGGTGACGCTCGTTGGCCGTGCCTGGTGTAGCGGTATGATCGGAGAGCTCGTCCCGGATTTTTGGCCAAACTTGCGCTGGCGAGACGATCTATTTTGCTACGCAGTTGGCGGGCCGGAGGTCCGCCGCCGCAAACAATGCGAACTTGATGCTTGACGGGCCGCCGTGCCTCGTCGGCATCGATGATTGCTGCCTGTTCAGACGACCAGGACAGGGGCGAAACCGCCGCCGGGTGTCCGGAAATTGGTGGTCTGGCCCTGTAGAGGCGCGCGGCGGCGAGCAGCACCTGGCCGCCATAAGTATAAAGCCGCACGTCAATCTTGCGCGGCGCTGGTGCGCCATCGATTTCGATCATGCGCTGTCCGGGTGCGGCAAATGACTGGGCCACGTAACCGCCACGGGCGATCTCGGCCCACACCCCTTTAGTCACCTTGTCGCCTATGATGCGGCCGCCGCGCCAGCTGGGCCTCGATTGTGGCCGTTGGTGGCCGTATTTGTCCATGATGGTACGGGCGTCGAGTCGTTAGATTGTGGGCATTGATCGATCTGCGAGCGCGGCGAATCCCAGGTGGTGCATTGGCGGACACCGACGCCTGAAGCCGCCACCTTTTCGGATCACTTGCAATTTTATGCAATCGTAGTTATGTAAGCGTAACCGGGAACGATGGTGCCCGAATGCCAAGAGGATCAGCAATGAAACAGGTCACTGACAAGCTCTGGATAGCGCCGCAACCGCGCAGGGACGATCTGGCCGATGCGGCAAGGCAAGGGATCTCCGCTATCATCAACAATCGGCCGGACGGTGAAGAGCCTGGGCAGCCGAGTGCGGCCGAAAACCGGCAGGCCGCCGAAGAGCTGGGCATACACTACGTTCACATCCCGGTCGTGCCCGGCCAATTTCAGGAAGCCGACGTGCGCGATTTCCAGAAGGCGCTTGCCGAAGCCGATGGACGTGTCCTGGCGCACTGCAAGTCCGGAGCCCGTTCGCTGACGCTATGGTCGATCGGCGAGGTGCTGGACGGTCGAATGACGGCGGAAGAACTCGCTCCATTTGGCCAACGTCTCGGGGTCGATTTGACAGGCGCGATCAAGTGGCTCGAGAGCAATTCCGGGCCACTCAGGTCAGCGGAAAAAGACCTCGTGGCAACGCGGAAGCCACAGGTTAAGGGCTTTTTCGACAAGCGTACGTTTTCCATACAGTACGTCGTCGCCGACCCTGAGACCAGGAAGTGCGCCATCATCGATCCTGTCCTGGATTTCGATGAAAGGTCCGGAGCGACGGCGACGAAGAATGCCGACGCGATTCTAGATTTCGTTCGGGAACAAGGCCTCGAGGTTGAATGGATTCTGGACACACACCCCCACGCCGATCATCTCTCTGCCGCCCGATATCTGAAGGAAAAGAACGGGGCCCCGACAGCGACCGGAAGCAGGGTGACCGAAGTCCAGGAGCTCTGGAAAGGCATCTACAACTGGCCTGACTTTCCTGCCGACGGCTCGCAATGGGACAGGCTTTTTGCACACGGTGACACGTTTGCCGTAGGATCTATTCCCGCGAAGGTGTTGTTCTCGCCCGGACACACGCTGGCTTCCATCACTTATGTGATCGGCGATGCCGCCTTCGTCCACGACACCCTGTTCATGCCGGACAGCGGTACGGCACGTGCCGACTTTCCTGGAGGCAACGCCAAGCGCCTCTGGCAATCCATCCAGGAGATCCTGTCGCTCCCCGACGAGACGCGCGTCTTCACCGGACACGACTATCAGCCGGACGATCGCGAGCCGCTCTGGGAGTCCACGGTCGGAGAGCAGAAGGCAAAAAACACGCACATTGCAAAATGCAGGAGCGAGGCTGAGTTCGTGGCGGTACGTGAGGCGCGTGACAGGACGCTGCCGATGCCCAAACTCATCCTGCACGCGCTGCAGGTGAATTGGCGGACGGCTGCCCGAGCCTGAGGCGAACGGCAGGCGATATCTCAAATTTCCCCCCAACGCGCTCGAGGGCGCGGCATGGGATTGACGAGGATGAAAAGCGATCTGGCGCCCGAGACAATGGACATGATCGAGCAGGCGGACGCCGCGGCTGACTTTTTGAAGAAGTTGGCGAACCCTAACCGCCTGATGATCGTCTGCGCGCTTGTGGGGGGTGAGCTCTCGGTACGCGCACTGGAGGACACGCTCGGCATACGTCAGCCCGGCCTTTCCCAGCAGATCGCCGAACTTCGAGAAGCGGGATTCATCGTCGGGCGCAAGGAATCGAAGTCCGTCTTCTACCGACTCGCGGATGACCGCGTGAAAGAGTTCGTCACCATGATGCACCGCATGTTCTGCGAGACGCCATCGGCCGGATAGGTGATTAGAGGCTCTTATGACTGAGTTCACACCAATCGCTTCTCTGTCGGGCGGCGCAATGATCGGTCTTTCGGCCGTTCTCCTGATGCTATGGGAAGGCCGAATAGCCGGAATCAGCGGCATCGCCGGCGGACTACTGCCGCCCTATCGCGACAACGCTTTCCCGTCGCGGTTCGGCTTCGTCATTGGCCTGATGGCCGCGCCGTTGCTTCTGATGTACTTCACGGGCGCCGAGATCACGCAGACCGTGTCATCGAACGTGCCGCTGATGATCGCGGCAGGCCTCCTGGTGGGTTTCGGCTCCATCTATGGCAATGGCTGCACGTCGGGCCACGGTGTCTGCGGATTGTCACGCCTTTCGGGGCGTTCGATGGTCGCGACCGCGACTTTCATGGCGGCGGCTTTCGTCACCGTCTTCCTCGTCCGTCACGTGATTTGAGGCTCGGCATCATGTCCTTTCTCGTAAACCTCGTCCTCGGGCTGCTCTTCGGCATCGGCCTGGTCGTCTCCGGAATGTCGGATCCCGCAAAGGTCCTGAACTTCCTCGATCTCTTTGGAAGTTGGGACCCCTCGCTAGCCTTAGTCATGGGCAGCGCTGTGCTTATCACCTTCCTCGGTTACCGCCAGGTCTTGAAGCGAGACGCACCAATCGTCGGCGGCACGTTCCACCTACCGGCCCGCAAGGCCATCGACGCACGCGTGCTGACCGGTCCGGCGATCTTCGGTGTCGGCTGGGGGCTCGGCGGCTTTGCCCGGGTCCGGCCCTCACCGCGCTCGGACTGGGAGCGACAGGCACACTTGCTTTCCTGCCCGCAATGATCGTCGGTATGTGGATCGCCCATCTACTTGCAAGGGCAAGCCCCAGACCCCGCACGATTTGAGCTCAGGTACCGAGGGCATCCATGACACGCGTCGCCCGATCCCTCCCGATTGTCGCCCGATCCCTCCCGATTCTTGATTGGGGGCGGCAAAAGCTCCATCCGCTCCCACCGCCCTCACCTCGCATCGTGCTTCTCGCGCTCTGCCTCGATCTTGCTTTGCGCAAGCAACAACAGGCCATCAAGCAAACGAGCCAGCCTACCGTTAGGCGGCGGGCTCTGGCCTTCATTTGAGCGTGATTAGATCCAGCGGTCCCGGCGCTGGTCGCCGGCCACAAGAACAAGGCCCAACAGCAAGCCTACAGCCGCGCCCAGCATGAAGGCGGACGATACCGTTCCAGGATTTTCTTGAACGACATCGGAAGCAGTAGACGCCCTTTTGCGAAGTGCTTGCGTTGTCCGAGACACGCTATCGGCCGCGCCCTCATACCAACCAGTGGCTTCCTCGGCCACCTCTTCAGCGCGCTCCGCGAGCGTCCGATTGATCTTGTTGATCTCGCGTTTCAGCTGCGCAACTTGCTTCTCCAAGGCTTCCTGAGCTTCGCGCTGTGTCTCCGTCGGTGTTGCGGCTTCATTTGGGTTGTCGGCCATTGTGATCTCCCTTTGGGTGGGGGCTCAACGGCCGCCGGCGCGGATGGTTCCTCAGCGACAAAAAGCCCGCCACCATGAAGGCAGCGGGCTAGCAGCGGCAGAGTTTGCCGCCCTTCAGCGGCGCTCTGCCGGTCCTTCCAGCAACTCCATGAAGCTCTCAACCACCTTGTCGATCGGCATTGACCGCGCGTTGCATCCGCGAAGAATGGCGGCGGCGATCTTGAGCATGTTGGATCGGCTTAAACCGGCCACTGAGCTCCAGGGTGGAGGGGCTGGCCGGCTTCGGGCTTAGCACGGCCGACATCGCCTGCGTGCTCGCCACAGACGAGCAGGACCTCAAGGCGACCTACGCCTATGAGCTCGAGAGCGGCGCCATCAAGGCCAACGCACGGGTCACCGAAAGCCTCTACCGCAAGGCGACCGGTGAAGGTCGTGAGGCCGTCACTGCAGCAACCTTCTGGCTGAAGACCAGGGCGCGCTGGAAGGAGACCTCCATCCATGAGCTAGAGGGAAAACTGGACACATCAGTGACCTTCGTGACCACCTATGAAGATATGAAGCTCCTGTAGGTGGCATGATCGTCCGTCGGACGGCTGGTCCGCTCATTCCGCACTCAGATCATTTTTCGTCGGCGACGGTATTCTCAATGGCAGCGATATTGAGTTCGAGCATGGCCACTCGTTGAATCGTGCTGGCGCTCGGTATTGTGTTCTGCTCGGCGGCGGCAAGAAGCAGTTCCCGTTGCTCGTCCTTGAGACGTTGTGAGAGCGCTGTCAGTTTTTCGTGCATGTTGAACCCCATTAGTCAGAGTGGCCTATAGGACACCGGCTAAGCACGCTCAAGACTGCGCGTCAGCGCACCTGAACGGAGCGCAGGCTATTTCCCCTGTGGGCCAGACATGAGTTGCTAGTCCTAGCCTTATGAGCAAACTGCAAACGGTGGTTTGCAGTTTGAACACCCCGGAAACAGCAGCATGACGAGCGCGGTCGCCTACTATCGAGTCTCCACGCAGCGGCAAGGACGCTCGGGCTTGGGCATCGAGGCCCAGCGTGCCGCGGTCGCCCGCTTTGCCGAGGCCGAGGGGATGATCATCCTCCAGGAGTTCACCGAGATCGAAACCGGAAAGGGCGCGGATGCTCTTGATCGACGCCCGCAACTGACCACTGCCCTCGCCCTTGCCCGGCAGGTCAAATGCCCAGTCGTTGTGGCGAAGCTTGACCGACTGTCGCGCGATGTCGCCTTCATTGTCGGACTGATGGTCCAGCGCGTTCCTTTCATCGTCACCGAGCTCGGTGCTGATGCCGATCCGTTCATGTTGCACCTCTATGCCGCTTTGGCAGAGAAGGAGCGGCGATTAATCTCGGAGCGCACCAAAGCCGCTCTCGCCTCTCGCAAGTCTACTGGAATGAAGCTCGGCAATCCGACCAACACAGCGGAAGCTGCAGCGAGAGGTCTGCGATATCGGTGCGAGAGGCTGACCGATTCGCCCAAACCGTGCTGCCGATCATCGACTCCATCCGGCGCTCTGGCGTCACAAGCCTGCGTGGCCTGGCGATGTCCTGAACAGTCGAGGCGTTCGGACAGCAAGGAACGGACTTTGGAGGTGTCGAACGTGGGCAACGTTCTCGCCCGCCGATTTGCTGCGAAACGTCTTTTATAGGTGGGAACTATCGCTGCGCAGCGGGCAAGGCGCGAGCGCCACCTGTGCCAAGATCGGCGTTGGCGAAGACGAGATCCACGCTTTTATTGAAGTGGAACGCGGGTCCGGCTTCGATGCATTCGAGTCGGCGACAAGCTCGACCCGAAAGCCGACCCGCTCGCCGATGAGCGCAACGCGTTCTGGCATCGCATCGGCATATGCCTTCGGCCCAAGAGATCAGCGACTCGAGGCGCTGCATGAATGGCTGTTTACGTCGGCAGTGAAAAGGAACGCCGTGCACTCCTCGCCTGGGTCACTCGATGGACTCGGCGGACTTCATCCACTTTGATGACGCTACGCTTTGAACGCCAGGGCGTCTCACCTCTTCTTGGTGGCTGCCGATGCGTTCTGCCCAGCCTTCCCGCTTGCTTTGGCATCCTTGGAATGCGCCGCCAAAGCGGGCCCGGCGCCGGTGTCTTTCTGCATGTTTCCGCTGCTCGATTTCGCAGGGTTTGCTGTTTTGAAACTCTTGAGCAGTTTGCTGAAGAAACCCATCGTCGCCTCCATTAAAGCACCGGTAGGCAGAAATGCCCCGCTACCTCCTTGGTTCCGCGGAATCTGATACTCTCGCATTCGACTTGGCCGAATTGCTGTTGATGCCCAGTGCAGCTTCTCAGGTCACCGGGACCATCGACACTGCGCAGAGCAAGGCAGAGTCTCACCAGCGAAGGGACTAGCGAAGGCTGGATGGCGCAGCGCCTTTACGCTGGGCGCGATTTCGCGCAACGCTCAAAGCGGGCTATGAAGAGAGTGAGAATTCCTCGCTACTTTTCGGGCAGCGGGGTTCCTCGATCAGAGGCGGTTGAGGTCACGAGCCCGATCCCGCTCGATCTCGTCGGGAGTATAGTCTTCCGCCTCGGCGTCAAATCCTGTCCAACCGCCGGCCTCGTAGTCTCTGCGACGTGGGCTAAGTCGACCGATCGGGATTGATTGAGGATCTGCTCGGCACGCGGCAGCAACCCGATTACACAGATGATTATCTGAAGTGGGCTGGTCGTCCCTGTTAGGCGACTCGTGAAAGGACTTGCTGATCCAGGTCGCACCTAGCCAGTCCGAAACGCCAGCGATGGTTCGTTGCCTCACGTCTGCTCTGGTAAAACAAGGTCAGTTTCCCGCCGTCGATCATCACTGTCGAATGGCCGTTCTCCCCAGACTCACCAGGATCAAGCACGGGGCCGACCGACACGTAGGGACCCTGGACGTCGTCGGCAATGGCGAAGAATACGCGCTGACGACTTCCGCGCGGACCGTCGGGAAGGAAGCAGGTGGCGTTGAGAAGCACGCGACCGTCAGGTAATTCGACCAGTTGGGCGCCCTCGATCCCCCATTCGTAGTCCGGATGCTCGCGCGCGTTGTGATGGGGAACGTCGAGATGGTCCAATATCTTACCGAGACGTTTCCACGGCCCGAACCAGGAATCGGATTGGCTGCGCGCCAGATAGACGTCAGGCTGCGGCACCCTGGTGAATTTAGGCATGCCTGAATAGACGATGTAGCGCTTGCCCCCGATGATCGCCGGATGGGGATCGTAGATCCCGTCCTCATCGGTGTCCGGCAGGGACAATATCGCCGGATTCAGCACCACCCAATGAAAGCCATCATTGGACACCGCATGCTCGCAACGTCCGCCGGACTTCATGAATTCGGTCTGGATGAACATGTGGAAAACGCCGCATTCATGGATGACGCCGGGCGCCGCTATGCCCGATCCGGTTGCCGCCAAGTCGAGCGCCTCATGCTCAGTCCACGGCCCATAAAGGTCCGGAGCCGTGGCATGTAGTATTTTCCAGCTCTCGGTCGTGACAGTGCCGCTGGAACCGAAGACGTGCCAAAGCGTGCCGTCGAACACCGGACAAGGATCCTTCAGATCATCCACGGACTGCGGGTGAAACAACGGAAAGACGTTGGTTTCAAAGTTGAACTTCATTCCTTGCGGCTCTCTCACGGTGGCTGCCTTCAGCGGCCCATGCGTCGGGCCATTTGTGGCGACCAAAACGAATCATGCGCAGCTCATTAACTTTTATACCTGCGCTCATGAATGGTTGTTGAACGACTGAGCGGATTTCAGCCGTTCTGTGGCAATGCGCCACATTTGGCGAGATCTGAAGCTGCAAGGGCCCCCGCCTTGGCCGAGGCGCTGTCCGTCGGGTGTTGGTAGCAGCGCCGCTTCTCTTCGAACAATTGCGCAAGTGGCCGGCTCGCCGGCTCCAGCCAATTAAAATCCGTGGAACAACTTACTCAAATGAAAGTTAGATGTACGGATGAAGGCTTCAGCAGGAGCGTGCTTCGGTTAACATATGTTAATCCGAGAATTGTAAACTATAACTAAAGGGATTCTTACATGAAAATAACGGGCGGCAAAAAAAATAAACCAAATATCCCCCTAAAATCGTCTATTTTACTTTGCTTTTCTCACCTCAGGTGGGATTTCGTACACCAACGCCCGCAGCATATTCTGACGCACGCCTCAAAACAGCAGCAGCTAATTTACTTTGAGGAGCCGGTCTACGAGGAAACACGCTATCCTTCGATGCGGGTGAACGATCCGTCTGCAATGATCACAATCGTAACCCCGGTTCTTCCGGTCGGCATTTCCGCAACAAAGGCAGACGCCATCCAGCGCAGGTTCGTCGACCAGATCGTCAACTCAACTCCGCATGACCGGCTGACCATATGGTACTACACGCCCATGGCTCTGCGTTTCAGTGACCATCTAGTCTGCGATGTATGCGTCTACGACTGCATGGATGAACTCTCCGCCTTCAAGAACGCACCGGCAGAGTTGACGCAGATGGAAAAAGCGCTGTTCCAGCGCGCTGATGTCGTGTTCACGGGCGGGCAGAGTCTGTACGAGGCCAAACGAAGCCTCCATAGGTTGATTTTTCCCTTCCCCAGCAGCATCGACGTTGCGCATTTCCACAAGGCAAGAGAGCCCGGCGATGACCCTGTAGACCAGGCAGACATACCTCACCCGAGAGTGGGCTTCTTCGGCGTGATCGACGAACGGCTCGACGTTGAAATGATCGCACAGGCGGCTGCGGCAATGCCCGAAGTGCATTTCGTCATGCTCGGCCCGGTGGTCAAGATCGACCCGCTAAGCCTGCCGCGCGCAAGTAACTTGCATTGGCTGGGTGCCAAGTCCTACGCCGACCTGCCTCGCTATCTCGGGCATTGGAGCGCCGGCTGGATGCCCTTCGCGCTCAATGAGGCGACACGCTATATCAGCCCGACCAAAACTCCTGAGTTCCTGGCCGCCGGGCTGCCGGTGGTCTCCACGGCGATTGTAGACGTCGTGCGCACCTATGGTGCTGAAGGCCTGGTCGACATCGTCGACGCCGAAGATATCGAAACCAAGCTTCGGTCCGTTCTGTCACATCCCCGGAATTTCCTGCTGAAGGAAGTCGATGCCTACCTCGCTAACATGTCCTGGGAACGAACGTGGGAAGCAATGGCTGCCCATATTCAGCGCGCCTATGCAATGAAAAGCATTGTCCCTTTGCGCCGGGGAGCCTGACCATGTTCGATTGGTTGATTGTCGGCGCCGGCTTCGCTGGCAGCGTGCTCGCCGAACGCATCGCATCGCAACGGCATGAAAGCGTCCTGCTCATCGACCGGCGAAATCACATCGGCGGCAACGCTTATGACTGTTACGACGAAGCGGGAATTCTGGTCCACCGCTATGGGCCGCATATATTCCACACCAACGCCCGATCGATCATCGACTATCTCTCGCAATTCACCGAATGGAGGCCTTACGAACATCGCGTACTGTCTTCGGTCGACGGAAAACTGCTGCCGATACCAATCAACCTCGACACGATCAATCGCCTGTACGATCTTGAATTGACGCCCGAGCAGTTGGAGGAGTTCTTCGCATCCCGGCGAGAAACGGTCGAGGAAGTCCGAACCGCCGAAGACGTGGTTGTGAGCACCGTTGGCAGAGAACTCTACGAAAAATTCTTTCGCGGCTATACAAG
This sequence comes from Mesorhizobium sp. WSM4840, assembly GCF_055811755.1. Classification (NCBI taxonomy): domain Bacteria; kingdom Pseudomonadati; phylum Pseudomonadota; class Alphaproteobacteria; order Hyphomicrobiales; family Phyllobacteriaceae; genus Mesorhizobium; species Mesorhizobium sp. WSM4840. Next base: position 68,181 of record NZ_JBVVQD010000031.1, read on the forward strand.
GAAGCAGTGGGGCGTCGATCCGGCCCAACTAAGCAAGTCCGTGACTGCGCGGGTCCCTACCCGGACCAACCGCGATGATCGCTACTTTGGCGACACTTTCCAGAATATGCCGGCTGGCGGGTATACACGCATGTTCCAGCGCATGCTGGACAACCCAAGGATCAAGATCATGCTGCAGACCGATTATCGCGAAATTCGCGACAAGATCCCCTTTCAGCGGATGATCTACACCGGGCCGATTGATGAATATTTCGACTGGAGCCTTGGTCGTCTGCCTTATCGGTCACTGCGGTTCGAACACGAGACGCTTGATTGCGAGCAGTTTCAGCCGGTCGCCGTTGTCAACTATCCGCAGACGGAAAACTATACCCGCATTACCGAGTACAAGCATCTGACCGGTCAGCAGAGCCCGAAGACCAGCCTGACTTACGAATATCCAACCGATATCGGCGATCCCTATTACCCGGTGCCGCGGGCGGAAAACGAGGCGCTGTACAAACGCTATGAAGCACTGGCAGCGGCGTGCTCCGACGTGTGGTTCGTCGGGCGCCTAGCCACGTACCGCTACTACAATATGGATCAGGTCGTCGGTCAAGCTTTGGCGACGTTCGCGCGCATTCAACAGAGCCTGCCGGCAACCGGCACCGTGCAGATGCTTACGCAGCGGACGATGCTCGGCCAACATTCGGAGCAGTTCCCCACCTAAGTGGCCCGCTCCTTCTTCGACCGCTACGAAACACCTGCCGCGAACAATCTGCGCTGGCGATCCAATTCATCGGCAACCGGCTGGCGAAGACTGCGCGAACCGTCGGCATGAATCGTAGAGAACAAGCCGACTTCCGCGTGGCGCAAATTGTCCCAGCCGGGATACGCGGTCACCGGGTACAGACATATACCCTGGACCGGGGCACCACGGCTCATTGCGTCACGGACCTCATCGCAAACATAATGGAGCCATGCCGGCCGGCCTGATCCTTCAGCGCCTGTCTCGGCGATGAACATGGGCTTTCTGTAGCGCTCTGCGACTTCGACCAACATTTCGGAAAGCGCCCGATATTCGTGGTGGCCCATCGGTATCGTTGGCCCCTGAAAGTACCATTGGTTGTGCGGATAAAAGTTAAGCCCGATGACGTCGACACAGTCCTCGCTGCCGCCCAATTCAGGCTCGGCACGGCCCGTCAGCATGTCATAGGCTTCAAACTGGCCCTGACGAACATTTTCCGCGCGCCGCTGCTCGGCACGACTATGGTCACGGGGCGCAACATGAATTAGCGGTTCAGCCCATATGAACCGGCAATCAGGTTCGGCATCGCGCATCGCCTTGACGCCGGCAACCGCTGCCCTCACAAGCTGTCGCTTGAACCATCCCCGCTTCTTCGGCCCCACGCGTGGGAAATAGCCGACCTCTATCGCCCATGCGAAAAATGAGATCTCATTGATCGGGCACACCAGGGGAGCTACTCCCGTGACGGAGCGGTGGACCCGGACAGCTTCAGCGGCGAAGCGGACATAGGCTTCTGTAAAGTCTGGGGCGCCTTGGTCTACGTGATCTGGTGAGCCATAGTGGAAGATATCCCAGACGACCTGCACCCCCGCCGCGTGGGCTGCTTCGATCATTGAGATCCAACCCGACCAGTCGAAGACTCCTGGCGCTGTTTCAATCAGGTGCCACCGCAAGCCGTCGCGGATCGTGCGAAGCCCAAGGGCAGCACAGCTGCGATAGTCGCCGAGAGCATGTTTGTCGTGTGCGGTTGCGCGAATCAAATCGAGGCGCACTCCGTCGCCGCGCCGATGCGAGGAACATTCGAAGCCAGCCATGAAGAAACTGGCAAACTCGGACGGATATTCGCCTGGCAGACGCGCCGGCTCGTTGCTCATACGTGCAACCCGTCGGCCAAGGCTCGCGCCAGCGCTCCCGCTAGGCGATCGGCCATTGCTAGTTTCGACCTCCACCACAATTTCATTCGGGCCGCCATCACGTCGCCTGAGTGGTACGGGTGCAAGCGTCGAATGTTGACCAAGCGAGCGTGAGCGGAGCCGAGTCCAGGTATTGTCGGTGAGCAGAGGTCGACCTCAGGATGACAGACTGGCGCTCTCAAGCCGAGCCTCGTTGATCGTCGTCGCGCTGCATGGTCTCTCCTAATGGAATCCGAGGAAGGAGAATATCGCAAGCACGACAACGATACATCCGATGAGATGGCGCAATCTCCCCCACATTGCGTACCGAACTTGCCTGCGACCGTGAGGTTCCCCTTCGGCTGAAATATTTCTGGTTGGGCGGGCGACCCGCTAACTTACCATTTCTGCTCTTTATCCACGAAGCCACGCACGGCTATGATAATATATTGCAGGCGCCGCCACGCACTGAATCAGCCCAAAAGAGCCCATCAGAAGGAACTGCTTTCGAGGCGCCGCAAGTGCGGTCACGCCCCCGTTTCAATTGGTTGGTCGGCCGGTTCTTCTCGCTCGGCAATTTCCATCAAATATTCCTGTGTTGCGCCCCGCACCGGACCCAGTTCGGTGCGTTTCGTGCATGGGTCGCATCAAGGTCTCGGACATGTTATCATTGCTTCCTCGCGTTCGGGGGGAAGTGGATGAGCATCGTCCAAAGGGTCAGTCCAGTTCTAGATCAGGCGATTGCCGCAATCCTCAATAGGGCGGACCGGGGAACACCGTCTGGATCAAAGCGGCAGTGAACCAAATCGGCAGGCTGCGCCTGATTTGGTCGCGTCCAACGACGAGATAACCGAGGCTATCGGCGAGGCGGCTACTGCCCTGGGCCTGTTCGTGGCTTTCGATGAGCGCGAGTAGTATCCGTTTAATCGAGCGCGTACTCTGAGCGCCAGCTCTGAAGCTTCTATCCAATCAAATAATTTCTGACTAAATTAAGGTTATGGCAACGCTAGATAAAGACGTTTGTTCAGAGAGTTGATCATGTCGAGCTGCGCGATCTACTAGTTAGGAGCGCAATCAAACTCTGCCACCGAAGCTTGTCGTGTTAGCGAGGAGCTTCAGCAGCGGCTTGAGCGGCCAGAGCAGGAATTGCCTGACGAGACCCGCGGCTGCCCCCAAGTCCCCCTTCATGGCTCTCCACCGATTCACCCCTCCAGTCTTCGTCAGGACCGACCGACTTGGATTCCCTAGGGGATCAACCACGTCAAGGGAGCCTTTGAGGAACTCATGAACTGCCCAAGAAGGTGCCTAAGTGGAAGAAAGCGGTCCAGTCCTGCAAAGATGCATTTGGGACCGGATGATCCTACCTGGAGGTGCGTCAGGCCTTCGAGGCTGCCGCTAAGATTCCTTCGCTCCGACCAGGGCATCCTTGTACCGCAAAATGGGACGAAAGGATCCATTGGCCTGCCAAGCCCGGCGAAACATTTTGCCGCCGCGGCAGTTATACTGCTCCGCGGACGAAAATTCGAGCATGCCTTGAACGATATTAGATTGGCGATACCGCTGGTCGGCGAAGTAGAAGACTCTGCGCCGAGATCGGCTGCGGGCCTGCCTTGGATCAAGGTGGCCGGTTCCTATTTCGTCACCGAGGACGGCGAGTCATGGACGCCGATCGGGCAGAATGATGCGGTAAGCTGGCCCGAACTCAATGGCCTGTTCCGGCGCGCCGATATGGCCGGCGTGGAAGATCATCTCCGTTGGTTAAAGGAAAGCGGCGTCACCTGCCTCAGGCTGATGCTGGAATATGCCCAGGTTCGCCACCGCTATTTCGAGAAGCCGCAGGGCCGCTTCGTGCCGGCGATGGTGCAACTGTGGGACGACCTCTTCCGTCTTTGCGAAAAACAGGGTTTAAGAATCCTGCTCACCCCCTTCGATACGTTCTGGCAGTGGCGCCATTGGCGCCACCACCCCTACAACCGCAATAACGGAGGCGTGCTGGACCACCCGTCGCGATTCCTGGTCTGCACCGATACACGCCGCGCGATCAAGGCGAGGCTGGAATTCGTGGTTCGCAGATGGAGCGGCAGCGGAGCCCTCTTCGCATGGGACCTCTGGAACGAGATCCATCCCGAGCAGGCTCAGGGCAGCGCGGACGGCTTCGGCGCCTTCATCCATGATCTCAGCGATTTTGTGCGCCGCCTGGAAACGTCACTTTACGGCCGCTATCACCCGCAGACCGTCTCGCTGTTCGGACCTGAGCCTCGCTGGCGGCCCCACATGCCGCTGCCCGAGCCGATCTTCCGCCACACCGACCTCGATTTCGCCTCCCTCCATCTCTACGAGGAGGGCACGATCGACGACCCCGGTGACACGGTGGCGCCGGCGCTCGGCATGGCGCGGATCGTGGGAAAGGCGCTTGGCGAAATCCGTGACGGCCGCCCTTTTCTCGATTCCGAGCACGGCCCGATCCACTCGTTCAAGGACAAGAAGATCACGCTCCCCGAACCTTTCGACGATGAATAATTTCCGCCATTTGCAATGGGCTCACCTAGCGGCGGGGGGCGCCGGTGGCGGCATGCGGTGGCCGAACCGCACCCCGCAGGTGCTCACCCCCGGCATGCGGCGGGCGCAGCGTTCGCTGGCCGATTTCCTGCCTTTGATCGACTGGGTTTCGTTCCGGCGTGCCCATCTCGGCGACCAGATGCGGGTTTCCGGGTCCCGACGGCCGCGGCTGTCGCCTGCGGCGACGATTCCCAGGCAGTGGTCTGGCTGGTTCGCCGCGACACGATCGGGCGAAACGGTATGCTTCGTGCCGGCGCTGTGCCGGTTCCGGCCGCCTTGGAGCTGCCCGGGTTGGCTCGCGGCACCTATCGCGTCATCGCCTGGGATACCAACGCCGGCAGGCAAACAGCGGAATGGCAAGCGAATTCGGACGGCTGGCTGAAGCTTGATGTGCCGCCGTTCTCCGCCGATGTCGCGCTTGCCATCCGCGGGGTCTGAGCAGGATGGGGACTGCGCCTGAAGGTATTCATACGCTCGCGATCTGACTTGCCATAGCCCATGATGAGCCGTCCTTGCAAACTCGTCGCCAATGCTGATGTCAGTGATTGCGCCAAGCGAAGTTGCGCGGAGATTCCAAGTGATCTGCGCGCTAAGTGTTGTGCTCGCCCGAACGCGACTGCTGGTCGGCGGCATCGGCCGATCCGCCCAGCGTGTCGGCGACCGTGGCACCTCGCGCGCCCATCGGCTGCTGCGCACCTGTGGTGGTGTCCTTGGCGGTCTGATGCTCCATCTCGGCATTCAGCTCCGCACCCACAATCAGGACAATCACGGAGATCCAGGTCCACATCATCAAGCCGATGACTGCTCCCAGGGCTCCATACGTCGCGTTATAGTCGGCGAAGTTTTCAAGATAATAGGAGAATCCTATCGAGACTGCGATCCAGACCACAGCCGCGAGGAAGGCGCCCCATGTCGCCCATTGCCACTTTGCCCTTTCGCGGCTGGGGCCGTAGCGGTAGATCAGCGTGATCCCGAGGCCGACCATGATCAGCATCATCGGCCACCGAAAGATCCGCACAAGGGCTTCGGTCCAGCCGCCGAGGTTCAGCAGCGCAAGCATGGCCGGCACGATCCCCACTGAGACGATAAAGCCGATACCGATGAGGATGGCGCCAAGTGTGAAGCCCAGGGCCAGGAGATTCAGATGGATAAAGCCGCGCTTTTCCCTCTCCTCGTAGGCGATGTTCATGGCTTCGAATAGCGTCTTGATGCCGTTGCTGGCGCTCCACAGTGCGACGGCAAGGCCGAAGATGAAGCCGAAGCTGAGCGCGCCAGTGTCCTGGGCGGCCAAGGACGCAAGCTGAGATCTGATAATATCCAGACCGCCCGAAGGCAGTACGCCGCCAAGGAACGCAATGTGCTCAGCGATCGTCTGGGGATCGGCGACGAAACCGTAGATGGACACGAACGCGGCAAGCGCTGGAAAGAGGGCAAGGAGCAGATAGAATGCGGCCCCGGCCGCAATCAGCATAACACGGTCCTCAGTTACCTCAGCAAAGAGCCGCCACAGCACGTCCTTCCAGCCGCGGCTGGGAATCTCTGACGGCCATTCGGCATCGCGCCCGCGGCCCTCCCGTCCGGCCCGCCGCTCAAGTTGCACTTGAACTTCGTAAGCGTCGTCGGTTGTTTTCTTCGACATGGCTGCTGGCCCGGAGCATCTTCTTCGCGGGGCAAACGTGTAATAGCGCCAAAGGATGCAGGTGCAGACGTGCGCTCACAAATAAACATCCGCCGACTGCAGAAACACTGCGCCAATCCCATGCGACGAGTTGATTTAATAGCAACACTGCCCTGCCCACGACCCGTCAATGGCTTGTTCGAGCGACCAATGAGAATACGCCAGCTTTTTACCATGTCGGCCATTCGCGGCAGTCGGCTGACTGCGTTTTAACTTAGCGCGGCCGGCCGGCGCGGATTATGGCATGGGCGATCGCGAGCTGCGCCTCTCTCGGCGCGTCCAGCCGGCCTCTAGCATGCAATCGACCATCGCTTGAAAGCCAGGCTCCATCGCCTCCTGACAGTTGAAGCTGGGCGAAATCGCGGACCCTGCACATGGCAATTACCCGAACTCACCCCAGGCAATTACTCGTGCAGACGCAACTCAAAACTTGCGGCTCATAACGACCTGCGAGCGGTGGCTGTCGAACTTGGCCTCGTGAATCCAGTCGTCACCTTGGGGCGGCTTGGCTACCAGGTAGGCATCGGCGGAATGAACTCAAGCCGGCCGGGCGCGGCACTCACAGGTTTGCCCACCTGATCGAGTCTGGGTCGGCGGTATATATTAGCCACACGGAACATAACGTGATTCTAATGGGAGGCGGCAACAAATGTTGCTGATCCGCGTTGCGCTTGATCTGAAGGCCAGCCAGGGAGGAAATCAAAATGGCCGACGACAAGTGCAATAGAGGTTCTGGGGCGGAAACCGCGTCGCGGGTGACGAAAAATATGAGTTCTGCTATTTCGCCACTAAGTTCGGCCTCTCAATACCGCAGGATCCGCGACCTTTTTGGCAAGCACGGTAATGATCGCGAGACCCTGTGTCGGGAGGCTCGGAACGCCGTGACTCAAAAAAGAACGATTCTCGAACAATGACCAACCTTTCACAACTAGGGCCGCCCATTACAGGCAAGCTACATAGCGAAGAGGTCGAGCATGAAAGCGACCATTTCTATCTGTGCCCGACAGGCGACCAAGTTGTAGATGCTCGGGACCTGCGGCGCGTCATCTGGCACGATCAGCCGGGGCACGAGCCGCTGGAACTCGATTCCTGATTTGGTCAACAGGGACTGCGATGTTCGGCAAAGACCTTTTAGTTCGCATGCTCGACCGCCGCGACACCCTGCCGCGAGACGAAATCGCGCTTATTGAGGCTCTTCCGGTCCGGCCGGTAACTTTCGGACCCGATGAGGAGATTGTCAGGGAGGGTTCCCGCCCCGCCGAAAGCTGTCTTATTGCGAATGGTTTCGCAGTTCGAAACCAGGCTATTCGAGAAGGTAAGCGTCAAATAACGGCAATTCACGTGCCGGGAGACTTTGTCGATCTGCATAGTTTACCGCTCAAAGTGATGGATCACAGCGTGAGCGCCCTGGGCTCGTGCGATGTAGTTTTCATTCGACACAAAGACCTGCTCACAGCAATGGGTGGAAGTCCACATCTCACCCGGATGCTCTGGCTTTCAACCACTATCGATGCCTCAATCCAACGAACTTGGATAACCTGTCTCGGGCGTCGCTCCGCCAAACAGCATCTCGCACATGTAATTTGCGAGTTGTATGTCCGCTTAGAAATAGTTGGATTGGCCTCTGACCAGACGTTCGCGATTCCACTGACGCAAGCGGAATTGGGCGACGTGCTTGGTCTATCAGTAGTTCACGTGAATCGGACGCTGCAGGAACTTCGAGCGAAGGACCTGGTTAGCTGGAAAGACGGGAGGATTGTTATCCTGGATTTCCAGCGATTGGCATTACTGGCCGACTTTGATGCGACCTACCTAAATCTCTTTCACGAACCGCGGTGACCGCCTCGGCCAAGACGCGCCAGCGCGCCAATGCGGCGTCAAGATTCTCGTCCATTAAACAATGTGAATGAGCCCTTGCTCCGGATGGATTAAAGCTGGGTTCAACTGGCACAGTTGACGTCCAAAAAGGATTGCACATGCGTGAACTCGAAAACCTCATCGAACAGTATGTAGATGTTCGGAGGCGGCGGCATAGTTTCATATCGACGGGGCTCGCCGTTAAGGCGCTCAAACAGATTGTTCCGGCATGTTCGGTCTCTGATTCCGACCTAGCGAACATGATCGCTAGTCGTGCAATAGACCACGGTCTTCCGGTGAGCTTTGATCTTAATGTGACCTAGGCGTGGTGCTTCATTATACTTCCTGACCATGAGCCCTTGAAATCCGAGCGCGGAGGCGCCGCACGGCCGCCCATACGGCGTGTGCGAATTCCAAGAGAGTCCACAGGCTCGCCGGCTGATGCGCTATTGCTAATTTAGCTCCAAATGATGGAACCTGTTTGCCGCAGGCAAGTTCGTTAGGCAATGGAGGAGATTGCCACCATGAACAATGTCATCTATCTCATCGGCCTCGTCGTCGTAGTGCTTGCGATCCTCTCCTTCCTCGGATTCCATTAGGAGATACCATGCAGCGCGAAGACGATCAGGGCCGTAAGCCGGCCGATTTCGAAACAGCCAAAAGCGAACTGTCCGAGCGGTTCCAGCAGGAAACGCACACCGCGACAGAGGCGCTACATGACGCTCGCGATGAACTCACCAGGAAGGCGGGCGATTACGCTTCGGAAGCGAAGCAGGAATTATTCAACAAAGCCGAGGGAACACAGCGCGATATCAGCTCCAACCTAAAGGCCTTTAGCGGAGCGTTGCGAGCGGCAAGCGAGCATCTGGCCAATAATGATCAACGGACCGCTTCAAAGTTCACCCTTGATGCCGCCGGCGCACTTGAACGCCTTTCATCTTCGTTGAAGGACAAACCATTCGAAGATGTTCTTGGCGAGATGCGGTCGTTCGGCCGCGAAAACTCAGGGGCGCTGATCGCCGGTTCAGTATTGGCAGGCTTGGCGCTGGGGCGGTTTATCAAGAGCTCGCCGCCATCTGCCCGGGCCGAGACACAGAGTCGATCGCAAACACACAGGGATTCAGAAACGGTTTCGAACTCGGATGAGTCCGCTACGCGATCGGCAGAGGCCTCCGACCCGACGCCGGCCCGCTCCAGCCAGCGCGACGATGACTTGGCCGGCGATGATCTGGCCGGCGACGACTGGGCAGGCGCAAGCCTGGAGCAGAACCCATGACCAACAATCAGGAAAGTCGCGGCCTCGCAACCCTCGTCAGCGATCTGGCACAGCAGGTCACAACCCTGCTTCAAACCGAAAGTAGGCTGTTGCGGGCCGAAATTTCGGAAAAAATTAGCAAGGCCGGCGCAGGCGCCGCCGAGGTTCTGGGCGGCGCGATATGCCTTCTCGCGGCCTTGATAGTGCTTTTGCAAGCACTCGTAATCGCCCTGGCGAGTGCCGGCTTGGGAGCGGGATGGTCCTCGCTGCTGGTCGGGATCGTCGTCGCGATACTGGGAATCATTCTCTTGCGCTCTGGCACGAAAAGCATGGCTCCTTCCGAGCTGACGCCCGATCGCACACAAGACCAACTCAAGCGCGACGCGCGCGTGATCAAGGATCAAATCAGATGAGCGACAAATCCGCAGCCGAGCTTGAACGCGATGCCGACATCGCCCGGGCGAAAGTAGCAGACACCGCCGATTCGATCCGCAGCAAGATGACACCGGGTCAATTGATCGACGAATTTACCGGAATGTTCGCCGGCGAAGGATCCGCCATGCTTGGCAACCTCAAGTCGCAAGTCAGGGACAACCCGTTGCCGCTGACGTTGATTGGAGCCGGCCTGGCCTGGCTGATGCTCGGCAACGGCACGTCAGCGTCTAGTTCAGCTGCCGCCGCTTATCGGACAGGAACGGCTCCTGACGCTTTCTCCGACCTGCGCGGCGATGATTTCAGCCAGGGCAACCGAGGGTCCGGAATCGGGGCGATGATCTCCGATACCGCCGGTTCGGTTACATCAGCTGCAAGCGGCGCGGCCGAAGCTGCAACAAATGCTGTGACGGGTGCCAAGGAGAGGATGACCACAACCGCCGGCCAGCTCGGCTCAAGCGCCAGCGAGATAGCGGTTCGGACGCGCCAATCGGCACAGGACCTCTTCGAGCGCGAACCGCTGGCTATCGCCGCAGTCGGCCTTGCGCTGGGCACTGCCATCGGGGTGATGCTGCCCCACACAGCCACAGAGGACGAGCAACTTGGCGCCTACCGCGACAAAATTCGCGATAGTGCGGAGGAGGTTCTCGAAACGGGCCTGGAGCAAGCAAAGCAAGTTGCCGCCGAGGCCTACGAAACGGTCAAGGAAGAGGCCGACCGGCAAGGCTCGGGTGGAGATGCCGACACGCTAGCAGGCAAGGTCGGCAAAGTTGTGGAATCGACCGCAAAGCGAACCGAGGAAGCCATTCGCGATCGTTTGCCGGGGTCGTCGGACGAGTCTTCTACCACCTCATAGCGTCGCCACCAGCCTGAAAAATGACGGGCGTGGTCCATAGGACGTCATCCGGCATCATCGCCGGTCGTAACCACACGGTATCGGAAGTGATTGCGGATGTAGTCGTTGAAATAGCGGCCCTTAACAAAGGCGGCTTTGAACGCGGCGAAGGTCTCCGGCGGCGCGTCGTCAAATTGGTAGCATTACCGCTGGCCATGAACCACGCCGAGAGGGTTCTACGCTCCGGATCGTATTTCGTTTTGCGTATCGAGGTGGACGGCAGGACGGCGGCTCGATCAAAGGCATTCAACGATCGGAGAACCCGTCGAGTTCCTCGTTGGGCGGATTTGGCGCAAGCTCAAGCGCGCGAACCGATCGAGACGATTGGCATCACGGCTCGTCCATCATTCTGCGCGGGGCGCGCGTGCTGAAGTCCCGCCAGAAGCCGACCGCGAAGCCGCAATCGCTCGGCTCACCGAACGGTAAACCAGCCCAGTAGCAATACAGTGGAACCTTTCAAAGCCGCATGCCTTGTCCCTTCTTCATGGAAGGAGATGCGAAATGAGCCTTGACATAGGAAAAGTCGCCATAGCCTTGCTTGGCCTACTTGCCTACAAGAATAGGGACAAGATCGGCGAGTTAATCGCCGGTAGGAACTCGACAGATCCCAAAAGCGCTGGCTCCCCCGGCGGCCTCGGCGATATACTGGACCGTCTCAGGAATGTGGGTGCGGGCGATCAGGTTGATTCTTGGGTCGGTAAAGGATCTAATCACCCCGTTCAGCGCGACCAGGTTGAGGAAGCGATTGACCCGCAAACGTTGAGCGATCTCGCGGAGCAAACGGGATTGTCCCGCGAGGAACTTCTCGATCGGCTCACAAGAGAACTGCCCGACGCAGTGGACAAGCTTACTCCCAACGGCCAGATGCCTGTGAGCAGCGGTCCAACTCTCCTCGACGAGATACCAGGAGCTAGTCGCACCTAGCGCGAAAAACGCCCGCGCCTGCGGGAGAGGTCGTGGGCTGATCGGAGGGGACAATCCGATCTCGCAGCATTTCTATGACCACAGAAATATTGCTGCAGGACGCGAACGTCCTGCCCGGTGCCAGTGCCATACGGAAACAAATGAGCCCGCCGCACTTGCAGGTGCGATGGTCTCAAGCGTTCACCGAGCGATGTGCTCGGAGGTCTGATTGAGTGTGGCAAGAGGCCCTTAGCTGGCCACGGAATCGCTCGCGGAACGTCTCGATCGAGTAAAGTCAGCCCAGCACACATGTGCTAATTCTGACGACAAGGCCTCCAGCATGTTTCGGTCCGCGGCGCGCGGCCTATTTAACTGGACCGTCCGCGATCTTGCCGACAAGTCGGGCGTGCACAGGAACACCGTGACCAGAATCGAGACTGAAGCGACAACGCCAGGGCACTCCATCGCGGCCGTTCAAGCATCCCTCAAAGCGGCCGGCGTCGAGTTCATCCCGGAGAATGGCGGTGGCGCCGGCGTGAGGCTGAAGAAGGATTGACGCGCCGCCCGTGCCCGCGCGATGCCTTAGCGAGGTTTGGGGGAATCATGCACAGAAGTGTCATGGGGCTTGGTGCAGTCACGGCGGGCGCTGTCTCATGCGAGAAGGCGCGAGAGCGCCGGCACAAGCGGATCCTGGACACGATGCGCGACAACGACATCGCGATCATCGGGCGCTGAGATCAGGGCGATCCTGCAAGGCCTCCGGCTTTGCGGGTTTGTTAATCCCGCCCGATCAGGACGCTTCCTGCACTTCCTCGACTTGTGGCGTCACGGGTGCAGGATTAATGACGTAGGTGTTCGAGGTCAGGTCGCTTGTAGATCGGATGATGATACCGTCGTCTCTTAATCGGGCAAACGTTGCCCTTGCGATACGCATGGGCTTGCCTTTGGCATCTGCGGCTGTGACTTTGTTCGACCAGGGAATGTGAGTGATGGTGCCAACGCGCTTGAGAAAGCGCTTTTCCCTCTCGGTCAACTCGATCACGCCCGTTCCTCCATATCGTTGGCAGCGTTTGGTTGGCCGTAACGCCGATGATGCGACTCCGTTCCAAGGACCCACATGCCAAGCGCTCGCGCGGTGCACCAAATTGAGATCGTGTCTTGCTGCCGGTCATCGCCCGTCCTTTGCCTTGCCGTACGCATTCGGGATGGTGTCGGGCGTGTAGATCAGCCCGACTTTCTTGCCGCCGCACTTGGCGCATTTCAGCTTTGGAATGAGGTCATCCGCCATTGCCGGCGCGTCTGGACGCGGCGGCACCGCTTAGGGCTTTCGCGCCCTTGCGGGGCGAAGCTTGCGAGTCACTAGACGTTGCTCCACGATGACCATCATGCGAGGGGCACAGCAATCATGGCCACAAGGTTTCAGTCATCTGAGAGCCGCAGCTTTTGGGCAGGCATTATCCTTTGGTCAATTTTGGATTTTGCGATCGTCCTGGCTATAGCGTCGATCTGGAACGATTGGCCGGCCGCATTGGTGGTGGCCGCGGCAGCCACCATCGCAATTTGGTTGGCTCAAATGGTGCTGGCCCTCTACGGCTTCGCTCGCTACATGGCATACTTCTGGTTTTTTGAGAGGGAGAGCCGAACTAGGGCAACGGTTGATCAGCTTGTTCAACTGAAAATGCCGGCTCCCAATGAGCTTTACAACGACGTTGATGAATATCTGCTGTCGGCGGCAAACGATCCATCAACATCAAACGACGGCAGATTGTTTGCTGGAGCTACGCTCGGCATTTTGGAAGCCACAAGGAAGTTCGGACCCAGGGGCGTCGCTATCTCAACCGCTATGGTCATCGAAGAAAGCCTCCGCCGATATAGTCGTTTGAAGCTGGTTCAAGAATGACCGGTTGCCGAGTGCTTTGCCGTCACTGCGAACGCTCGACAGCAAACGTTGGCGCGTCATCTCCCTCGCCGGCCTGAAGAAATTCAACGACAGCACAAAGAAGTCGCTCGGCCACGATCCTATTCATGGCCCAGCTCAATCGTGCCGCTGTCGGTCTCCGGTTCGAGCAGTCCGATCAGCGGATCGGCCGACATCCATGTGGTGTCGGCGGAGAGCAGTTTGGTGAATCCGGTTTTGCTGGGCTTGCGTTTCATGGTGCCTCCATCGGCTGGAAGAAGCTTCCGGGGGCAGTGTTCGTTCACATGATGCTTTTCCGTTGCCTTTGAGCGCAAGTTTTTGGTCAGCCAGCACAGCGCCTCCTCTTAAGCTCGCTGGTGGTCAAGGCCCGGCGGCCGGCTGATGGTCACCCCAATAGGGCTGCCGGGCCGCTAGAACTTGCTCAACGGATGGCGCGGACTTCATGACCCGGATTAGAACCAACAACCACACCAGCGGCATCCTCTTTGGCGAGGTGCTATATCATGCCGATCCCGAGCACCCGCCGCCATCCTATGTGTCGCAATATGGGGTGCAGGAAGATGAAACGGCTAATCAAATACGACCCTAAGCGCCACATGCGCTACGATCCGGACCTGCTGCCCCGCACGGGGCACAGGTACAAGCCAGCCAAACCGGCCCACGATGCCGTATGGTGGCCCAATGTCATTTCGGTAATTGCTATTGCCGGTTTCTTCTTCCTCACGTTCATCTTGAGCTGACGATGCTACCTTTTGTGCAGGCAGATGGTCTCTCAGGCAGGCCGCTGCTCAGCCATTTGTGCAAGAAGTTCGTACCGCGGGTGCTCATTCCGTCACAAGCCGGCGGAGCGCATTAAGCGAACGGCAAGGCTAAGTGTTCAAATTTGGCTACGATGAGAGCTTCGGCGAGTAGCTTCGCTCTGGGTTGGCATTCG